>NZ_JBFUKW010000043.1:0-36570 GCF_056400665.1 Variovorax sp. P5_A3 | reverse complement strand
AGGTCCTCGGGCTTCACGGTGTCGAGCTGCTTCTTCTTGGCCTTCATGATGTTGGGCAAGGTCACGTAGCGCGGCTCGTTCAGGCGCAGGTCGGTGGTGATGACTGCGGGGAGCGACAGAGAGATGGTTTCCAGGCCGCCGTCGACTTCGCGGGTCACGTTGACCTTGTCCCCCGAGACTTCGACCTTCGAGGCAAAGGTGGCTTGGGGAAGATCAGCCAGCGCAGCCAGCATCTGGCCGGTCTGGTTGGCGTCGTCGTCGATCGCCTGCTTGCCGAGGATCACGAGTTGGGGCTGTTCCTTGTCGACCAGCGCTTTCAGCAGCTTGGCAACGGCCAGCGGTTGCAGTTCTTCGGTCGTCTCGACCAGGATGCCGCGATCGGCACCGATGGCCATCGCCGTGCGCAGGGTCTCCTGGCACTTCGCATCGCCGCAGGACACGGCGATGATTTCCGTGGCCACGCCCTTCTCCTTCAATCGAACAGCCTCTTCGACGGCGATCTCGTCGAAGGGGTTCATGCTCATCTTGACGTTGGCGATGTCCACACCGGTGCCGTCGCTCTTGACGCGCACCTTGACGTTGTAGTCGACGACCCGCTTGACGGGGACCAGGATCTTCATTGGTGGTTGCCTCTGTGATGACGTGTAGAACTATTCGGCCGCAAGGTCCTTGACCAGGGGCGCGAAACTCTTGATCTCCTGCCGGATCCGCGCGCCGTAGGCCTCGCTGTCCAGCGGTGCGCTTTCCATGCCCATCGTCACCAGCTTCTGCCGCAGCGCGGGGTCTGCGAGCGCGGTGGTGACGGCCTTGCCGACCTTGTCGATCACGGCTTGGGGCGTGCGGGCCGGTGCCAGTAGGCCGGTATAGACCACGGCGTCGAATCCGGGCACGACCTCGGCGATCGGCATCACGCCTGGCACCAGAGGGGTCGGCGCGGCGGTCGCCACGCCGAGCGCCTTGATCTTGCCGCTGCGGATGTAGTCGTTGGTCGCACCCGAAAGGATCGTCAACTGCGCCTTGACCTCGCCGGTCTGCAGTGCCGTCGTGGTCTGCGCGTTGCCCTGGTAGGGCACCGGCACCATGCGGATGCCGGCCTGGCGCGAGAACAACGCGGTCGCGAGATCACCGTAGGCGCCCTTGCCCACGACCGCGTAGTCGATCGTGCCGGGATGGGCCTTGGCGTACGCGATGAACTGCCCGACGTTGTCCGCTGGCACCGAGGGATGCACCAGCAGCACGGATGGCGCGCTCGACAAGCCGGCCACGGGCGTGAAGCTCTTGACCGGATCGAAGCCCGGGTTCTTCTGCGCGTACGGCGTGATCGCGATCAGGCCGGTATTGACCACCAGCAGCGTGTAGCCATCGGGGGCGGACTCGGCCACGTAACGTGCGGCAATGGCACCCGCGGCACCCGGTCGGTTCTCCACGACCACGGGCTGGCCGAGCGATTTGCCGACCGGCTCCTGCAGCAGGCGCAGCAGCGCATCGGTCACGCCGCCGGCGGCGAACGGCACGACGATGCGGATCGGCTTGTCCGGATAGGGGGCTTGTGCCCAGGCAAGGGGCGCCGCCGCCCAAAGGCAGGCTGCGGCGACAAGGACGGGAATCGATGGCTTCATGTGTGTCTCCAAGGACGTGGCCGCCCTGTTCTTATCTCTCTCTCTCTCTTTTGCCGTCTCGCAAGGCATCAGCCGCCGAGAACACCTGCTTCCTTCAGCCGCGCAATGTCTTCCGCATTCCGGTGCAGCAGTTGTTCAAGGATCGCCGGGCCGTCGGCGCCGAGTGCAGGAATGTGCGCTCGCGGACCCGCGTTGCCGTGGGTCATCCGGAAGGGCGTGCCCGCGACGACGAAGGTGCCTGCGCCGTCGTCCATCTCGCACATCGTTCCGCGCTCGCGCACCGTCGGCAGAGCCATCGTTTCCTTGATGTCGAGGTAGCGCGAACAGGGAACGTGGTGCGCGTCGAGGATGCGCTCGCACTCCTCGGCGGTGTGCTGCATGGCCCACTTCGCCAGTTCGGCCAGGAACTCGTCCCAGTGCTGCTGGCGCCCTCGGCCTGTGGCGAAGCGCGGGTCTTCGAGCCACTCGGGGTGCCCGGTGGCTTCGCACAGCGCCTCGAAGTTGTCCTGGGTGGTGGGCGCCACGACCAGATACCCGTCGCGCGCCGGCGTCGGCTTGTAGACGAAGTGGATCGGCTGCTCGGGGAACTGGGCCTCGCCGACCTCGCAGACCAGCAGGCTGATCATCGCGTCGAGCAGCGACAGGTCGACGTGGTCCCCTTTGCCCGTGCGCTGGCGCTGCACCAGTGCCGCCTGGATGCCGCCGAAGGCGAGCGAGCCGCCCAGAACGTCCGCGACGAAGATGCCGGTGTTGGGCGGCCGGCTGTCGTCGTCCTGGTAGGAGCGAAGGGCGCTGTCGAAGCCCGAGAGGGCATGCAGGGTCGGCGCGTACGCCCCCTTGCCGTCGCCGGACTTGCCCTGGCCGAAGCCCGAGATCGAGCAATAGACCAGGCGCGGATTGATCTCGCTCAGGGTCTCATAGCCGAGCCCGAGGCGCTTCATGACACCCGGGCGGAAGTTCTCCACCACCACGTCGGCTTCCAGGGCCAGCTCATGGATGATGTCGCGCGCCTCGGGGTTCTTGAGATCGAGCACGATGCTGCGCTTGCCACAGTTGAGTGACGCGTAGTAGCTGCTGCGCCCCTCGCGCAGCGGAGGACGGCTGCGGGTCAGGTCGCCCGTCCTGGACTCGATCTTGATGACATCGGCACCGAGATCGGCCATGAGCCGCGTGCAATAGGGCCCCGACATCACGAAGGTGAAGTCGAGCACGCGCAGGCCGGACAATGCGCCCTGGGCGCTCGGAGGAATCGCGGGCATGGGGTGGTGCTCAGCGGAAGCCGAGGGCCCGACGGGCGATCACCATCCGCTGGATCTGGTTGGTGCCCTCGTAGATCTGCAAGACCTTGGCATCGCGCATCATGCGCTCCACGTGGTTGCCGCGCACGTAGCCGTGGCCGCCGAGGATCTGCACCGCGTCGGTCGTGACCTTCATCGCGGTGTCGGTGCAGAAGCACTTGACCATCGAGGCCATTTCCGTGAGGCGATCCGTCTGCCCGGCATCGATCGCACGGGTGCATTTGTAGAGCAGGGCGCGCGCCGCCTCGATCTGGATGTGCATGTCGGCGAGCATGAACTGCAGGCCCTGGAATTCGCCGATCGCCTTGCCGAAGGCCTTGCGCTCCTTGGCATAGGCCACCGCGATGTCGAAGGCGCCCTGCGCCACGCCGAGCGCACTGGCGGCGACCGTCGGACGGTTCAGGTCGAGGATGTGCATGCACGAGAGGAAGCCCTTGCCTTCCTCGCCCATGCGGTTCTCGACCGGTACGCGCACGTTGTCGAAATAGATGTCGGCGTGCGGCGTGCCGCGCTGGCCCATCATCTTCTCGCTCTGGCCGAGCGAGATGCCGGGCGACTTCATGTCGACGATGAAGCAGCTGATGTTGTCCACGCCGCGCTTGGCGGTGTCGCCGGTCTTGGCGAACAGGGTGATGTAGTCGGCCAGCGGCGCCATGGTGATGAAGCACTTCTGGCCGTTGACCACATAGTGGTCACCGTCCCGCACCGCGCTGGTCCGCATCGCGCCGACATCGGACCCGGCATGCGGCTCGGTGATCGCGACGGAGCTCACCACGCCGCCCTTGGCCACCAGCGGCAGCCATTTGCGGCGCTGCGCCTCGGTGCCGAAGTGAAGCAAGGGCAGGACGAAGGAAATGGTGTTCTGGTTGATGAGCTGGGCCCCGGTCATCGACACCTTGGCCACCAGCTCCTTGGCCATGCAGGTCGTCGTGAGGTCGAGCCCGGGGCCGCCGTATTCCTCGGGCACCCTGGCCTGCATGAGGCCCATTTCACCGAAGACCGAGATCAGGTGCTTCGGGAAGGTCTCGGTCTCGTCCATCTGCTGGGCCAGCGGTGCGATCTCCTTGTCGACGACGCGTTGCAGGCTGTCGAGCAGGGCTTCCTGCAGTTCGGTGCGTTCTTCCATGTGTGTCTCCGTGGTGGTGATCGGAGAGGCTGTACAAATGCAAATGCGATGCCCCTCGTTGGAGCCGATGTTGCGGCCTGCCCATGCACACGGAAATAACTGCGCCCGCACATCATCTGTGAAGCGGCTTCACAGACGACACGCCAGATCGGCGACTACGACCGGACGCCGAGCACGGACAGAATGATTGCGGCCAAGGTCAGTCCGATCGGAAGCTGCTCGGCTGCGAGCGCGCGGGCCCTTTCAGCCGACAGCTTCGACGGCTGTACGAGGTTGACTTCGGAATGAAGAGGTGTGGACATGGCAACTCCTGAAAGCGGGCGAGCCCACGGCTCGCAGTGACTCAAAGATAGTCCTCCCACGGGGTGCCGGCACGGACCAGCCGCTGACACGGCGTTTCCGTTTTCGTATCAATCAGCCTTTCCCATCGCGGCGTGCTACCGGAACAGCAGGGCGACGCCGGCGACGATGCCGGCCATCGAAAAGGTCGCCAGCAGGCACGGGAGGATGAAGAGCGCGACGCCGAAGTCCTCGTGATGCGCTTCGATGAATTTCCAGAGCTTCATTTCGATCTCCTTGGCGGGTCCTTGCGGGATCCTCGAGGTGACTCTAGGCGGCAACCGCCTCGCCATCCAGACGGCGCACTGAAACGGACCTTTGCGCGAACCGGAACGATCCACGCGCACGCGACGCCGCACGGCCGCGTTTCCCCCGGAACTTTTGACGAAACTGAAATGGCGCATTGGGCCGATCCGTCTTACTCCGCAGAGAAGCGATTCCTAGAATTTCCCTACACATCGCGGTACACATCGCGGCAAAGGAGCCTTACATGATCATCGATCCCTCGACCCTGAATGCGACTTCGAACTACAAGCTGCTGATCGGGTCGATCCTGCCGCGTGCCATCGGCTGGATCAGCACGCAGTCGCGCAGCGGCGTGGCGAACCTCGCACCGATCTCCTTCTTCACGGCGGTCGGGCGCATGCCGCCCGTCGTCTCCATCTCGCTGCAGCCGCGCTCCGACGGCGTCACGCTGAAGGACACCTTCGTCAACATCCGCGACACGGGCGAGTTCGTGGTGAACATGGTCACGTTGCCATTGGCGCATGCGATGCACCGCAGCGCCTTCGAGTTCGACTCGGGCGTCGACGAATTCAACGCGATCGGCCTCGAGAAGGACGCATCGGTCGTCGTTGCGGTGCCTCGCGTGAAGGACGCGCCCATCTCGCTGGAGTGCAAGCTCGAGCGGATCATTCCGATGGGCGACACGGACTACGTGGTGTTCGGTGAAGTGGTCCGCTTCCATATCCGCGACGACGTCTACATGGAGGGCGGCCGCATCGACACCGGCGCCCTGCAAGCGGTGGGCCGCCTGGCCGCCGAGTACACGCTCGTGCACAACGCATTCACGACGCCGCTCGACGAAGAGCTTCTCGCCACCTTCCGGGGCAAGCGGGCCGGCCGCCTCGATGGGCAGCCGGACGGCTATTCGCCGATCGATTCGAAAGAGTGGTCCGCCTCTGGCGCGACGCGTTGATTCCCGACACCCCTCACAGGAGAACCTCATGACCTTGATCCCCAAGGCGGCGGCGGACGCCGGCCGCCAGCCCTCGCTCGTCTTCATCCACGGCTTTCTCGACGGCGCGGCTGTCTGGGACGACGTCGTCCGCGTGCTCGGTGAGCGTGCGGAGGACGCGCTGTGCGTGGACCTCCCCGGCATGGGCGCCCGTGCCGACGAGCGCGCACCGAACAGCCTCGCCGGCCTCGCCGAAGATGTCGCACGGCAGGTGCGTGCCCTGGACAGGCCCGTGGTCCTCGTGGGGCAGAGCATGGGGGCGCAAGTGGCCGAGATGGTCGCGGGCGATCTGGCCTCGCAAGTCCGCGCGCTGGTCCTGCTGACGCCTGTGCCGCTGGCCGGCACCGGTCTTCCCGACGAGGTGATGAAGACGTTCCGCGCGCTCGGCGGCAACCCGGTCGCGCAGCGCGATCTGCGCCGCCACCTCTCGGTCCACCTCGATGGCGATCGACTCGAGAGGCTGGCCCGTCTGGGTGATCCCGTGGAGCCCGCCTCCGTCTGCACGTTCGCCGACCTCTGGAACCGCGGCGACGAACTCGGCGCAACCCACACCCGCTACGGCGGGCCTGTGCTCATCGTTCGCGGTGAAGGGGATTCCTTCGTGACGGCGGAGATCGTCGAGAAGGCCGTGGCACCTCGTTTCGAGGATCCCGCCGTGGCCTGCATCGGCAACGCCGGTCACTGGCCGCACGTGGAGCAACCGGAAGCTTTTGCCAGGGTGCTCGGGGAGTTCCTCTCGACCCTCGACGACAGCGCCGGCGCAGCCGCCGCGCCACAAGGCTGGACGCGCGCATTCGAGCAGAAGTCGTCATCCGCCTTCGCCGACGCATTCGATGCGGACATCGTGCTCGAGGCGAGCGCGCTGGTCAGCCCCATTGCCGGCGCCGAACAGGTCAAGACCGTCATGGGGGCGGCCAGCCAGATCTACGAGGCGCTCGCCTTCACGCACCAGACGACCAGCGGTCTGCGCAGCTACCTCGAATGGGAGGCCCGGGCCTTCGGCGGCGTGAAGCTCAGCGGCATCACGGTTCTCACCCGGAACGAGCAGGGAAAGATCGTCCATGCCGCCATTCACCATCGGCCGCTCGGCGGTGCGCTCAAGTTCTCGGCTGAGCTCGGGCGGCGCCTTCAGGGCAAGGTCGAACCGGGCCACTTCTTCAGCGCCGACTGAATCGGCCACTTGCTTACTTACTTCTCTACTTGCTCAGGAGTTCAGGAATGATCAAACGTACCGATGTGGAATTCGAAGTCGACGGCGGTGTCAAGCTTCGCGGCTGGCTCTTCGTGCCGCCTGGCGAAGGTCGTCGCCCGGCCATCACGATGGCCCACGGCTATGCCGGAGTGAAGGAGCAGGGCATCGAGCGCTTCGCCAAGGCCTTTGCGGATGCGGGCTTCGTGGTGCTGCTGCATGATCACCGCGGCTTCGGCGCCAGCGAGGGCCTGCCGCGCCAGGACGTGGACCCGTGGCGGCAGGTCGCCGATTGGCGGCGTGCCATCAGCTATCTCGAAAGCCTCGATGTCGTCGACCCGAAACGCATCGGCCTCTGGGGCACCAGCTACGCCGGCGGCCATGCGATCGTGCTCGGCGCCACCGACCGCCGCTTGAAGTGCGTCGTGGCCCAGGTGCCAACCATCAGCGGCTACGAGCAGGGCTTGCGTCGCATTCCACCGGAGAACGTGGCGGCGATCGAAGAGATGTTCGCCGACGACGACCGTGCGCAGCTGCGCGGCGAGCCGCCGCGGCGCCAGGCGGTCGTGAGCGACGACCCGGGCACCCCGGCCTCCTACCGTGCGAGGGACGCCATCGATTTCTATCTGCAGCCCGTGCCGCCCGGCGCCTGGGAAAACAACGTGACAGTGCGCTCGACCCGTGCGGCGCGCATGTACGAACCCGGCCAATGGATCACGCGCGTGTCGCCGACACCGCTGCTGATGGTGGCGGCCATGCGCGACACCATCACGTTGACCGACCTCGAGCTGGCGGCCTATGAACGCGCGCTGCAGCCCAAGCGCCTGGTCACCATCGAGGGCGGCCACTTCGACCCCTACCTGTCCCAGTTCCACGTCTCCAGCGCCGCTGCCGTCGAGTGGTTCGAGCAGCACCTGGGCTGATGCGCAGCAACGTCCCCCAATATTTCCAACATCCAAGGATCGTCCCATGTCCCACCTGACCTACAGCATCGACGAGATCGCCACCATCGTGCTGGACCGCCCGCCGCAGAACCGCATCGACGACCAGATGGTCAACGAGCTGGCCGAGGCGGTCGCCGCCATCGAACGCAGCGGCGCGCGTGCCGTGCTGGTTCGAAACGAAGGCGAGAACTTCAGCTTCGGCGGCGACATCACGAACTGGCCCGAGGCGAGCATCCAGGAACTGCGCGAGCGCTTCGGCTACTACATGTCGGTCTTCAACCGCTTCGAGCGCATGCCCATGCCGGTCATCGCGGCGGTGCAGGGGCTGTGCTTCGGCGGCGGTCTCGAGCTCGCACTGCGTGCGGACATGATCATTGCCGGCGAGTCGTCGACCTTCGGGCACCCCGAGCAGTCACTGGGCATCGTCACGGTGCTGGGCGGCATCTATCGGGTCGCGGAGCGCGCCGGACGCTCTCGCGCGGCCGAGTGGGCCTTGACCTCGGAAAGGGTGCCGGCGGCCACGATGGAGCGCTTCGGCGTCGTCAATCGCGTGGTCCCGGATGCGCAGCTTCTGCAGGAGGCGCGCGCGTTCGCGCAGAAGGTTGCCCAAGGCCCGACACGGGCGTATGCCGCCCACAAGGCGCTGCTGCGTGCGTGGGCCGTAGGTGGCGTGTCGGCAGCCGACGATGCGATGCTCGATATCGCGATGCCGCTGTTCGAGACGGACGACGTCCGGCGCGGTCTGAAGTCGGCGGTCGATGCGCTGAAGGCGGGCAAGCCGCGGCCGGTTCTGGATTTCAAGGGGCGCTGAGCGGCGTCTCAAAAGAGGTGCGAAAACGCACATCCACCAACCTCCTTGCCGGCGCAAACTTCATCCCACACCAACCCGTTCCAATCACTTGAAGGAATCCACGACCATGAACACCGCTTCCAAGCTCCTCTCCGGTTTTGCGCTCGCGATCCTCGCTGCCGCCGGCGTCCATGCAGAAACCTATGACGGCGTCGTCAAGGTCACATCGACCCAGAGCCGTGCCGCAGTTCGCACCGAAGGGGTGGTCGCCGCACGCAGTGGCGACCAGTTTGGCGATGCAGCCGGGCAAGGCGTCGCGACCGTCGCCAGTTCGGTCGACCGTGCATCGGTTCGCTCGCAGGCCTCTGTGGCCGCTCACAGCGCGAATCCGTACGCTGAAGGCTACGGCCAAGGCGTGACGCGCGTCGAGTCGGGCGTCGACCGCGCCAATGTTCGCCTCCAGGCCCGTGCGGCCGCGCACGGCGATCGCCTTCCGCTCTGAATCGCGGCGCCTTGGAGAAAGCCGGGTCAGCCCGGCTTTTCTTCGTCCTCAGTGCGCCGTGCCGCGCTGCGGGGGCCGTGTCGTGACTCATCAGGGATGCCCTTCAAGCGTCCATTCGCGTTGCAGTCGGTCGCTACGCAGACGATCGCGTTCCTCGTTTTCGACAACCGCGATGAAGGTGTCGTTGCTGACCTGCCCAAGTTGCTTCAGAGACTCGAGGGCGTTGGATTGCTGCCAGGCTCGAAGGGCAGCGGGGGAGGACCAGTGCGTGATGAGCGAGTAGAGCGTGCCGCTCGCCGCAGGCGTGATTTCCACGGGGCCGACGAACTGGTACGGCTGAGGCTCGTATTCGCCGGTCAGCGTCTCGAATCGCTGGGCCCCGGCCTCGCCCAGTCCGGAGAGCGTCGACTTGATCGATGCCAGTTGCGCTTCGTCCAGGGGCGAGTCGCAGATCAGGCGGGTCTCGCACATGAGGCGATCACCGAGCGTTTCGCCCGGAAGCGCGGCGCGCCACTTGCGAAGATAGACAGCGGTCCAGAACTTGGCATAGGCCATCCGCTGAACAGCCTGGTGTCCCGAATGCCGATGCCACGCATCCATCTGGGCCTTGCTCTCGAAGCGAACGCCGAAATAGAGCCAGGTGGAATCGGCAATCAAGCCGCCCTGGACGGAGATGAATCCGGGCTGGCTTGCGCCAACCGGCACCATCCTGCCCTGGACGGCGAAAAAATCCGCCTCTTTGCCAGGAATGATCTTGAAGCCCGCTTCCAGCACGGTGAGCGCGTCGTCTTGGGCGTTGGGTGATTTCATCGCGTTGCCTTTCCAGGTTGCCGGGGCATGTCGCCCCATGGCCATCGTGCGCAATGCAACGCCTCACCAAAAGTACAGTTTCGGAAGCAAAAGCCGTTTTGCGAAAAGCTGAGGCGGCTCCCGGCAACTAGTGCCGCTGGCGTGCCCGGCGAAGCGTCATGGCCGGCGTCTCGCCGAAGGCCGCCTTGTACGCAGAGCTGAATCGGCCCATGTGCGAGAAGCCGTGCGAAAGCGCCACCTCGGTGACGGAGGTGGCGGCCGTGCCGGCGTTGAGGGCACTGCGTGCAGCTTCGAGTCGAAGAAGGCGCAGACAGGAGGAGGGCGAGGTGTTGCGCGCTTCGCGAAAACCCAGTTGCAGGCTGCGAACACTGACACCGAGCTCGGCCGCGACGGCGGAGACAGTCGTGCCCTCTGCAGCGCGATCACGGAAGATGCCCTCCGCGGCCAGCACCAGGCGCGGCGCCGCCGCCCTGGCCGGGTGCGAGAGCAACTCGGAGCAATTGTGCGTGTGACCATGCAGGAGCAGTGACAACAGGAACTCGTCCAGCGAATCCAGGGCGGCCTGCGGGACCGGCATGCCCAAGGTGCCGACGGAGGCGGCGACGCGCATGGTGTCCTGCCACACTCGCTCGAAGTCCGGCGACAGCGGATGCAACACGAAGCGCAGCGGCGCATCGAGCGGGTGGCCAAGCCAACGCGCGCAAAGATCCTCGAGGCGAGCAATCTCCACCCGCAAGGAGCTTTGGGCGAACTGGCGATCGAACAGGAGCGTGGTGTCGAGCCCGGGCGAAAGCGGCATCGTCTGCCCGGCGCGCCACATGGACGCCTGTCGCCCCTGGACCACGCTGGCGGCACCCGAGGCCGCGGACATCATCAGGAGCAGGTCCGGAAAGTTTCCGGCATCGATCCGGACCGGCGTCGAATAGCTCAGCTTCACCACCGGTTGCGCGCTGCCATGGACCACTTCCAGGGTCGCCTCGACATCACGGACCGGACCCTGCGGGACCACTGTGTGTGCGCAGTAGACGCGGCCGACTGCACTCATGGCCTCATCCAGGTCGCGCGTTCTCAGGACCTCAGTTTCCACGGCTCACCTTCGGCAGAATGGTCTGGTCGAGCCATTCTAGGATTTCACGGCCGGGATGCGGTGCGCTGCGCTTGTGGTCACTGAACCTCGTCGCACCAGACCTTGAATCCGTCCAGCTCGTTGGGGCCGAAGGTGCTCGACAACGCGACGTCGCTGGCGTCGCGCCCTTGCGCAATCAGCACGCGGCCGATGCGGGGCACGTTGTTGCGCGCATCGAAGGTGTACCAGCGGTCACCCAGGAAAGCCTCGAACCAACCCGCAAAGTCCATCGTGCCGTACGGCGGCAGGGTCCCGACATCGCCGAGGTAGCCGGTGCAATAGCGGGCCGGGATGTTCAGGCAGCGGCAGAGGGTGATCGCCAGGTGCGCGTAGTCGCGGCACACGCCTTGCCCTTCCTTGAAGGCTTCGAAGGCCGAACGGGTGCGCCGCGCGTGCTGGTAGCCGAACTCGATGTGCTGGTGCACGAAATCGCACACCGCCTGCACGCGGCCCCAGCCGGTCGGTCCGCTCCCGAAGCGCTGCCACGCAAAATCGGACAGCAGGTCGGTTTCGCAGTAGCGGCTGCCCAGCAGGTAGAGCAGGGTGGTCTCGGGCAGGTACTCCACGGGCGTTTGCGGCGCCGAGGGCATGACGACGTCCGGCGCGCCGCTGTCGTGGATCACGGTGTCCGTACTCAGGACGAAGCGGCCCGCGGGTGCGACCAGGCGCGTGCACCAGTTGCCGAACAGGTCGCGGTACGCTGTCGTGGGTACGGAAGGCTTCGTGACCAGATGGTCCGGGCGCAGGAGATCCGAGGCGCGCGAGTAATGGATGCTGAGGGTCAGGATCATCGGCGTCGGCCGGGGAAGCTGGTAGGCGATCTCAAAACCGAGCTGGATGTTCATCCGCCCATGATGCGCCTGGATTCGCACTTCTGGAGAGGCTGCCCGAATGGTTCACAAAATTCCCTCGCCGCGCGCCGCTCGTGCTCGGTGCATGGGCGAGCAGTTGCGCGAGCGCCGACGAGGGCAGTGACTCGCTCTGGCTCTCAACCTCCGCTGCGCCGCTGGCGAGTGCCTCTTCCACTGCAGGCCGCGTCAGGGTGGGCGCGAAGGCTTCGATGAACGCGTAGACGAAGGTGCGCAGATAGACGCCGCGCCGCACGGCCAGCTTGGTCAGGTTGATGCCGAAGAGGTGGCCCGCATCGACCGCGCGCAAGCGGATGTCGCGCTCGGCTTCGAAGGCGATGCCCGCGACGATGCCGACACCCATGCCAAGTTCGACGTAGGTCTTGATGACGTCGGCGTCCATCGCGGTGATGGCGAGATCGGGCTTGAGACCGGCTTCGGCGAAAGCCCGGTCGATGCGCGTGCGGCCGGTGAAGCCGCTGTCGTAGGTGACGAGCGGGTAGGCGGCCAGGCGCTCGATGGTCAGTGCCCCGTCGAGCAAGGGGTGGCCGGGCGGCGCAATCACCGAATGGGTCCAGCGGAAGCTCGGCAGTGCGACAAGTTGCGGGTAGTCGCTCAATGCTTCCGTGGCGATACCTACGTCGGCCTCGCCGTCGAGCAGCATTTGCGCAATCTGCTTGGGCGAGCCCTGGCGCAGGTGCAATTGCACGTTGGGAAACCTTGCGCGGAACTCCTGCACGGCAATCGGCAACGCGTAGCGCGCTTGCGAGTGCGTCGCGGCGATGGAGAGCAGGCCTGCCTCCTGCGAAAGAAAGTCTTGTCCGGCCTGGCGCAGGTTCTGGCTCTCGAGCAGCACGCGTTCGATGATGGGCAGCAGATGGTCGCCCGGCGCCGTCAGGCCCGTCAGCCGCTTGCCGGCACGCGCGAACAGCGCAATGCCCAGTTCGTCTTCGAGTTCGCGGATCTGTCGGCTGACGCCCGGCTGCGAGGTGTGCAGCACGTGGGCGGCTTCGGTGAGATTGAAGCCGCATCGAACGGCTTCGCGCACGGAGCGCAACTGTTGGAAATTCATGGAGCCCGAACGAGAAAGGAGTGCCGATTGGCACTCGACCCGCGATTCTGCGGACGGGCTCTCGAATTGCGAACGACCGATTCGTTGCTTTCAAATAAGGGAATGATCTGAGTCTCGACGACGCTCGCGCAGTAGCCCGTTTACTTGGCCGCGACCTTCACATTCGAGGCGGCCTTTTCGATCAGCTCGGCGACCACCTTCGGCTTCGACACGTAGGCCGCATGGCTTGGACTTCCATGGAAGATTAATGCAAGAATAATCTGCGGATGAAGAAGCCGATGCTCGCCGAAATGACCTCATTGTCCCTAGGTGATAGAGGATTCCTTCTGCGCTTTGAAGAGATTGGCCAATAATACTTCCATGGAAGACAACATGTGCAATGAGCAGCAATCCATGCTGCCTCGCGCGGCAGTCGTCGCGCCTCAACCCGTTGGAGTTCAGTGATGGAAGTGCTCATGCGAGTCAAAGTCAGTGCCCGTTCGGAACTGGCGGAAGGAACAGTGGGGTACGAACTTGCCGCGGCCGACGGAAGCGCGCTTCCGCCGTTCGAGGCCGGCTCCCATATCGATGTCCATCTGCCGGGTGGGCTGGTCCGCCAGTACTCCTTGCACGACCTCCCGAGTGAGCCTGCGCGATACCGCATCGGCGTATTGCGTGAGGCGCAATCGCGCGGGGGCTCGGCCGCGCTCGTGGACGGCGTGAAGATCGATGACGAACTGGACATCAGCGTTCCCCGCAATCACTTCGCACTGGACAAGAGTGCCGGGCGATCCGTCCTGCTCGCAGGTGGCATTGGCATCACGCCGATCCTGTGCATGGCGGAGCAACTCACGCAGGAAGGGCGCGCGTTCGAGTTGCACTATTGCGGGCGGACGATCAGCCGGATGGCATTCGTCGACCGAGTGCGGGCCAGTGCCTTTGCCGATGACGTGCACATTCATGTCGACGATGGACCGAAGGCGCAAATGCTGGATGCCGCTGCCGTGATCGGGCCGCCGAATCCCGGCACGCATCTCTACGTGTGCGGTCCCGCGGGCTTCATGGACCATGTGCTCCAGACCGCCCGTGAGCTCGGCTGGAAAGAGCCTCAACTGCACCGGGAGTACTTTGCTGCCGCGCCGATCGACCATTCGGCCGACGGGCCGTTCGAGATCGAACTGAAGAGCAGCGGCCAGGTCATCCAGGTCGCTGCCGACAAGAGCGCTGCCGACGCGTTGAGGGATTCCGGCGTCGCCATCACCGTCTCGTGCGAGCAGGGCGTTTGCGGCACTTGCGTCACGCGCGTGCACGCCGGCTTGCCCGACCACCGCGACCTGTATCTGACGGACGCGGAGCATGAGCAGAACGACTGCTTCACGCCGTGTTGCTCGCGTGCGCGTACGCCGCGGCTCGTGCTGGATCTCTGACACCCCCTGGAAGGAACTCGAATGCAGACAACACAGACTACACAGACGCCCGACTACAGCGTCCCTGACTACCTCCAGCAGCTTCGCCTTGACAGAAAGAACTTCGTCGTTCTCGGCGCCGGCCAGGGCATCGGCGAAGCGACGAGCCACGCGCTCGCCCAGGCAGGTGCGCGCGTGTTGTGTGTCGATCGCGAGGAAGAGCTGGCTTTGCGGATCGCCAAGGCGGCGATGCCGGCCGAGGTTGCAGGTCCGATTCTCTTCCTCGCATCGAATCTCAGCGCCCACATGACCGGCCAGATCGTCGTGGTCGACGGAGGCTCGACCAATCTCACGCCCTTTCCGAAGGTCTTCGGGGCGCCGAAGAAATCCTGAGTCTGCTAGCGCTTGCGGCCCTTGTGCTGCACGCGGTCCGCAGGCGTATCGATCTCGTCCTCGAGTCCCATTTCCGAGCTTTCCAGCGTGGACAGGACACGCAACGCGAACCGGGACCCGCGTTCCCGATCTTCGGGAGAAAGCTGGGACATGGCAGGGGCCAGGGCGGAGTGGTTGGCCAGGTGCTCGACGGCCAGTTCCACGATCTGCAGGCCCTTCTTCGTGAGGTGAACCAGGAAGCCTCCGCTGTGGCTCGGGTCGTGAAGGCGCTCCACGTAGCCGGCCTCCACGAGTCGATCGACCTTCTTCGTGATCGCGCCCGAGGTGACCAGCAGCGCACGAAACAGATCTGTCGGCCGCTTGACGTAGGGAGGGCCGCTGCGCCGGAGCGCCAACATCAGGCGCATGTCTCCGCCGTTGATGCCGTATTCCTTCTGGCAGTGGCGGTCGTAGGCACGGTCGACCAGGGTGCCGAGGCGCATGAAGTAGATCGCCAGAAGGAAGTTCTGCAGATCCAGATCTTGCCGCTCGGTCTGCCACTGCATGGTGATCAGCTCGCTGACGCTGGGCCTCGCCGGTCGTCCCTTGCGCGAACCATTGCTGTCGGGTGCGAGACCCGTTGGATCGGTGGTGTATTTGTCTTCCATAGAAACATACGTCCTCGAGGTCGCCATCTTACGCGGAGTTACCGGTGAACTGCGAAGAGCCGACGGTTACATGCAAATCTAGTGGTTTGCCCTATGGAGATTCTGGCACGCAACATCTACCTTCCATGGAAGATGATTTCAACGGACGCAGGATTTCTTCCTGCCGCGCGATCTCTTCTCCCACGAGGTATACCCAATGAAAATGCCATTTGCCCGTCTGCTGGGACTTGCCGCTGCCGGCATCTTCTTCAGCGCTTCCGTCACAGCGCAGGAGCCCATCAAGATCGGCTTCGTCGGGCCCTTCACCGGCCCGTTCGCGGTCGCGGGCCAGTCGTTCCGGCAGGGCGTCGAGGGGTACATGGCACTCAACGGCGCGAAGGCAGGGGACCGCACGGTCGAAGTGATCTACAGGGACAGCGCGGGCGCTGACGCGACGCTCGCGAAGCGGCTGGCGGAAGAGCTCGTCGTCAAGGACAAGGTGGCCATGCTGGGCGGCTTCTACCTGAGCCCGGAAGTGGCGGCGACCGCGCCTGTCGTCAACGCCGCCAAGGTGCCCCTGTTCATCGTCAACGCCGCCACGCCTTCGCTGATGAAGATGTCGCCGTACTTTGTCCGCATGGGCCAGTCGATCAACCAGCCGGCGGAGCTGGCTGCCACCTACGCTCGCCAACAGGGCAAGTCACGGGGCTTCGTCGCGGTCGGGGACTACGGCCCGGGGCACATCGTGGAGCAGTCCTTCATGGCAAGGTTCTCGGCGGAAGGCGGACAAATGGTCGGCAACGTGCGCGTTCCGCTGAACACCACCGATTTCGCCCCGATCGCGGAGCGCATCGCGAATGCCAACCCCGACGTGCTGCAGATCTTCCTGCCGCCCGGCGCCGCCTCCGTGGGCTTCAGCAAGGCGCTGGCCGCGCGCGGCCTGACGCAGAAGGTGTTGATCATCGGCCAGGGCGAGGCGGAGGACAGCGACTTGCCGCTGTTCGACGACTCGATCGTCGGCTTCAAGTCCATCATCTACATCGACGCGAACGCCAGGAACGCGGAGAACACGGCCTTCGCGGGCTGGCTCCTGAAGAACGTCGGGCCCACCGCCCGGCCCAACTCCTTCAGCATCGGCGCATACGACGCCATGCACCTGGCCTACAAGATGATTCGCGACCAGGCGGGCAAGCCGTTCAACGGCGATGCGGTCAAGTCCCTGGCCGGCTATACGTGGAAGAGCCCACGCGGCAATGTGACGATCGACCCGGCCACCCGCGAACTGGTGCAGAACTTCTACTTGCGCGAAGTGGTGAAGGACAGCGATGGCACGAAGCGCAACAAGGTCGTGAAGACCTGGGAGCAGGTGAATCCGGCGTCGCTGAACTGACGCAGCACCTTCGACGACTCCCACCGATAGGACGCCAGTGGACACCATCGCCTTCATCCTCTTGTACGGGCTGTCGTACGGCCTCGTCCTGTGCCTCATTGCACTCGGCCTGGTCATCACCATGGGCCTGATGCGCGTCATCAACCTCGCGCATGGCGCCTTCGCGGCCATCGGCGGGTACCTGGCAATCAGCCTGATGCAGCAGCAGGGATGGCCCTATGCGGTCGCCGTCCCGGCGGCGGTGTTTGCGGTGGCGGCCTTCGGCGTCGCCGCCGAGCGCCTGCTCTATGTGCACCTGTACAAGCGCAGCGATCTCGATCAGGTGCTGGTGACGATCGGCTTCAACTTCGTTGTCATCGCATTGCTGACGATGTGGTTCGGACCGAACATCACGCGCCTCGACCTCCCTGCGTACCTCAAGGGGAACATCGATCTCGGGATCCGCGAGTTCGAGGTGTACCGCGTGGTCTCGGCAGTCATTTGCCTGGTGATCATCGGCGCGCTGTGGTGGGTGTTCGAGCGCACCAGCACCGGCGCACGGCTCCGTGCCGCGGTGGACAACCGCGGCATGGCCCAGGCCATGGGCATGAACGTCCCGCTGCTTTTCTCGGCGACTTTTGCGCTGGGGTGCGGTCTTGCCGCGCTTGGCGGCGTCCTGGCGGCGCCCATGCTGCCGATGGAGCCGATGTGGCCGCTCAAGCACCTGGTGCTGGTGCTGGTGATCGTGGCGCTTGCCGGGCACGGCCAGGTGACGGCCTCGGTCGCCGTCGCGGTGATCGTCGGCCTGGTCGAGACGGCCGGCCGCTACCTCTTTCCGCAATCCGGCGCCTTTCTCATCTACCTGCTTCTCATCGGGCTGATCGTGTGGCGGCCCGACGGCCTGCTCGCCCGTGCCCGCACGGCTTGACACCATGAACGCTGTTCCACGTCATTCCATCCTCGCCCGCCATCACTGGCGCGCGGGAGAGTTCCTCTGGCTGGCTGCCGCGGTGGCCTGCTATTTCCTGTTCCCCCAGTACCTGTCCCTCGGCACTTCGGTGCTGGTCATGGTGCTGCTGGTGCTGTCGTACGACCTGCTGCTGGGGTTCTCCGGCGTGCTCTCCTTTGGCCATGCGGTGTTCTTCGGCCTCGGTGCCTTCACCGCCGGCTGGCTTTCCCTGGCCGGGTGGACGGAGCCTGTCAGCGCCGTGCTGGTGGCGGGCATCGCAGCCGCCGCGCTGGCAGCCCTTGTGGGCCCGTTCTTGTTGCGGCTGACCGGCCTGCCCCTGCTGATGGTCACGCTGGCGCTCGGCGCGCTGGTGTTCGAGGCGGCTCACAAGGCCACGGGCATCACCGGTGGCGACGATGGTCTTGCCGGCATCCAGTTCGCCCCCATCCTGGGGTGGTTCGAATGGGGGCTGGGTGGCAGCACGGCCTACCTGTATGTGCTGAGCTGGCTGGTGGTGCTGTTCGTCGTGCTCAAGCGAGTCGTCGCCTCGCCTTTCGGGGTCATGCTGCAGGGCGTGCGCGAGAACCCGGCACGCATGCGGCTGATCGGCAACCGCGTGTTGCCGCACCTCACCCTGGCCTACGTCATCAGCGGCGCCGCAGCGGGTGTCGCCGGCGCCCTGTTTACCCAGGCGAACGCATTCGTGGGCATCGGGGTCTTCGCACTCGACACGTCGGTCGACGTCCTGGTCATGCTGGTGCTGGGCGGGATCGGATCGCTCTACGGCGCATTCATCGGTGCACCCGTCTACATGCTGCTGAAGCACTTCTCCTCGCAGTGGAACCCGTTCTACTGGATGCTGATCATCGGCGTCCTTCTCATTGCGGTGGTCATGCTCGGTCGCGGCGGATTGATGGGATTGAGCCGGACCGCAATCGACAGGCTTCGCGGGCGGGGGAGGCCATCATGACCTCGGTCATCTTCGCGCTGCAGGCCATCGGACTGAGCAAGCACTTCGGTGCGCTGCATGTCACGCAGGATGTCAGCCTCACGCTCCCCAGCGGCACCCGCACGGCCCTCATCGGCCCGAACGGTGCCGGCAAGACCACGCTGGTCAACCTGCTCACCGGTGTGCTGAAGCCCGATGCCGGAAAACTGCAACTGTTCGGGGAAGAGGTGACTGGTGCCTCCGCGGCCGTCCGCACGCGCAAGGGATTGGTTCGCACGTTCCAGATCTCGAGCCTGTTTTCGCAACTCACCGTCTTCGAGAACGTCTTCATCGCCGTCACCCAGGCGGCGGGTCGAAGCTTTCATCTGTGGCGCCCGGCCGGACGCGAGGTCGACCTGTTGGAGCGCACCGAGGCGCTGCTCGTGCAGCTCAAGCTGCAGGACGACCGGAACTGCAAGGTGACCGAGATCGCCTACGGACGCCAACGGCTGGTGGAGATCGCGATCGCGCTGGCATTGCAGCCCAGGGTGCTGCTGCTGGACGAGCCGGCCGCCGGCATCCCCAGCAACGAACTCGACCTGCTGCATGGCGCCATCGCCAGCCTGCCGGTGGACATTGCAGTGCTGATGATTGAACACGACATGGAGATGGTCCGGATGTTCGCCTCCGAGGTGGCTGTGCTCGTGAACGGCGCCTTGCTGATGTCCGGCAAACCGAAGGAAGTGATGTCGCATCCTGAAGTTCAGGCGGTCTACCTCGGCTCGGCCGGGAAGAAGCGCTTCGAAGGAGCCCCCGCCTATGCTTGAAACCAGCAAACTGACGGGCGGCTGGGGGCCCACGCTCGTGGTCGAGGACCTGAGCCTGCGCGTGGCCGCGGGCGAGACGGTCGCGATCATCGGTCGCAATGGTGTGGGGAAGAGCACCTTGCTCGAGTTGATCATCGGGCGCGCTCAACGTCGCGGCGGAAGCATCGTGCTCGATGGCGGCGATGTTGCGGCGCTGGCCTCGCACGAGCGCGCGCGCCGTGGGTTGGGCTATGTGCCGCAAAGCCGCGAGGTCTTTCCCAGCCTCACGGTCGCCGAACACCTCCAGATCGCGCAAAGGCCGGGCGACTGGAACGTGCGGCGTGTGATGGACCTGTTCCCGCGCCTTGGCGAGCGGCTCGGCAGCCATGGCAACCAGCTCTCCGGCGGCGAACAGCAGATGCTGGCCATCGCCCGCGCGCTCCTGGGAAACCCCCGGGCGCTGTTGATGGACGAGCCTTTCGAAGGACTCGCGCCGATCATCGTGGAGCACCTCGTGCAGAGCATCCGGAAGATCGTGCGCGACAGTTCGCTCGCGCTGCTGCTGGTCGAGCAGCGTGTCGATATCGCACTCGATCTCTCGCACCGTTGCATCGTCATGGACCGGGGTCGAGCCGTCTTCGAAGGTGCTTCCGAAGAACTGGCAGGGGACGAGGCGCGCGTCGCCGCGCTGATGGGTCTGAGCCACTGAAGATGGAGAACAAGGCAATGAAATTCGCTGACAAGGTAGCCATCGTCACTGGCGCGCAAACCGGTATCGGGCTTGCGATTGCACAGCGCCTGGCAAGGGAGGGCGCAGCCGTGGTGCTGGCAGACATCGCGGATGCGTCGGCGCAGGCGCGAGAACTCCAGGCGGGTGGCGCCCGCGCGCTGGCGCTGAAGGTCGATGTGTCCGACGAGCAGTCCGTTCACGCGATGGTCGAGCAGACTCTCTCGACGTTCGGCCGCGTCGATGTCCTCGTGAACAACGCCGCGATCGCAGCCAGCATCCAGTTGCGCGCGTTCGAGAAGATCTCCGTGCCCGAGTGGCGCCGCATGCAGGACGTGAATGCGATGGGACCGTTTCTCTGCACGCGTGCTGTCGCGCCGCACATGCGGCGCCAACAGTCCGGCCGCATCGTGAACATTACTTCCGGCACCGCGTTCAAGGGCGCTCCCTTCATGCTGGACTATGTCGCGAGCAAGGGCGCGCTGATGACGATGACGCGCGCTCTCGCTCGCGAACTCGGCCCTGATTTCATCACCGTCAATGCGGTGTCGCCGGGCTACACGCTCAGCGAGGGCAACCTGGGCAACAAGGAATTTCTCGCCAGCTATCGGGAGTCCGCCATCGCCACCCGCGCGCTCCCGCGCGACGGCTGGCCGGCGGACATCGTGGGTGCCGTCGCCTTCCTCGCAAGCGACGACGCGGCCTTCGTTTCCGGCCAGATCCTGGCGGTCGACGGCGGGTCCGTCTATCACTGATCGGGACGCATCATGCTGAACACGCAATCCAATGCACGCATCTGCCGCGTCGGCGCGGGCCAGCCGATGGGCGTGGCCCTGCGTCGCTACTGGCTGCCGGTGCTCCTCTCGTCGGAGCTCTTGCCCAACGCGGATCCCAAGGGGGTCGAACTGCTCGGCGAACGCTTCGTCGCGTGGCGCGACGAGGCCGGGCGCGCCGGCTTGTACGCCGAGGCCTGCCTGCACCGCGGCGCTTCGATGCGCCTTGCCCGTGCGGAAGGCGACGGCCTGCGATGCATCTATCACGGCTGGAAGTTCGCCGTGGATGGCGCCGTCCTCGACACGCCGAACGTCGCCGAACCCCGCTTCAAGCAACGCATCAAGGGGCGCACGTTCCCGGTACGCGAGGCGGGGGGCCTGTTGTGGGCGTATCTCGGTCCGCGCGAGGCGGAGCCTGAGTTCCCGCATTGGCCGTGGATGGATCTGCCGGATGCCCATCGTCTGGTCACGCGCCACATGGAGGAATGCAACTTCGTTCAGGTGATCGAGGGCCTGGTGGATTCGTCGCACCTCGGCTTGCTGCACCTGAACGGACTGCGCCAGTCGGGGAACGCGGACCTCGCATTCGCGGAGAAGGTGAGCTCCATGCAGCAGAACCTGGCGCCGCGGCTGGAGGTGGAAGAAACCCCGTTCGGCTTCTACTACGCGGCGCTTCGCGACATCGCCGACGACAGCGGTCACCGCACCGAGGCGAGGATTGCCGCCTTCGTCGCGCCGTGCATCGTGCTCAATCCGAACGGCGACATCGCGACCTTCGTGGTGCCGACGGGAGATACGAGGACGACCTTCATCCACGTGTTCTGGAGCGCGACCGAACAGCTCAACCGGGAGCCGCTGCGCAGCCGGCATCTGGAATTCATCGGCCTGACGCAAGAGGTGCTGGAAGGCTTCGGGCTGACCGACGAGACGCTCGGCAACACGGACAAGCCAGGGACCCGGAACAACTTCATGCAGGACCGCGATGCAATGCGCAAGGGGATGAGCTGGAGCGGCTTGCCGGGCCTGATCGAGGAAGACGTGGCGGCCTCGGTCTCTGCCGGTCCGCTTCGGGACCGTACCCACGAGGTGCTCTCGTCGGCCGACATCGGCGTCAACCGCCTCTACCGGGCTTTGCTCGCGTGTGCCGATGCCGCGGAAAAAGGTGAGGAACCGTTGGGCATCCAGCGGGGGATCGACTGGTCGCGCGTGGCCGGCATGAACGATGTCCTGGACGGCCGCGAATGGCGCGAACTGTTGCCGCGAACCGCCGGCGAAAAGGAACCTGCATGAGCACGACACCCGATTTGGCAGCGGCGTTCACCTGGCACGATGACTTTGCCGTTGGCCACGAGGCCATGGACGAAACACACCACGAGTTCGTGCATTGCGTCGACGCCATGCTGCGGGCCGATGAATCTGAGCTGTCGGCCGCGCTGGAGGCTTTCGCCGATCACGCGCTCCGTCACTTCGGCGAAGAGGACCAGGCGATGCGCGAGACGGGCTACGGTTCGGCCGGCTGCCACGTCGACGAGCATTCGGCCGTTCTGAAATCGGTGGACGAGGTCCGCGCCGCGCTGGCGCTTGGGCACACGCACGTCGTCCGCAGCTTTGCCCACGCACTGGCCGATTGGTTTCCCCAGCACGCGACGGTGATGGACATGGGTCTCGCACGCTGGCTGGTTCAGGGCCGCCTCGGTGGGTCACCGGTGGTGATCCGTCGGCGTGAGGTGGCGACCGCCTGACTGGCCCCCTTTTTTTACCTCTACATCTTCCAAGGAAGACATTCAGGGATTCGATCTTCAGCTTCAACCGAAAGGACCCCACATGCTGACCCATCAAGACAACGAGTTGATGTGCCGAACCGGACGCGGCACGGCCATGGGAGAGGCGATGCGTCGCTTCTGGCTGCCCGTGATGCAACTGTCGGAGCTGCCCGCCGCGGGCGGGGACCCCAGGACCATCGAAGTCCTCGGCGAAAACTTTGTCGCGTGGCGCGATCAGCAGGGCCGGGCCGGTCTCTTCGCCGAGCACTGTCTGCATCGCGGCGCTTCCCTTCAACTCGCACGTGCCGAGGGCGACGGGCTGCGCTGCATCTACCACGGCTGGAAATTCGCGGTCGATGGCCAGGTGCTCGAGACGCCCAACGTGGCCGATCCCAGGTTCAAGGACCGCATCAAGGGCCGGACGTATCCGGTGCGTGAGGCGGGGGGCCTTCTGTGGGCCTACATGGGGCCGGCCGACAAGCAGCCCGCCTTCCCGACCTGGCCCTTCATGGGGCAGGACGACGCCCATCGCATCAATGCGATGGCGGTGGTCAACTGCAACTATGTGCAGGTGATGGAGGGCCTGGTGGACTCCTCGCACCTGACGGTTCTGCATGCTTCCGGGCTGGCCAAGACCAACGGAGCCGAACTGGACTTTGCGAAGAAGACCACGCACATGCAGTTCGACGCGTCGCCGGCCATCGAGGCCGACGAAACGGATTTCGGCTTCCACTACGTCGCCCTGCGAAAGGCCGGGGACAAGCGCATGGCGCGCATCGCTTCCTTCGCGTCGCCCTGCTTCGTGGCGAACCCGAACGGCGACCTCTGGTTCGCCGTGGTTCCGGTCAACGATGAACGCTGCAATTTCTTCCATGTGTGGTGGAACCCGGAGAAGGCGATCGGGCTGGAACCGCTGCGAACGCAGCAGCTCGCGTTCGTCGGTCTGGACGAACCCACCCTGGCCAAGTACGGCATGACCGCCGCGACCTGCGACAGCGATCAGGCCATGGCCTGGCGAAACGGCTACAGGCAGGACCGCGCCCTTCAGCGCGAGGGGCACTTCACGGGCTTCGACAGCTTCACGCAGGAGGATGCCGCTTGCAGCGTCTCCAGCGGTGCGCTGCGTGACCGTTCCCAGGAGATGCTGTCCGCCGCGGACGTGGCCATTGCGAGGCTGTATCGCAGCTTGCTGGCGTGCGCCAAGGCTGCGCGCGACAAACAGGAAATTCCCGCAGTGCAGGTCGAGGTCGGCAAGGCGATCGGCATCTCCGCGGAGATCGCGTTGGACCAGGACTGGCGCACGCTGCTGCCTCGCCAGAACACAGTTTCGGTTTCCGAGTCGGGCGTCCAAGGCGCTCGCCCATAGCCATCAAACCACTGAACTCAGGAGCTTCAAATGTTGAACCGTCAAGACAATGAATTGATTTGCCGCGTCGGCCCGGGCACGCCCATGGGGAACATGATGCGGCGTTACTGGCATCCCGTCTGCACGTCCGCGCAACTGGGCAAGCCCGACGCTCCGCCGCTTCGCGTCCGCCTGCTCGGAGAGGACTACGTGGCGTTCCGGGACACGCACGGCAAGGTCGGTGTGATGGAGGAGCTTTGCATGCACCGCGGCGCCTCGCTCGCGCTCGGGAGAGTCGAGGAAGGTGGCATCCGCTGCCTGTACCACGGCTGGAAGTTCGATGTGACCGGCGCCGTGCTGGAAACACCGAACAACAGCGACCCCAAGTACCGCACGCGGATGAAAGCGCCGGCATTTCCGGTGCGCGAGGAGGGCGGCATCGTCTGGGCCTACGTGGGGCCGAAGGAACTGCAGCCCGAGTTCTCGCGCTATGCCTTCATGGAGGCCGACCCGGCGCATCGCGTGGTTCTGCGGGTCAACGTGCACTGCAACTACCTGCAGTTGGTCGAGGGCGGGGAAGACTCTTCGCATGTGGGCGTGTTGCACACGAACATGGCACGCCCCGGATGGAAGGACGGCGAGTTCGAGCCGAATCCCGATGTGGTCAACCCGGCGGCGCTGTCTTCCAATGACCTGGAACCGACGCTGAAGATGGAGGAGACCGCCTTCGGTTTCCAGTACGTGGCCTTGCGCACGACCGGCAAGCCCGGCGTCAAGAATGCCCGCGTGGTGCCTTTCATCGTGCCCTACGGCCGCGTCATTCCGGCGCCCGCGTTCCAGTTCACGGTGCTGGAGGTTCCGGCCGACGACACGCACACCAGCACCTACATCGTGGTGCACGGCAACGCGCCGGTGTCCGAAGACAAGATCGTCGAGTTGCTGGGGCTCGACGACACCCGGTACTACGACCGCCAGGCCTGTGCATTCACGGCCTCCTGGGCCGATGCCTTCGGCCAGAGCCGCGAACGCATGCAGGAGAGCTGGACAGGCCTGCGCGGCGTCGAAGTGGAAGACGCCGCCATTGCCTTGTCGCAGGGCGCGTTCTACGACCGTTCCAAGGAACACCTGGTGCCTGCCGACCAGGCCGTGATGCGCGTGCGTCGCGTTCTGCTCGACTCGGTGAAGCGCGTGATGGACGACAAGCCCCCTGTGGGCGTCGGCATCGATCTCCGTGGCGTCGGTGCCTGCGATGCCGAACTGGTGGACGGTGCATCCTGGCAGGACCTGCTGCCTTCGCACCGCGAAGCGGTGGAGGCCTGAATGGCGTCCACGATCCATCCCGGCGGCGGTGCGGCGGCGGACTACCTCTCCCTGTTGCGCCTCGACGGCCGGGGCTTCGTGGTCCTGGGTGCGGGCCAGGGCATCGGCGAGCAAGCGGTGCACGCGCTCGCCCAGGCCGGTGCCCGTGTGCTCTGCGTGGACCGCGACGAGCAATTGGCGCGCAACGTCGCCGAGTCGGTCGGTGGCGTTCCATGCGCGGCAGACGTCACGTCTCGAACGGACATGCAGCGCGTGTTCGAAACCGGTCGACGCAGCTTTGGCCGGGTCCATGGCCTGGTCGACATCGTCGGCGTCGCCGGTATCAAACCGTTCTCCGAGGTCGATGACGCGGCCTGGAACCAGCAGTTCGACATCGTGCTGCGTCATGCCTACCTGGCCATCCAGGTCGGCGGCGAGATGATGGCGGCCGACGGCGGGGGGAGCATGGCTTTCGTCGGTTCGATGTCGGGCAACCGTGGGGTGCCGAATCAGACCGCCTATGCGGTTTCCAAGGCGGCGCTGCACCACCTGGTGCGCTGTGCGGGGGCGGAGTACGGGCGACGCCAGGTGCGGATCAACGCCGTTGCGCCCGGCTTCGTGCGAACCCCGCGCCTGAACCAGCGGCTCGACGATGCAGCCTGGGACGCGATCGGCAAGGTGATTCCCATCGGCCGACCGGCGACGCCGGCCGACATCGCCGGGCCCTTGCTGTTCCTGGCGTCGGATCTCAGCGCCCATATGACGGGCGAGGTGATTGCCGTGGACGGTGGCGCGGGCGTGATGGCTCCCTTTCCCGATGTCAAGTTCGGACCCGCCGCGAGCATCACCCCTTGACTGCCTTGACTGCCTTGGAACACGCGCATTCGATCGAAGACCTGCGGCGGCTGGCACGGAAGCGGCTGCCGCGCGGTGTGTTCGACTTCTTCGACGGCGGTGCGGAGGACGAGACCACCTTGCGCGCGAATCGCGAAGGTTTCGAACGCATCCGGCTGCGCCCGCGGGTGCTCGTCGATGTGCAGCAGCCGGATCTCTCGACGAGCATCCTGGGCGGCCCTGCGGCTGCGCCGATCGTGATCGCGCCGACCGGCGCGATTGGCGCCGGCTGGCCGCAGGCCGACCTCGCCATTGCGCGCGTCGCGGCGCGCCTGGGGATTCCCTATACCTTGTCGACGACTGCGACGTCGTCGATCGAGGAGATCGCGCAGCACGCTGGAGGCCGACTATGGTTCCAGCTCTACGTGTTGCGCGACAAGGCGTTCACCGCTGCACTGGTGCAGCGAGCCGCGGCAGCCGGCTATGAGGCCTTGGTGGTCACGCTCGACTTGGCCACCGGCGGCAAGCGCGAGCGAGACCTGCGCAACGGATTCACGGTGCCGCTGCGGCGCAGCTGGCGGACGGCGTGGGACTTCGCCACGCATCCGGCATGGTGCTGGCAGATCCTGCGGCAAGGGCAGCCGCGTTTCGAGAACCTGCGTGGATTCGAGGGCAGTACCGATCCGCAGGCTTCCATCGCCGCCAAGGTCGGTCAGAGTCTGGACGCCTCCTTTGATTGGGATGACTTGGAGAGGCTTCGCGACCAGTGGCCGCGCAAGTTGCTGGTCAAGGGCGTGGCGCGGGCCGAGGATGCCGACCGACTCGCCGCACTGGGCGTCGATGGCATCTGGGTTTCGAACCACGGTGGTCGCCAGCTCGATGGGGCGATTGCATCCGCCGACGCCTTGCCGGAAGTCGTGCAGGCGGTGCGCGGCCGTGCATCGGTATTGATCGACTCCGGCGTGCGCCGGGGCGTGGACATCGTCAAGGCGCTCGCACTGGGGGCCCGGGCCGTTGCCATCGGTCGAGCCACGCTGTACGGCGCCGCGGCCGGCGGCGAAGCGGGCGCCGGGCGCGCGCTGGCAATCCTGACCGATGAATTGCGGCGCGCGATGCAACTGTGCGGGACACCGACCGTGAATCACATCGACGCGAGTCTTCTGCAAGATCCCTCCACGCTGCAGGGGAGGGCTCCCGCATGACCTGGACGTTGCGCTATGCGCCCCATCTTGGCTACCGGCCGCCTTTTCAACCGCTGTTCGCCGCAACGGTCGGATCGGAGGACCCCGTGGATCACATCAAGTTCGCGGCCGACAACGGCTTTGCCGGCGTCCTCTATGCGGCTGCCCGGGCGCGTACGGCGGCGGAGCAGCAGAGCGTCGGCGACGCATTGGCCGCGCACGGGCTGGAGGCGGGCTGCATCCTCTACACCACCTTCGATCAGCTTCGAAACACAAGCTGGGCCACGGACAGCAAGGAAGCACGCGAGTGGATCGCAGGCGAACTCGCGCAAGCCGCGGAGGCTGCACACCGCGTCGGTGCGAAGCGACTCGCCGTGCTGGGCGGCGCCGATCCGCAGCGCCCCATCGCCTACCAGCATGCTGCCTTCGTGCAGAACCTGCGCCATGCCGGCGATATCGCCGCGCGCGCCGGCCTCACGCTGTGCCTGGAGACCCTCAGCCGCAAGAGCATCCCGGACATGCTGCTGCAGCACATGCCCGATGCGGTGGCGGTCACGAAGGCCGTGGATCATCCTGCGGTGCGCCTGATCTTCGACACCTCGCACGTGCAGGTGATGGACGGCGACCTGCTGTTCCACCTGGAACAGGCCTGGGAGCACGTCGAGATCGTGCAACTGGCCGACAACCCGGGGCGTCTGGAACCCGGAACGGGAGAGATCAACTTCGAAAGCCTGCTGCGGTTCCTGGGGGCGCGCGGCTATCGCGGCCTGGTCGAACTGGAGCATGGCTGGCGACTGCCCGGGCTGGAAAGCGAAAGCCGCGGGCTTGCGATGCTCCGACGCCTCGATGTCGCGGCGAGCATGCCCCTTTGAATGACTTCATCTTTCTGGAGCCCATGAATGGCAACCACTGATCCCACCCATGCTTCGAACATGGCGCTGCAGATTCGCGCGCTCGGCTCGAAATTCGATCCCGAAGTGCTGGCTGCGACGCGAGCGGTCTACCGGCCCTTCATCGATCCCGGCGAGGCTGCCGAGGAGCAGGTCGACGTCGTCTACGGAAGCCATGTGCGCCACAGGCTGGACGTCTATCGCCCTGCAAGCCCGCCGCGGGCGATCGTGGTCTACGTCCATGGGGGCGGGTTCGTCGCCGGCGACAAGAACGGGGATGGCGTGTTCTATCGGAACGTCGGGCGCTGGCTCGCTCGCCAGGGCTTCCTCGCGGTGCTGCCGAACTACCGGCTCGCCCCGGCGGATGGATGGCCGGCCGGCGCGAGGGATGTCCAGGCGGTGTTGCAGTGGATCGACGAGAAGCGCGAAGCCCTGGATGCGCGCGACGCCCCGCGGGTGCTCTGGGGCCAGTCCGCCGGCGCCAGCCATGTGGCGACCTGGTTGTTCGATGACAGCGCGCGCGGTGGCGAAGCTGCGCACGTGGACGGCGTCATGCTCATGAGCGGGTTCTACGCGGCGTCCGCGCCCCTGCCCGCCGGCCCGCGCGCCTACTTCGGCGAGGACGTTTCCCTGTATGACCAGCGGTCCCCGCTGACTCACGTGCGGTCCGTCGCAACACCCGTCTGGCTCGGCGTCGCGGAGCTCGACCCGGGCTGGATCGCCCAGCAGACCTACGCGATGGCGCGGGCGCTCACGGTGGCCATGGAAAGAAGTCCGGGTTTTCACTTCTTTCGCGACCACAACCATGTGTCGACGGTCCACAGCCTTGGTTCGCCGCAACACGATTGCGGCGACGAGGTGCTTCGCGTCCTCGATACCGCGATTGCGCAGGCATCTCGCCCGCGCTGAAGTGGCGCCGGACTCGCACTCAGAGCGGAATGCTCGCCTCCTTCAGCACACGCAGCACGAAGCTCGACTTGCTGTGCCGGATGCCCGGGATCTTGTAGAGCTTCTCGCGCAGCAGTCGCTCGTAGTCGCGGGTGTCGCGCACGGCAATGCGGATGTAGTAGTCGTAGTCGCCCGAGACCAGGTAGGCCTCCTGAATCTCGGGGATGGTGGCGAGCACGCGGCCGAACTCGTAGAGCGTTTCGTCGGTATGGCTTTCGAGCGTGAGCTGAACGATGACGAAATCCTTGTAGCCGAGCCTGGCCGGATCGAGGTCGACCGTGTAGCGCCTGATCACGCCCTGGGATTCGAGCTTCTTGATGCGCGTCCAGCAACTCGTGGCGGACAAGCCGACGATCGCGCCGATCTCTTGCAGCGTCTTGCGCGAATCCTCCCGCAGCACGCGCAGGATGGCCAGATCCACTTGCTCCGATGAATCTTCGGTTGAAGCATGGTTTGGCGGATTGGTTTTCATGCAATGGCCCAAATCGGTTGAAAAACAGAAGCCTATTCTGATCGAAGCACGAAAAAATAGTGTCATGGAACTGCTTTCTCCCCAACGACTTTCGCCCGCGGGTCCCCCGCCCGCGCCACAACGCGTGCGCAACGGCGCCGAGGCGCTGCTGGACACGCTGATCGAATGCGGTGTCGACACGCTCTTCGGCTACCCGGGCGGGGCTGCGCTGCCGCTCTACGACGCGCTGCATGGTGAACCGCGCTTGCGCCACGTCCTCGTGCGGCACGAACAGGCGGCGGTACATGCGGCGGAGGGTTACGCGCGCACGACGGGCCGTGTCGGCGTGGTGCTGGTCACCTCGGGCCCGGGCGTGGGCAACACCATCACCGGGCTGCTCGATGCCATGAGTGACTCGATCCCCGTGCTGTGCATCAGCGGGCAGGTCGCCACGGGTGTCATCGGCACCAACGCGTTCCAGGAGAGTGATGCGCTGGGCATGTCCCGCCCGGTGACCAAGTGGAATCACCAACCGCGTGCGGCCGACGAGATCCCGGACGTGATTCGGCGCGCGCTCGACATCGCCGCTTCGGGCCGACCGGGGCCGGTCCTGGTCGATGTGCCGAAGGATGTGCAACTGATGCCGGTCGGCTCGACGGCCAAGGCGCTCGCCAGGCCGTTGCGCAAGGCGCGCGAGAACCGTAGCCCTCCGATCAGTTCGCTGCAGCGCGCCGCGGACCTGATGTCGACCGCCCGTCGGCCGATCGTCTATGGCGGCGGCGGGCTGGTGAACTCGGGCGCTGATGCGTGTGCGGCCTTCACGCGTCTGGTGCGCCGCCTCGATGCACCCTGCACGCTGACGCTGATGGGCCTGGGCGCATTCCCGGCGTCGGATCCGCGCTTCGTCGGGATGCTGGGCATGCACGGCGCGCTCGAAGCCAATCTGGCGATGCACGAGGCCGACCTCGTGGTCTGCATCGGCGCCCGCTTCGATGATCGCGTGACCGGCAAGCTCGACGAGTTCTGCCCGCACGCACGCAAGATTCACATCGACATCGATCCGAGCAGCATCAACAAGGTGGTGAAGGTGGATGTCCCCATCGTGGGCGATTGCGGTGCGGTGCTGCAGACCCTGCTTGCCATGCCCGAGTTGCAGGCATTGCCGACGCAGCGGCTGGCGTCCTGGTGGGAGCGCATCACGCGCTGGCGTGCCGAGCGCTGCTTCGATTTCGCGGTGCGCGACGATGTGATCCTGCCGCAGCGACTGATGGCTTCGCTCCAGCGGGCGGTGCGAGGGCGTGATGCCATCGTCTCGACCGACGTGGGCCAGCACCAGATGTGGGCCGCGCAGTACCTGCGCTTCGAGCGACCCGGCCGCTGGCTCACTTCGGGAGGCGCCGGCACCATGGGCTTCGGCCTGCCCGCGGCGATCGGTGCCCAGGTCGCGCACCCCGACGCCCTGGTGGTCTGCGTGAGCGGCGATGCGTCGGTCCTGATGAACATCCAGGAACTGTCGACCGCAGTGCAGCACCGCACCCCCGTGAAGCTGGTGCTGTCGAACAACGGCTACATGGGCATGGTGCGCCAGTGGCAGGAGCTGAACCACGGCAACCGCCTGAGCCACAGCTGGAACGAGGCGCTACCGGATTTCGTGGCACTGGCGAAGGCCTTCGGCTGGGGCGCGCGCCGCGTGTCCGATCCGGCCGAACTCGATGCAGCGCTGGCCGAATGCCTGGCATACGACGGGCCGTTCTTCCTCGATGTGCAGGTAGCCGCGCAGGAGAACTGCTTTCCGATGATGCCGTCCGGGCACGGCCACCATCGTGTGCTGCTGGGCAAGGACCGTTGGTACGAGGAGGAGCCGACCGCTTGATGGCCTGATACCTCGAACCCGTTTTCGTGCAGCAATGCGACCGGCGGCCTACCCGCTGCCGATCGTCCGTCACGCAGTGCCGTTTACCGATGGCCGGGCGTGCGTCCTGTGATTCCTACCGGATTCCGAACCATGATGACAACCCCCGAACTCGCCAGCGTTTCGCTGGACGACAAGTACACATCGACCACCGGCCGCGTCTACCTGAGCGGCATCCAGGCGCTGGTCCGCCTGATGCTCGTGCAGCGTTGGCGCGACCATGCTGGCGGCCTCAACACGGCAGGCTTCGTGTCCGGCTACCGCGGCTCGCCACTGGGCGGCATCGACGAGGCCTTCTGGAACGCGCAGAAGCATCTCGACGCCAACGGCGTCAAGTTCCTGCCGGGCGTCAACGAAGAGCTGGCCGCCACCGCGGTCTGGGGCACGCAGCAGGTTCACCTGACAGGCGAGAGCGCGGTCGATGGCGTCTATGCCATGTGGTACGGCAAGGGTCCCGGCGTGGACCGCTGCGGCGACGTGTTCAAGCACATGAGCCACGGAGGGACGTCCCCGAATGGCGGCGTCCTGCTGGTCGCCGGGGACGACCATGGCGCGTACTCGTCCACGCTGCCCAACCAGAGCGATCACATCTTCTCGGCGGCCATGATCCCGATGCTCTATCCGCAAAGCGTGGAGGAATACATCGAGCTTGGCCTGCACGGCTTTGCGATGTCGCGCTTCGCGGGCTTGCCGGTGGGCTTCAAGGCGCTTGCCGATACGGTCGAGTCTTCGGGACCGATCGCGGCCGACGCAATGGGCGTGCGAACCCTGCTGCCACGCGATTTCGTGTTTCCGCCCGGCGGCGTCCACGCCCGCCTGTCCACCGACACGCTCGGCCTGCAGGCGCGCAAGCAGGAGGCCTTGATGCAGGACTACAAGATCTACGCGGCCATTGCCTATGCGCGAGAGAACCGGCTCAACCACGTCACGATCGATTCGCCGCATGCGAAGCTCGGCATCGTTGCGTCGGGCAAGTCATACCGCGACGTGCTGGAAGCACTGGAAGAACTCGGCATCGACGCCGAGGTGGCCGCGCGCATCGGGGTGCGGGTGTTCAAGGTTGCGATGCCCTGGCCGCTCGAGCCGGATTCGATCCGCGAGTTCGCCGATGGCCTCGACGAGATCCTGGTCGTCGAAGAGAAGCGCCAGATTGTCGAATACCAACTCAAGGAACACCTCTACAACTGGCGCGAGGACGTGCGACCGCGCGTCATCGGCAAGTTCGACGAGGCCGGCGAATGGGCCCATCCGCGAGGGAAGTGGCTGCTGCCGGCGACGGCCGATTTTTCGGTCGCGCAGATCGCGCGCGTGATCGCCGGACGCATCGCGCGCTTCCACACCAGCGACATGATCCGCACACGCCTGGCCATCCTCGATGCCAAGGACGTCGTGCTCGGCAAGGCCGTCGCCACGCCGCCCCGGCCGGCGTGGTATTGCTCGGGTTGCCCGCACAACACGTCGACCAAGGTACCCGAGGGCAGCCTCGCGCTGGCCGGTATCGGCTGCCACGTGATGGCGACTGCGATCTATCCCGAGCACAACAAGACGACCACCCACATGGGTGGCGAGGGTGCGCCCTGGCTGGGTCAGGCCTGGTTCTCCCGACGCAAGCACGTGTTTGCCAACCTGGGCGACGGTACCTACTACCACTCGGGGTCGATGGCCATCCGCGCGGCGGTCGCGGCAGGCGTCCGCATCACCTACAAGATCCTCTACAACGACGCGGTGGCGATGACGGGTGGACAGCCGGTCGACGGTCCGATCAGCGTTCCACGCATCGCGCAGCAGGTGGCCGCCGAGGGCGTCACGCGGATCGCGCTGGTGGCGGAGGACCCGGGCCGCTGGCGCGATCGCACCGGACTGCCGGCGGACGGCCCCGCGATGACCTTCACGCTGCATCATCGCGACGAGATGGAGGACGTGCAGCGCGAACTGCGCGACTTCGAGGGTGTCTCGGTCCTGATCTACGACCAGGTGTGCGCGGCCGAGAAGCGCCGGCGGCGCAAGAAGGGCGAGTTTCCCCAGATCGCGAAGCGCGTCTTCATCAACGAGGCCGTGTGCGAGGGTTGCGGCGATTGCGGCGAGCAGTCGAACTGCACGTCGCTGCAGCCCCAGCCCACGGAATACGGCCTCAAGCGGCGCGTCGACCAAGGCTCATGCAACGCCGACTATTCCTGCATCAAGGGCTTCTGTCCGAGCTTCGTGAGCGTGGACGGCGTCAAGCCGCGCAGGAGCAAGCCGATCGAAGCGAAGGCCGAAGCCGCATTCGCGCTTCCCGAGCCTGTGCTGCCGTCGCTCGACCAGATCCACAACACGCTGATCACGGGCATCGGCGGTACCGGTGTCATCACGATCGGCGCGCTCATCGGCATGGCGGCGCATCTGGAGGGCAAGGGTGTGAGCGTGCTCGACATGACGGGCATGTCGCAGAAGAACGGCTCGGTGACTTCGCACGTTCGCATCGCCATGGACAACGCGCATCTGAAGGCGCAGCGCATCCCGACCGGAGAGGCCGATCTCATCCTGGGCTGCGACATGCTCACCGCGGGCGCGCCGGATGCCATTGCCAGGATGCGGCCGGGACGCACCTATGCCTTGGTCAACACCTTCGAGCAGCCAACGGGCCACTTCGCGCAGAACGCCGACTGGGAGTTTCCGGCGGCACAGGTCAGGGAACTGATCGAAGAGTCGGTCGATCGTCGCGCGGATTTCGTGGATGCGACGCAGTTGGCGACGCGCCTGATGGGCGACGCGATCGCGGCCAACCTGTTCCTCCTCGGGTTCGCGTACCAGAAGGGTGTCGTGCCGCTGAGCTCTCAGGCGTTGATGAAAGCCATCGAGATCAACGGCGTGGCCGTCAAGGCCAACCAGACGGCCTTTCAGTGGGGACGAAAGGCCGCGCTGGATCTTGCGGCGGTCGCACGCGAAGCCTCGCCGCCACAGGCGGTGACGGTGCACAAGCGGAAGGCCACCGCTTCGCTCGTCGCCGATCGCGTCGCGTTCCTGACCGACTACCAGGACGCCGGCTATGCGGGACGCTACGCGGACTTCGTGGCACGCGTGCAGCAGGTCGAGCTTCAGCATGGCGGTACAGGTGAACTGGCGAAAGCCGTCGCTTCCAATCTCTTCAAGCTGATGGCCTACAAGGACGAGTACGAGGTCGCGCGCCTGTACACCGACGGGGGCTTCCGGGAGAAGCTGCAGGAGGCCTTTGAAGGAAAGCCCAGGTTGACCTTTCATCTGGCGCCGCCGATCTTCGGGAAGCGTGACGCCCATGGCCAGCCTGTGAAGCAGACCTTCGGGCCTTGGATGATGTACGCATTCCGAGTGCTGACCTCGTTGCGCCGACTGCGCGGCACGCCGCTGGACGTTTTCGGAAGAACGGCCGAACGGCGGATGGAGCGGCAATGGATCGAGGACTATCGTGCGGCAATCGAGCAGGTGCTGGTCCGCATCGGCGCCTCGGGGATCAAGGCGACGCGTGAAACCGCACTGGCGATCGCCCGGGTACCCGAGCAGATTCGCGGCTATGGGCACGTCAAGGCTGAAAGCGTGGCCGCGGCGCGCGTGAACTGGGACCGTTTGATGGCGCAACTCGCCGCTGTGGGCAATGAGGAAACCGTTGCGACGGCCGTAGCGGCGCCGGCTCAGGCGTAGCAGCGGTCGCGGGTGACGGTGTTCATTCTTGTCTTCGATGGTTGTTGATGGGTTCAGGCCACGCCGACCAGTACGGCAAGCGTTTCGGCGATCAAGGCCGGCTTCTCCTGGCCCTCGGTCGGGGCGAGACGCAGGTGCCGCATTCACTCGAAGTTCAACAGCACCTTCATCGCCTGTGTCCGATCGGCCGCCAGTGCAAAGGCACGTGCCGAATCGCGGTAGGACAGCGTGGCGGAAATCAGCGGCTTCACGTCGACCAGCCCCTTGTTGAGCAACTCCACCGCGATCGCGAATTCCTCATGGAAGCGGAAGGCCCCACGCAGATCGAACTCCTTGGCGACGATGGTGTTGATCGGCAAGGTCATCTCTCCGCCCAGGCCCAGTTGCACGATGATCCCGCGCGGTCGGATCGCGTCGAAGGCGCCGCGCAGTGCGCGCTCGTTGCCGCTGGCCTCGAACAGCACGTCGAAGCTTCCCTTGTCGGCAGTGAAGCGCGCGAGGCCGTCGGGCTGCTCGGCCACGTTGATCACCTCGTCCGCCCCCACCTTGAGCGCCTTGCCCAGGGTGTGGCTGCCGACATCGGTCGCCACGATGTGCGTCGCACCCGCACGCCGCGCCGCGATGATCGCGAGCGCGCCGATCGGGCCGCAGCCAGTGACGAGCACGCGCTTGCCCAGCAGCGAACCCGCGCGGCGCACCGCGTGCAGCGCCACCGACAGCGGCTCGGCCATCGCGCCCTCGCCGTCGCTGACCGAATCGGCCAGGCGATGGGCCTGCCATTGCTCGACCACGATCTGCTGCCTGAACGCGCCCTGCACGTGCGGCGTGCGCATCGCGCTGCCGTAGTAGCGCATGTCCAGGCAATGGTTCTGCAGYCCCTGCTGGCAGTACTGGCAGCGCCCGCAGGGTCGACTCGGGCTGATCGCCACGCGCTCGCCGGCCTTGAACGAAGTGYCGGGKCCGRYCGTTTCGATCACTCCGGCCACCTCGTGGCCCAGCACCATCGGCTCCTGGATGCGGACGGTGCCGAAGCCGCCGTGCTGGTAGTAGTGCAGGTCCGAGCCGCAGATGCCGCCGCAGCGCACCCGCACGAGCAGCTGGCCGGCTTCGAGTTCGGGTGTCGGGACTTCCTCGACGCGCAAGTCGCCGGGAGCGTGRATGACGAGGGCTTCCATGATGTCTTTCGTGYTGCGCTCAGAGYTGGGCGGTGACGCCGCCGTCGACGTAGAGGATGTGGCCGTTGACGAAGTTCGACGCATCGCTGGCGAGGAACACGCCCGCGCCCACCAGGTCTTCCACGTCCCCCCAGCGCCGCGAGGGCGTGCGGCCGATCAGCCAGTTGGAGAACTCCGGGTTCTTCACCAGCGCATCGTTGAGCTCGGTCTTGAAGTAGCCGGGCCCGATGCCATTGACCTGGATGCCGTGCTGGCCCCA
>NZ_JBFUKW010000042.1:0-39637 GCF_056400665.1 Variovorax sp. P5_A3 | reverse complement strand
CTCGTATTCGACGTGCGCGGTGTTGATCGTGATGCCGCGCGCCTTCTCTTCCGGCGCCGCGTCGATCTGGTCGTAGGCCTTGGCTTCGCCACCGAACTTGCTCGACAGCACCGTCGCAATCGCCGCCGTCAGCGTCGTCTTGCCATGATCAACGTGACCAATCGTGCCCACGTTCACGTGCGGCTTCGTACGGGTGAATTTTCCTTTTGCCATTTTCTATCCTTGAAAGAGCAGTGCCCGTGTGGGGTTTAACGTCTGCACCCTGTTGCTGGTTCTCTCGCCACGGGCAACGAGAGGCACTGAGTCGCAGACAAGTTCCTTGAAGCCTTACTTTGCGCGCGAAGCGACGATTGCTTCGGCAACGTTGCGTGGGGCTTCAGCGTAGTGCTTGAATTCCATCGTGTACGTGGCACGACCTTGCGACATCGAGCGCAGTGTGGTCGAGTAGCCGAACATTTCCGACAGCGGCACCTCCGCCTTGATGGCTTTGCCGCCACCAACCATATCGTCCATGCCCTGAACCATGCCGCGGCGCGAGGACAGGTCGCCCATCACGTTGCCGGCGTAGTCTTCGGGTGTTTCAACTTCCACTGCCATCATCGGCTCGAGGATCACGGGGTTCGCCTTGCGGGCCCCCTCCTTGAAACCGAAGATCGCAGCCATCTTGAACGCCATTTCGTTCGAGTCCACGTCGTGGTATGAACCGAAGTGCAGTGTGACTTTGACGTCGACGACCGGATAGCCGGCCAGAACGCCTTGCGTTAGCGCTTCGATCACACCCTTTTCAACTGCGGGGATGTATTCGCGCGGCACCACGCCACCCTTGATCGCATCGACGAACTCGAAGCCCTTGCCGGCCTCGTTCGGTTCAAGCTTGAGCACGACGTGTCCGTACTGGCCCTTGCCGCCCGACTGACGCACGAACTTGCCTTCGGCCTCGTCCACAGTCTTGCGAATGGTTTCGCGGTAAGCCACTTGAGGCTTGCCGACATTGGCTTCCACGCCGAACTCGCGCTTCATGCGGTCAACGATGATTTCGAGGTGCAGTTCGCCCATGCCGGCGATGATGGTCTGACCCGATTCTTCGTCCGTGCGCACACGGAACGACGGGTCTTCCTGAGCGAGACGCTGGAGCGCGATGCCCATCTTTTCCTGGTCGGCCTTGGTCTTCGGCTCGACGGCCTGCGAAATCACGGATTCAGGGAAGACCATGCGTTCGAGTGTGACGATCGCTTCCGGATCGCAAAGCGTCTCACCGGTCGTGACTTCCTTCAGGCCCACGCAAGCAGCGATGTCGCCGGCGCGGATTTCGCTGACTTCTTCGCGGTTGTTCGCGTGCATCTGCACGATACGTCCGATACGCTCCTTCTTGCCGCGCACCGGGTTGTAGACGCTGTCGCCCTTGGTCAGCACACCCGAATAGACGCGAACGAAGGTCAACTGCCCGACAAAGGGGTCCGTCATCAGCTTGAACGCCAGGGCCGAGAACTTCTCGTTGTCGTCCGCCTTGCGGGTGACGGGATGCTCGTCCTCGTCCATCCCGGCCACCGGCGGAATGTCCAACGGCGACGGCATGTACTCGACGACAGCGTCGAGCATGGCCTGCACACCTTTGTTCTTGAAGGCAGAGCCGCACAGCATCGGCTGGATTTCACCAGCAATGGTGCGCTGGCGGATGGCGGCCTTGATCTCGGCTTCGCTTAGTTCGTTGCCCTCGAGGTACTTGTTCATCAGTTCCTCGCTCGCTTCGGCAGCGGCCTCAACCAGCTTTTCACGGTATTCGGTGCAAACGGCGGCCAGTTCAGCCGGGATGTCGCCGTATTTGAAGGTCACACCCTTGTCTTCGTCCCAGATGATCGCCTTCATCTTGACGAGGTCCACGATGCCTTGGAAGCGGTCTTCGGCGCCAATCGGGATCTGGATCACGACGGGATTGGCCTTCAGGCGATCGACCATCATCTGACGCACACGCAGGAAGTCGGCGCCAGTACGGTCCATCTTGTTGACGAAGGCAAGGCGCGGAACCTTGTACTTGTTCGCTTGGCGCCACACGGTTTCCGACTGAGGCTGCACGCCGCCAACGGCGTCATACACCATCACCGCACCGTCGAGCACACGCATGGAACGCTCGACTTCAATGGTGAAGTCCACGTGGCCGGGGGTGTCGATGATGTTGATACGGTGCTCGTCAAAGTTCGCGCCCATGCCCTTCCAGAAGCAGGTGGTAGCGGCGGACGTGATCGTGATGCCACGCTCTTGCTCTTGCTCCATCCAGTCCATGGTGGCAGCGCCATCGTGCACTTCGCCGATCTTGTGGTTCACGCCCGTGTAGAACAGGATGCGCTCGGTGGTGGTGGTCTTGCCGGCGTCGATATGCGCGGAAATACCGATATTGCGGTAGCGCTCGATGGGGGTCTTGCGTGACATGAAAATTACTCCGTTAACGGATGAAAGCCCGCCCACCGCTCGAGGTGGGTCGGGCTTCCATCCTGCCTGACTAGGGGACGATTCTTAGAAGCGGAAGTGGCTGAAGGCCTTGTTGGCTTCGGCCATGCGATGCACTTCATCACGCTTCTTCATGGCACCACCACGGCCTTCGGTAGCTTCCATGAGTTCGTTGGCCAGACGCAAGGCCATCGATTTTTCGCCGCGTTTGCGGGCGGCTTCCTTGATCCAGCGCATCGACAGCGCCAGGCGACGAACTGGACGAACCTCGACGGGCACCTGGTAATTGGCACCACCGACGCGGCGCGACTTCACTTCGACCATCGGCTTCACATTGTTGATGGCGATGGTGAAGGCTTCCAGCGGGTCCTTGCCCGGGTTCTTCTTTTCGATCTGATCGAGCGCGCCGTAGATGATGCGCTCGGCGATTGCCTTCTTGCCGCCTTCCATGATCACGTTCATGAACTTCGACAGCTCGACATTGCCGTACTTGGGATCCGGCAGGATTTCACGTTTGGGGACTTCGCGACGACGTGGCATTTTTCTAACCTCTTTGCTTCAGTTGGCGCCGTTTCCGACACCGCGAGAGCCAACAAGACTCTCACTTACTCGACCCAACAGGGTCACTTCGCTCGGCGCGCCCGCCAAGGCAGCACCCGAACACCGTTGAATGACAGGAAGGCTTAGGCCTTCTTGGGACGCTTCGCGCCGTACTTGGAACGCGACTGCTTGCGGTCTTTCACGCCTTGCAAGTCGAGCGAGCCACGCACGATGTGGTAACGCACACCGGGCAAGTCCTTGACACGACCACCGCGAACCAGCACGACGCTGTGTTCCTGCAGATTGTGGCCTTCGCCGCCGATGTAGGAAATGACCTCGAAGCCGTTGGTCAGGCGCACCTTGGCAACCTTGCGCAGCGCCGAGTTCGGCTTTTTCGGGGTCGTGGTGTAGACCCGGGTGCAGACACCGCGACGCTGCGGCGAGTTCTGCATGGCAGGGCTCTTCGACTTGATCTTTTCGACCTCGCGACCCTGACGCACCAGTTGATTGATGGTTGGCATGAATGAATAAATCCCAAAACACCCCGACTGAATTCCTCTACATGACGTGACATGGGGCGAGGAGCCGGGAGATGACGAAAACGTGAAACCCTTCGGATTTTTCCGAAAAGCCTGCGAGTATAGCACCCTGTTCGGAGCAGTAATAGCTACTTTATCCAGAGCCGGACGGCGTCCCACGCCCGCCCAAGGACACCCGCCTGCTCCACCGCATCGAGCGCGACCAGTTGCACTTCGGTCACGGGCTGGTCCGCCAAGGTGATCTCCAGCGACCCGACGGGCTGGTTCTTGGCGAAGGGGGCGACCAGCGGATCGGGCCGTGCCACCTGCGTCTTGATCTTGCTCGCGGACCCAGCCGGAACTGCCACCACGATGGCTTCGGGACGGCCGAGCTTGACCGTGTTTTCCTTGCCTTTCCACACCTGGGGCGTTGCAACCGGCTGATTGGCATCAAACAGCCGCACCGCGTCATAGGCCGTGTAGCCCCAGTTGAGAAGTTTCTGCGACTCGTTGGCGCGCGCGTTTTCGCTGGACGCGCCCAGGACGACGGACAACAGCCGGCGGCCACCGGCCAGATTCGGGAAATCACGCTTGGCGGTCACGACCATGCAGTAGCCGGCAGCATCCGTGTGGCCCGTCTTCAATCCGTCGACGGTCGGATCACGGAAAAGCAGCAAGTTGCGATTTGTCTCGTTGGTCGACGGGGTGCCGGGAAAGCGGTACTTCTTGATCGCGAAGTAGGGCGCGTACTCCGGAAAGTCACGCATGAGCCGCGTCCCCAGGATGCTCAGGTCGCGCGCGGTGGTCGTATGGCCCGGCACGACGAGCCCCTCCGGATTCTTGTAGACCGTGTTCTTCAGGCCGAGCACCTTGGCCTGCTCATTCATGAGTTCGACGAAATGCTCGACCGTCCCGCCCACGCCCTCGGCGAGCGCGATCGTCGCGTCATTGCCGGACTGGACGATCAACCCCTTGATCAAGTCTTCGACCGGCACCCGCATCTTGGGGTCGATGAACATCCGCGACCCTGGCATCTTCCAGGCGCGGACGCTGACAGGGAGCGTCTGCTGCAAAGTGATCTTCTTGGCCTTGAGCGCGTCGAAGACCAGGTACGCCGTCATCAGCTTGGTGAGGGACGCGGGCTCGACGGGCGTGTCGATGTCCTTTTGCGCGAGCACCTGGTTCGCGGTGACATCCAGCAGGATATAGCTGCGCGCCGCAACTTCGGGAGGCGCCGGGACCTGGGCGACAGCGATCACGCAAATGGATGCGGCAGCGCTCACTGCCAACGCGCGCAGCGCTTTGAACAAACGATTCATGGAGAGGCGTGGAGACGAAGAACTAGCCAGCGCGGAGATGGCGGGCCACAAGATTCTTGAGCAGCGGCAATTGTCCGTGAAAGAAATGTCCGCCCCCTGGAACGACTGTGACAGGAAGTGACTGCGGCCGTGCCCAGTCCATCACGGCGGCGAGCGGAACGGTGTCGTCCTGCTCGCCATGCACGATGAGGGTGCGCTCGTGCGAGTCCGGCGGCAGTGTCGCGACGGAAAAGCGCGACGCGGCCGTGCCGACGAGAACGACGCTCCGGATATCGCGCGAAGTCCAGAGCTTTTCGATGACGCGACTCGCGACAAAGGCGCCGAACGAAAAGCCGGCAATGGCCAGCGGCCCGTCGGGGGCCACTTGGCCTACGAGTTCAAGCATGTCTTCGCGTTCGCCCCGACCTTCGTCGTGCACCCCTTCGCTGGCGCCAACGCCCCGGAAGTTGAAGCGCACGGCGGTCCAGCCGCAGGCGACGAATGCGCGCGCCAGCGTCTGCACGACCTTGTTGTCCATGGTCCCGCCGAAGAGCGGATGAGGATGGCTGATTACGGCGACGCCTTGCGCGGGGGCACCGTCCGCCGCAGGATCGCGCAGCACCTCGATAGCGCCGGCAGCACCCTTCAACTGAAGTTTCTCAGTGCGCGAGTTCATTGAATTGTCCTCAGCGGCCGACATCAGGTGGCAGCAGTAGGCGCTCGACGACCTGCCCGTTTTTCAGGTGCGACTCGACGATCTCGTCGATGTCGTCCGTGTCCACGAAGGTGTACCAGACCGCTTCCGGGTAAACCACGGCGACCGGTCCTCCCGCGCAACGGTCCAGGCAGCCAGCCTTGTTGACCCGGACCTTGCCAGGCCCCGCCAGCCCCGCTTCCTTGACCCGCGCCTTGCAGCGATCGAATCCCTCCTGCGCGTTGTGCTTCGAACAGGAGTCTTCGCCACTCTTGCGTTCGTTCAGGCAGAAGAAGATGTGACGACCGTAGTAGCCCGCCGGCGCGGTGATGCTTGAACTCGACATCGAACCATTCTATTGACCGCGACCGCTGCGATGCTCTACCAGGGTCGCTCGGACGCTCATGCACCCTTCGCCCGACTGGACAGCGCCATCAGCACATAGCCAAGCGTTGCGAACGGCCACAACCACCCCAGCCATTGTGCGAGCCCATGAAAACGAATGAAGCGCCCCTGCTCCCATGTCGCCAGCGTCTGCGCGAAGTAGGCGCTTTCCGGCGCCTGGTTGAGGAGACTCAGATGCACCACCAGCGCAATGAGCAACAAGGCCGCGCAGAAACGGCGAGGCGCCCCAATGAGCAGAACCCCGACGAACAGCGCAGCGGCGATGCCGATCTGGACCGGCAGACTCAACCAGGCCCATGCGTGTTCCGGTCCGTAGCTGAGCGCCGCGGATAAGGCCGTCGCCGCCATGCCGCAAAGCAGCGTCAGCGGCAAGAGGATGGCGCGCCGCGCGATCGACCGGGTGATCAGGAAGGCGAGCAGGCACGGGACCAGGGCGCCCAGCATGACGCACAGCAGTTCGACGCCCGGGACCAGGGGCTCGAGTTCGAACTGGCGCACCGGCATCCAGTCGATGAACGGGGTGTCGAGCAGCCACTCCGAAATCGCGGTCTCGACCCGCTCGAATACCTGCCCGAGCCCGAAGGTGACCGCGGCCGGAAAAAGCAAGGCGGGCGGCCAAAGCGCCAGCAGGACCAGACCGCCGCGCGAATCCTCGACGAACCAGTTGGAGCGAGTCCGGTGCCAGTGGGCCACTGCCCCAAATCGTTCGAGCGCCGCGGCGAGCACGGCCCCCGCAAACGCCCCGAGGATGTTCAGCCCGAGATCGACGTTGGAAGGGATGCGGACCGGGAGGTAGCTTTGCAAGGTCTCCATGGCAAACGAAATCGCCGCGCCAGCGGCCGTCGCGCGCAGCACCGCGCGAACGCTGCCGGCCCCGGGACGGGCGCGCAGCACGGCGATGGCGGACAGGAAGCCGAAGGGCATGTAGCCGACCACATTGATCCCGAAGTCGAACGCGGTCCAATACCTCGGCCACGGCGCGGCGAGATAGGCCCACGGCGCAATGCCCTGGTCTCGCCAATCGGCGAACGGATAGAGGCTCGCATAGATGATGAGCGCCGCGTACGCGAGCGCCAGAGGCAATGCGACGGTCTTGTGCTGCGTTGCCACAGCGTTCAGAACGGCTTGACGACGACCAGCACCACGATGCCGAGCAACAGAAGCACCGGCAGTTCGTTGAACCACCGGTACCAGCGGTGGCTTCGCTGGTCATTGCCTGCGGCAAGCCGGCGCAGAAGCAAGCCGCAGCCGTGGTGATAGCCGATCACCACGAGCACGAGCGCAAGCTTCGCGTGCATCCAGCCATTGCCCGGCCCCCGGCCGATGCCGTAGCCAAGCCACAGCCACAAGCCGAATCCCAAGGCCGGCACTGCAAGGAACGTCGTGAAGCGGAACAGTTTGCGCGCCATGAGCACGAGCCGCGCCCGCTCGGCCACGGATTCCGGAGCCACCATCGCCAGGTTGACGAAGATTCGAGGCAGGTAGAAAAGTCCAGCAAACCAACTGGCAATGAACACGATGTGCAGCGATTTGACCCAGAGCATGGCGGCAGTTTAGTGGGGCGCGATTTCAGTGTCGGCTCTGGCAGGACGCGAGTTTCGACGCGCAAAAAAAAGCCCGGCGTCAAAACGCCGGGCTGGGAAGCCCTTTTGCTGTCACACATCAAGGCACCCGCTCAGGGAGGAAAAGCGGGGAGCGGCAAGCCGCCCAAGACAGAATTTAACAAAGGCAAAACAACCTATCAAGCTTGCGATGACTTTTTTTGACCTTTTGGTTCATAAAACAAGACTGTTAGCTTGATTTGGGTATGTTTTCCAACGACCAGGGTGTGCTCACGCCTTCCGACGATGCCCCTCGAGCCAATGGGGCACAATTTTCGACATGACCCTCCATGCCCCATTTCCGGCCGGCCGGCCGCGCCGCTTGCGCCGGGACGCTTTCACACGCAACCTCGTGCGTGAGCACATGCTCTCGCCCCACGACCTCATCTATCCGGTATTTGTCCAGGAAGGCGCGAAGCGCCGCGATGCCGTTCCGTCCATGCCGGGCGTGGAACGACTCAGCCTGGACCTGCTGCTCCCCGTGGCCGAGCAGTGCGTGACACTCGGGATTCCAGTGATGGCGCTGTTTCCCGTTATCGACGCTTCACTGAAGACACCCTACGGCGACGAAGCCTTCAATCCAGACGGTCTGATTCCGCGCGTGGTGGCCGCGCTCAAGGCCCGCTTTCCGGAGCTCGGCGTGATGACGGACGTCGCGCTGGACCCCTACACCAGCCACGGCCAGGATGGCCTGCTCGACGATACCGGCTACATCCTCAACGACCCGACCGTCGAAGTGCTCGTCAAGCAGGCGCTCACGCAATCGCAGGCCGGCGTCGACATCGTGGCGCCGAGCGACATGATGGACGGCCGTATCGGTGCCGTCCGCAACGCACTCGAATCGCGCGGTGACATCCACACGCGCATCATGGCCTACAGCGCCAAGTACGCCAGCGCCTTCTACGGCCCTTTCCGCGACGCTGTCGGCTCGGCCGCAAACCTCGGCAAGAGCAACAAGAAGGTCTACCAGATGGACCCGGGCAACAGCGACGAAGCGCTACGCGAAGTGGCGATCGACATCGCCGAAGGTGCCGACATGGTGATGGTCAAGCCCGGCATGCCCTATCTCGACATCGTTCGCCGTGTGAAGGACGAGTTCCGCGTGCCGACTTTCGCCTATCAGGTCAGCGGCGAGTACGCGATGCTCAAAGCCGCGGCCCAGAACGGCTGGCTCGACCACGACGCGGTGATGCTTGAAAGCCTTCTCGCCTTCAAGCGCGCAGGCGCCGATGGAGTGCTTACGTATTTCGCGCTCGATGCAGCACGGTTGCTGAAGCAGCCTTAGGGACGCGATCGTGCGGCGCACCGGGCCGCAACGATGCCTAGAAGAACAAAGGGACAGTTTTCATGCGCATTTTCAAGATCGACGGCACGCGCGTCAGCGAACACGATGCGCTTGCGCCCATGGCTGCGCCGGGTGCGTGCGATCAAGGCTATCTGTGGCTGTCGCTGACGCGGGACGAATTCCGTGCGTCGCTCCAGCAGGTGCAGGACGTTCTGCAATCGCTCTGCAACACGCACCTCGTCGACCTGCATGTGAGCGATCTGCTCAACGACCAGTTGCCATCGCGCTACGACTACACGTCGCAGTACGACCTTCTCGTATTCAGACGGCTGGCAGCCGCCAACGGCACGGATCAACCGCCCGCCGTTGAACCCGCGACCTTGCATGGGGGACCGCCTGTGCTGCGGCGCGTGGACACGCGGCCCGTCGGCTTCGCGGTCTTCGATCGCGTCCTGCTGTCGGTCCACCCTGAAGACGGTGCCGTGCGCGATGCCTTCGCCACCAAGCTTCTTGCCGCGGCCGCACAGGACGACCGCGGCCGAGCCGCCCTGCCCGCGCTGGACGCGCGCGCCGTTTCCGCGCGCATACCTTCCAGCCCCGCGGATCTCATGCTGCGCGTCGTCAACCAGATCGTCGATGCCTACCTGGACCTTCGACGCGAGTTGACCCGGCAACTGGATCACTGGCAGGCCGAGCTGATCGACCCGAGAAGCCGCTTCACCAACTGGAGCGCGCTGATGGACGCCCGGCAGTCACTGCATCACCTCGACGAGATCTGCGAAGACCAGCGCGCGTGCATCCAGGACTGGATCGATTCCCTCGAAACCTTGCCGACGCCCGAAGGTGCGGCCGAGCAGCGCGAACGCGAACTCGTCATGGTCCGCAGCCGGGACGTGCTGGAGCACATCGAGCGCGTGGTGCACCATGTCCGTCGACTCGAGCAAAACGCCGAGACCGCCGTGCAGATGCACTTCAGCGTGCAAAGCCATCGGGCGAACGACATCATGCGGGTGCTCACGGTGCTCACGGCGGTGTTCCTGCCCCTCAACCTGATCGCAGGCATCTTCGGCATGAACTTCGAATTCATCCCGCTCGTGCACAAGGCCGATGGCTTCTGGATCGCCATGGGATCCATGGGAGTGATCGCGCTGGTGCTCGTCGTCGTGTTCTGGCGAAAGCGCTACCTCGCGCGCACGCGCTAGCAGTGCGCCAATGAAAAAGCCGGGCGGCGCTCGCGCACCGCCCGGCTTTCGTCAGGCCGAAACCCGAATTACTTGGCCGCAGCCGCGCCTTCCTTTTGAGCCTGGACCTGGGGTTCGGTCGACTTGTTCATGGTCGAGATCAGGCGGCTGTTGTACTTCGAGCCGGGGGTGACGTTCGCGTCGGCGGCGTTTGCGGTCGCGATGGCTTGCGCACGAACCGCAGCGGGGTCAGCCACCGGGTTGAAGCGCTCGGCGCCACGCGAACCGCGCGGAATGTTCTGGTCGGCGGCAGCGGCGGCGCTGACGGCCTCTGCGCTGACTTCGTCGCGGCTCTTGGCCGAAACGGTCGATTGCACGCCTTGGTACGTTTCAGCCTGGGCGCCGGCGGCAGCCAGGATCGAGAGAGCGGCAGCGGCGAGAATGTGCGAAGTCTTCATTTCAGTTTCCTTGGGTTCGTCTGAGTTCGGTTTCAAAATCAGGCTTGCTGTCGCTGGCCTGTGCGACCGAGTCTCCCGTGGATCGACCAAGGGAAAACACCGAGAAACGAGACACCGCGTTTCCGCTTTCGAAACAATCCGACACCTTCTGGGCCGGACGCATGAAAAAGGCCGGTCCGCGCTCTCGCACGGACCGGCCTTCAGGCGCGATTGCGGATCAGAGACCGGCGCGTTGCGTCACCGGACGCTCGATCTTGTATTGCGACGGAACCACGCTGTTCACGAAGGCTTTGCGGTCCAGGTTCTGGTTCGGCTCGTGAGCGGTGGCAACAGCTTGCGCGTTGACGGTCGAACGGTCGACCGAAGCGGTCATGGCCGGAGCGACGCGCGACGAGGCAGCATCACCGTACGGGTTCTCGCTGCGAGCGGCTGCGACGGCTTGCGCATTCACGTCGTCGCGGCTGTTGGCCGACACGGGGGCGTGCACGCCTTCATAGGTTTCTGCTTGCGCGCCAGCGGCGGCGAGAATCGTCAGAGCGGCAGCGGCGATGATCTTCGAGGTCTTCATTTCAATGTCCTTGGTTTGCTTTGGATGATGTTGAACCGGCGACCTTGTTCAGTGCCTTGTTCACTCAGATCAGCCTTCGCTGCTCTGTGGAGGTGGAGTTTGCTACAAATAGCTAGGTGAAAACCCTAGGAAAACGAATCACCGTGTTCGTCAAATAGAAACAATGGAGCTGAATGGACGGTCTTGACCTGCTGAAAGCCTTTCGCGAAGTCGCCGCGCGCGGCAGTTTTTCCCGGGCGGCCACGACGCTCGGCATGTCGAAGGCGAACGTGAGCAAATACGTGGCTCAACTCGAAGAACGCTTCGGCGTGCGCCTGCTCAACCGGTCTACGCGCTCGGTCAGCCTGACCGACGCGGGACATCTCCTGCTCGAACGCAGCAAGCCCCTCATGGAGATGGTCGAGCTCACCCAGAGCGAACTCCAGGAGCATGCCGGCCACCCGCGTGGACGGCTCCGCATCACGGCGCCCCACGGCCTGGGGCAAAGCGCGTTTCCAGGCATCGTCGGCGACTTCATGGCGACCTACCCGGACGTGCATGTGAGCCTGCACCTGAGCAACCGCGTGATCGATCTTGTCGAGGAAGGCGTGGACGTCGCCCTGCGCCTGGGCCGCATCCGCGACGAGAACCTGATCGTGCGCCGCTTGCGCCTCATGGACCTTGCCCTGTGCGCAACGCCGGCGTACTGGGCCCGCCGCGGCCTGCCAAAGAAACCGGACGACATGCGCGGGCACGACGTGCTGACCTACTCGCTCGCGGGCGGCGCGCCGCATCTTCCCTTCGAGGTCGACGGCCAGCCCTACAGCGTGCCAGTGCACAGCCGCATGGACGCGAACGACGCGGCGCCGCTTGTCGGGGTGGCGCTCGCCGGGTTGGGCGCCGTGTGCGTGCCGGCGATGATGGCGCAGTCGCACATCGAGCGCGGCGCGCTGGTGCCCGTGCTGAAAGAGTACATGCCGCGCGACCTCTGGCTGTACGCGGCCTATTCCCAGCGCCGGCACAACAGCGCCGCCTTGCGTGCCTTGCTGGACTTCCTCGAGGCGCGCGTGCGCGATGCCGATCCCGAAACGGCCGACAAGCCAGCGGCGCATCCCGCTGGCCGCAAGACCAGCAGGCCGGTGGCTACCTGACCCCGAACAGCGAGGCCGCGTTCCCCTGCACGCGTCCTACCGGCGGGCCGCCGATGCCCAGATCAGCCGCAGCGTCCGCCCCTGGGACGGTGCATGGGCCATCAGCAGATCGATCGCCACGTCGTCCACGTGCGCGAGCACCGCCAGCTTCTGCTGCGCCGCCAGCGCGATCGGGCGGCGTGCACGAGACCGGCCACGCCGCGCCCCGGGCTCAGCCGACGTTCTTTGCGAAGAATGCCAGCGCGCGCTCCTTCGCCAGCTTGGCGGCCTCGGCGTTGTACGAACCGCGCTGGTCGCAATTGAATCCGTGTCCGCATTCATAGACGTGGACTTCGATCTCGGGATGTGCCTTCTTGAAGGTCTCGATCGTGTCGAGCGGAATCCAGTGGTCGTTGTTGCCGAACTGCGCGAGCACCGGCACCTTGGGCTTGCGGGCGGCTTCTTCGGGCGTCGTCATGCCGCCGCCGTAGTAGGGCGCCGCGGCAGCGAGGCCCGACAGTTGCTCGGCCGCCCGCCACGTCAGCAGACCGCCCCAGCAATAGCCCACGATGCCGACCTTGCCTGCCTTCGATGCGTAGTCGACCGCCGCCTGGAGGTCCTGCATCACACCGGGTGCGGGCAATGCCTCGACCGCCGTCTTGAGCGCGAAGCCGGCCTTCATGTCGTCTTCGGTGTAGCCGAGTTCGACGTCCTGCTTGACCCGTTGGAAGGTCGCAGGCGCGATCGCCAGATAGCCGTCGGCCGCGTAGCCGTCGGCCACCGAGCGGATGTGCGAGTTGACGCCGAAGATCTCCTGCACCACGACGACGGCACCCTTGGGCTTGCCCGCAGGCTCCGCCACATACGCGGGAAAGGTGAAGCCGTCCTTGGCCGTGAGATCGATGAATTGACCCATGGTGATACCCCTGTGGTTGATGCCTATGACTTGAGTGTACGTTCGACGAAATCGAGGCGATCCTGGCCCCAGAAGATCTCGCCGTCGATGACGTAGCTCGGCGCGCCAAACACCTTGGCGTCGATTGCCTGCTGCGTGTAGTCCTCGTAGCGTTCCTGCACGGTCTGGCTATGGGATTGCTCGATCCGGCGCGCCGACAGCCCGCATTCGACCGCCAGGGCTTCGAGCACCTTCGGGTCGGCGATGTTGCGCTCCTGCACCCACACGGCCGCGAACACCGCGCCGCAGAGCTTCATCGCGGAATCCGTGCCGTCATGCAGGTCGACGGCGATGATGAGCTTGGCGGCGTCGTCGCTCGGGACCGGGAAGAACTTCGGCTTGGTATTCAGCGGCATGTCGAGGTGCCGCGAGAATCGCGCCAGATCGACCAGCCGATAGGCCTGCCGCTGCGGCGCGCGCTTTCCGAGCGGAAGGCCGCCCGACACCGGGAAGACGGCGCCGAAATCGATCGGCCGTACTCTCACCGTGGCGCCGCTCGACTTCGCCAGGGCGGCAAAGCGCGCATGGCCCAGGTAGGTCCAGGGACTCTGGGGCGTGAAGTAGTAGTCGATGCTGCGGCTCAAGGGCGTCTCCTCGGTGATTTAATCCGTGCGAACAGGTTTTAACTGACACACGGCTTCTGTGCAGGAGGTGGGATTTGAACGAGGTTCTCTTGGTCACCGGCGGCAGTCGCGGCATCGGCGCCGCGACGGCTTTGCAGGCGGCGCGCCGCGGCTATGCCGTCGCCGTCAACTACGCGAGCAATTCCCTCGCCGCCGACGAGGTGGTGCGCACCATCCGCGCGGGCGGCGGCACCGCGATCACCGTGCAGGCCGATGTCGGCGACGAGGCGCAGGTCATCGCCATGTTCGAGAAGGTCGACGCCAAGCTCGGCCGCCTCACTGCCCTGGTCAACAACGCCGGCGTGGTCGACATGCAGGCACGGGTCGACGAGATGAGCGTCGCGCGACTCGAGCGCATGCTGCGCATCAACGTCATCGGCAGCTTCGTCTGCGCGCGCGAGGCCGTGCGTCGCATGAGCACGAAGCATGGCGGCAGCGGTGGCGTCATCGTCAACCTGTCGAGCGCTGCAGCGCGCCTCGGATCGCCCGGGCAGTACGTCGACTACGCCGCCAGCAAGGGCGCGATCGAAAGCTTCACCATCGGACTCGCCAAGGAAGTCGCCGACGAGGGCATCCGCGTCAACGCGGTCCGGCCCGGACTGATCGATACCGAGATCCACGCTTCCGGCGGCCTCCCCGATCGGGCCGCCCAGCTCGCACCGACGGTGCCGATGAAACGCACGGGCAGCGCCGAGGAAGTCGCCAACGGCATCATCTGGCTGTTGTCGCCGGAATCGAGCTATGTCACCGGAAGCTCCCTGGACGTGACAGGCGGTCGCTGATGGCCACGCCGACGATGGACCTGATCAAGCCGCTGATCACGCTGCTGGCCATCGTGAATCCGCTCGCGATCGTGCCCTTCTTCATCCACTACACGCAGGAATGCACGGAGCAGCAGCGCAAGCGCACGGCCTGGGTGTCGGCCTTCAGCGCCTTCGTGGTCATCGCGGTGAGCGCACTCATCGGATTGCAGCTCCTGTCGTTCTTCGGCATCTCGATCGCGAGCTTCCAGGTCGGCGGCGGCATGCTGCTCCTGATCAGCTCGCTCAACATGCTGAACGCACAGCCGGCCGAATCGAAGACCAGCAAGGAAGAGATCCGCGCGACGGAGGTGAAGGCCTCGCTCGGCGCTTCGATCGCCGTCGTGCCGCTGACCATTCCGCTGCTCACCGGTCCGGCCACCATGTCGTCGGTGGTCATCTTCGCCGACCGGACGCAGCACGTCTGGGAGCTGGCGATCCTGGTCGGCTACGGCGTGGTGATCGGCCTGGCGACCGGCATCACCTTCTCTCTCGCGGAGCCGATCGCGCGCGTGCTGGGCAAGACCGGCATCAACGTGATGACGCGGCTCATGGGGCTGATCCTCGCGGCGCTGGCCGTGGAGGTGATGGCCGACGGGCTCGGCACCCTCTTCCCGGTGCTCCACCGGGCCACTTGATCGCGCCCTACTCCAGCGTCAGTTCGACGATGCGCGGCGTGACGGCGCCGCCTGTCAGCCGGAGTTCGGCGACCGCGATGGGCAAGCGGAAGCGCCGCGGCCCGGCGCTGCCCGGGTTGATGTACAGCACATCGCGGCGCATTTCGGCCAATGGCCGATGCGAATGCCCGGACACGATCACGCGAATCCTCTCGGCGGCAGGGTCGATGCGCAGTTGGGCGAGGTCGTGCAGGGCGTAGAGGCGCAGTCCGCCGATTTCGACCAGCGCCGTCTCCGGCACCGCCTGCGCCCAGGGTCCTACGTCGTTGTTGCCACGCACCGCGGTCACCGGTGCGATGGCCGCCAAGTCGTCGAGGATGCGCTGCGATCCGATATCGCCGCCGTGGACGATGTGGTCGCAGCCTTGCAGGAAGGCCACGGCTTCCGGCCTGAGCAGGCCGTGCGTGTCGGAAATCAGGCCGATGCGTTGCATGCGAGGGCGCGCCTGCGGAGGGTTAGCGGGCCTGGATCACCCAGGCGACCAGATCGGCAGCCACCGCATCGCTCGCAGCCGCGAGCGCCTTCACGCCACCGGCCGCGTCATTGGTCGGCGCGGGTCGCTGCGCCGTGAAGGTGCGTTGCGCCAGAACACGGTCGCCGCCGGGATTGTTCCGTATCAGCGTGGCGCTGACGCGCACGAGGCCCACGCTGCTCGTGGGCGATTCGAAGTATTGGCTGAACTCCTCCAACGAGAGGCGCAGCATGTCGGGCACGCGGCCTTCGGTGCGGGCGATGGTGGCGCTCTCCTCCGGCCCCAGCACCGTCTGGCCGACGGCCAACGCCTCGCGCACGCGCAGGCGAAGCAACTGCGCCGGCGCCTGGCTCCAGCGCGACTGGCCGTAAGGCTTCAATTCATTGGCGTCGGCATAGCCGAGCCGATACAGCATCTGCGTGCCGTCCAGCCGGGAGGTCGAATCGATCTCGGCCAGCGCGATCGGCTGTAGGGCAGGCTTGCCAGCCGGCACCGGCGAACTGGACACCCCACCCGGTCCGAAGTCGTAGAGAGTGGCACGCGCAGGCTTGTCAGGCAGCGCGCCGCATCCTGCCGCCAGCAGCATCGCCGCGATGCCGCCAAGGCCGGAAAGCCGTGCCCACGGGGCGCCGGCGACGATGTTCTTCAGTGCGTCGTACATGGTCTTCACCTTCAAGGGCGAGCGGGCGCAGCGGCCGGCGCGGAGAAACCGGGCTCGCCCGGACCCGCGACCGCGCCGCCGTTGCCGAACAGCAGCGATTGCGGGTTGTCGTTGATGCCCTCGGCCGCGCGTCCCAGGCGCCGCACGGCGCGAGACGTGTCGTCCGCCACGCGATTCACGCGCGGCAGCGTCGCGTTGTTGAAGGACTCGACGGCCTGCGACAACGCCTTCGTGCCGTCGCCGAGGCGGTCGATCGGTCCATCCGCGGCGTTGAGGCGGCCGACTGTTGTGTTGAGGTTGTTGGCCACGCGGGAGACATCGCCCGCCGCGGTCTTGACCGTGCCCAGCGCGTCCTTGGTCCGATCCATCAGGGGCGGCAAGGCCTTCAGCGCCGGGTTGACCCCGGTCGTCAGGGTGTTGTCCAGCGACCGGGTGAGCTGGTTGGCGCTGGCCGCCGCCAGGGAGATGCTTTCGAGCGCGTCGGCGATGCGCTTCTGGTTGTCGTCGCTCAGCAGCGTGTTGACGCGCCGGGTCGCTTCCTCGACCTTGTTGATGATGACCTCGCCACGATCCTGCAGCTGTGCGAGCAGCGAGGGCTTGAGCGGGATGCGCGGCGGGTCGTCGTTGTCGGGCGCCAGCGCCACCTGCGATTCGCCCTTGTCGTCGAGCGCGATGAAGGCCAAGCCGGTCACGCCCTGGTAGCTGAGCGTCGCGAAGGTCGAGGTCGTGAGCGGCACGCGCTCGTCGACCGTGATGCGCACCCGCACATTGCCCCGGACCTTGGGGTCGAAGTCGATCGAGGTGACCTTGCCGACGGCGATGCCGCGGTAGCGGACCATCGCCTGGGGCTGCAGGCCGCTCACGGGGTCCCGCGTGGACAGCTCATAGGTGTTGCGAACGGTGTCGTCGCGCGTCAGCCACACGACCAGCGCAACCAGCACAGCGACCAGGCCAAGCACGAAGGCGCCGGCAGCGAGGGCATGGGCCTTGTTTTCCATGGCATCTACCTTTCAGTTGATGGGGCCCGGCCGGTCAGCAGTCCGGTGACGGACGCGGGCGCGGACCCGTCATGCAGGGCTTCCATGGCGCGCTGGCCACGGCCGCCGAGAAAGTACTCGTGGATGAACGGATGCGGATAGGCGATCACGTCGCGCGCCGTCCCGGCGACGATGACTTTCTGGTCGGCCAGCACCGCGATGCGGGTGCTCAGGTCGAACAGGGTGTCGAGGTCGTGCGTGACCATCACCACCGTCAGTCCGAGCTCACGATGCAGGCTGCGCAGCAGGTCGCAGAAGCCGTCGGCACTTTCCGGATCGAGGCCGGCAGTGGGCTCGTCGAGCAACAGCAGCGGCGGGTCCATGATCAGGGCGCGCGCCAGCGCCACGCGCTTGATCATCCCGCCCGACAGGTCGGAAGGGCTCTTCGTCGCCTGCTGCGGGGTCAATCCGACCATCTGCAGCTTGACCAATGCGGCATCGCGAATGAGGTCATCGGGCAACAGCTTGAGCTCTCGCAACGGGAACGAGATGTTGTCGAGCACGCTGAAAGCCGAGAACAGTGCGCCGTGCTGGAACAGCATGCCCACGTTGGCTGCGCCCATCGCACTGAGCTGTCCGGGCGGTCGACCCAGAACCGAGACCTCACCCTTGGTAGGGTGCTCCAGCCCGAGGATCTGGCGCAGCAGCACCGTCTTGCCGGTGCCCGACCCGCCCACGAGCGACAGCACTTCGCCGCGCATGATCGAGAGGTCGAGATCGCGGTGCACCACTTGGTCGCCGTCAGGTGACTTGAACACGGTCCAGAGCTTGCGGATCTCCACCACGCTCGCCGGGTCGCGGGTCGGGGTGTCAGTCATGCGCGCAATCCCACGCCCTTGAACAGCACGGCAAACAGCGCGTCGACCAGGATCACGACGGTGATCGAGGTGACGACCGAAGACGTGGTGCCCCGCCCGAGGCTCTCCGTGTTGGGCTTCACCTTCATGCCGAAATAGCAGCCGATGAGCGCGATCAGGATGCCGAACACCGCCGACTTCGACATCGCCAGCCAGAGATTCGACAGCGGCACCGCGCGCGGCAAGGCCGAGAGGAAGTACGACGGCGAGATGTCGAGCGACAGGTCGGCCGCGATCATTCCGCCGAACAGCGCGGCCATCGACGTCCACATGCTGATCAGCGGCATGGCGATGGCCAGCGCAAGCACCCGCGGCATCACCAGCCGGAAGCCGTGCGGGATGCCCATCACGCGCATGGCGTCGAGTTCCTCGGTCACCCGCATCACGCCGATCTGCGCCGTGATGGCCGACCCGGAGCGCCCGGCAATCAGCACAGCGGCCAGGACGGGCCCCAACTCGCGGATCAGCGACAGGCCGAGGATGTTGACGATGAAGGTCTCCGCGCCGTACTGCCGCAATTGCTGCGACGTGAGATAGGCCAGCACGACCCCGATGAGCAGCCCCACCAGCGCCGTGATGGGCAGCGCCGTCGTGCCGAACTGGTAGATCTGCCCCGAGAAGTCGCGCCAGGGTCCGCGATGCGGCGCCCGGATCAGCTTGCCGATGTCGAGGGTGAGCTGCCCGATGAGGCGAAGGAAGTCGCGCGCCACGAACATCATGCGCGGACCGTTGTGCACGAAGGCCTTGAAGCGGTCCACCAGCGTCGGCCCGGATTCCACCGGAGCGAGGCAGGTGTACAGCGCGACCTGGTCCAGCACGGCCTTGTGCTGCGAATCCATTTCGAGATGCGGCGGCCAGGCCTTCTGCCAGTGGTTCCACAGCAGTTGGGCGCCGATGTGGTCGAGTTGCTCGATCGGCCTCAGGTCCCAGTGCCGATCGTCCTGCGCGGGAACGCATTCGAGGTCTTGCGAGACCGATTCCCAGGCGCTTTGCGAGGACATGGCCAGCGCGGTCCACCGGCCGCTGGCCACGGCCCAGTGCGCCCCCTCGTGATCGTGCTCCTCGACACGCGGTTGCACGCTGGTCGCGTCTTGCGCGTCGGCGGGCGATGGCGAGTCGATGGGCATGGAGCAGGGGTGAGGCGTGGCTGCGAAGGACGCCGCATCGTAACCGGGTGCGTCTGCGGCGGACCGGGCAATCGCCCCCCATCGGCGTAGGCGTTCGCGCAATGCGCGGGCGTTTGCCACAATGTCCGGCTGAGCCGAAACCACCCCTTCCCGCAAATCAGCCGGCCCCGGCGCCGGCAGGAGAACGCCATGCAGATGAGCAAGATACCGATCCACCACTACATCGGCGGGCGCGTCGCCAGCCCGAAATCCACGCGCGCCCAGGAAGTGTTCAATCCGGCCACCGGCGCCGCGACCGGCAGTGTTGCCCTCGCCAATCGCGCCGACGTCGATGCGGCGGTTGCCGCCGCGCAGGCCGCCTTCCCTGCGTGGGCCGACACGCCCCCCATTCGCCGCGCGCGCGTGATGTTCAAGTTCCTCGAACTGCTGAACAGGCATCGCGACGAACTGGCGCACCTGATCACCGCCGAGCACGGCAAGGTCTTCACCGATGCGCAGGGCGAGGTCACGCGGGGCATCGACATCGTCGAGTTCGCCTGCGGCATTCCCCAGCTCCTGAAAGGCGACTACACCGACCAGGTCTCCACCGGTATCGACAACTGGACGATGCGCCAGCCGCTCGGCGTGGTGGCGGGCATCACGCCGTTCAACTTCCCGGTGATGGTGCCGATGTGGATGTTCCCGGTCGCGATCGCGGCGGGAAACACCTTCGTGCTCAAGCCCAGCCCGACCGATCCGAGCCCCTCGCTGCGCATGGCCGAGCTGCTGAAGGAAGCCGGCCTGCCGGATGGGGTGTTCAACGTCGTGCAGGGCGACAAGGAAGCCGTCGATGCGCTGCTGGAGCATCCGGACGTCAAGGCCATCAGCTTCGTCGGGTCGACGCCGATCGCCAACTACATCTACGAAACCGGCGCCCGCCACGGCAAGCGCGTGCAGGCGCTCGGCGGCGCCAAGAACCACATGGTGGTCATGCCCGACGCGGACATCGACCAGACCGTCGATGCGTTGATCGGCTCGGGCTACGGCTCGGCGGGCGAGCGCTGCATGGCGATCAGCGTCGCGGTGCTGGTGGGCGATGCGGCCGACAAGGTGCTGCCGCTGCTGGCCGAGCGCGCGAAGTCGCTCAAGATCAAGAACGGCACCGAGCTCGACGCGGAGATGGGTCCGATCGTGACGCGCGCGGCCCACGAGCGCATCACGGGCTACATCGCTCAGGGCGAGAAGGAAGGCGCCAGGCTGCTGGTGGATGGCCGCTCCTTCGAGGGCAAGAGCGCGGGCGAAGGCTGTGAAGAGGGTTTCTGGATGGGCGGTACGCTGTTCGACAACGTCACGCCCGAGATGCGCATCTACAAGGAAGAGATCTTCGGGCCGGTGCTCTCCTGCGTGCGCGTGCACGACCTGAAGGAAGCGGTGGACCTGATCAACGCCCACGAATTCGGCAATGGCGTCTCGTGCTTCACCCGCGACGGCAACGTGGCGCGCGAATTCTCGCGGCGCATCCAGGTCGGCATGGTGGGCATCAATGTACCGATCCCCGTGCCGATGGCATGGCATGGATTCGGCGGATGGAAGAAGAGTCTCTTCGGCGACATGCATGCCTATGGCGAAGAGGGTGTGCGCTTCTATACGAAGCAGAAGTCGATCATGCAGCGCTGGCCGGAGAGCATCGGCAAGGGCGCCGAGTTCGTGATGCCCACCGCGAAGTAGGTGGCCCCTCGGCCTTTCACGACGCCGCGCTGCGGCGTGTAACTCCACCCCCGAGGGGGAGGCACGGCTCGCCTTGGGGCGGCCCGGCGGCCGCATACTTGCTGGGGCTGGCGGGACTTCCGCGACAACAAACAGAGACAAGCACGCGTCAATGAGCGACACCACTTTCGACTACATCGTCATCGGCGCGGGCACTGCCGGTGCGCTGATGGCCAATCGCCTGAGCGCCGACAGGCAATGCCGCGTGCTGCTGATCGAGGCGGGACGCAAGGACGACTACCACTGGATCCACATCCCGGTCGGCTATCTCTATTGCATCGGCAATCCGCGCACCGACTGGCTCTACAACACCGAGCCGGACCCCGGGCTGAACGGGCGCACGCTGCGCTATCCACGCGGCAAGACGCTCGGCGGCTCGTCGAGCATCAACGGGATGATCTACATGCGCGGGCAGTCGCGCGACTACGACCAATGGGCCCAGGTCACCGGCGACGACGAATGGCGGTGGGACAAGGTGCTGCCGGCCTTCAAGAAGCACGAGGACTACTATCTCGGCGCCGACGAACTGCACGGCGCGGGCGGCGAATGGCGGGTGGAGAAGCAACGGCTGCGCTGGGACATCCTCGACGCCTTCGCCGCGGCCGCGGTGCAGGCGGGCGTGCCCCACACCACCGACTTCAATCGCGGCACGAACGAGGGCGTCGGCTATTTCCAGGTCAACCAGAAGAACGGGTGGCGCTGGAACACCGCCAAGGCCTTCCTGCGCCCGACCTGCTACGGGCGACCGAACTTCGAGCTCTGGACGGGCGCGCAGGTGTCGCGGCTCGTGATCGAAACTCAAGCCGACGGCAGCCGGCGCTGCACCGGCGCGCAGGTGTGGGACGGCCACGAATCCGTGACGGCCCATGCGACGCGTGAAGTGATCCTGTGCGCAGGAAGCATCGGCTCCCCGCAAATCCTGCAGCTCTCGGGCATCGGACCGGCCGATCTCCTGCGCCAGCATGGCATCGAGGTGGCGCTCGATGCACCGGGTGTCGGCGCCAATCTGCAGGACCATCTCCAGATCCGCGCGGTCTACAAGATCAAGGATGCACCCACGCTCAATGTGCTGGCCTCCTCGCTCTATGGCAAGGCGAAGATCGGCATGGAGTACCTGTTGAAACGCAGCGGGCCGATGAGCATGGCGCCGTCGCAGCTCGGGGCCTTCACGCGCAGTTCCGCGGCGTACGCGTGGCCCAACCTCGAGTACCACGTGCAGCCGCTTTCGCTCGACGCCTTCGGCGAGCCCCTGCACAGCTTTCCGGCCTTCACCGCCAGCGTGTGCAACCTGAACCCGACCAGCCGCGGCACCGTGCGCATCAAGAGCCCACGCTTCGAGGATGCGCCCGCCATCGCGCCCAACTACCTGAGCACCGACGAGGATCGCAAGGTGGCGGCCGATTCGCTGCGCGTCACGCGACGGATTGCCGCCCAACCCGCCCTCGCGAAATACGGTCCCGAGGAATGGAAACCCGGCGTGCAGTATCAGAGCGACGAAGAACTCGCGCGCCTGGCCGGTGACATCGCGACCACCATCTTCCATCCTGTCGGCACCACGAAGATGGGACGTGACGACGATCCGATGGCCGTGCTCGATGCTCGCCTGCGTGTTCGCGGTGTTGCGGGACTGCGCGTGGTCGACGCCGGCGCGATGCCCACGATCACCAGCGGCAACACCAACAGCCCCACATTGATGATGGCGGAGAAGGCGGCCGCCTGGGTGCGCGAAGCACGACGTTGAATTTCCGTGTTTCCGATTGTTGAATTGACGGGTAATCCCCGATGCACTGGCAAGGTGCGCCGAACTAAAGTCTCGCCACTCGCAAACGGGCCTGCCCGATGCGCGGGGGACCGAGGAGACATCTTTCGAGAATCAGAAGAATCGACCCAAGGCATTCGTACGAGATGCCGTTTTTTTGAACAAGGCGCCGCTGGTCGGCGCCTTTTCTTTTTGGCGCCTTGAGCCGGACCGGCCCGCACGAACGCGCCACCCGCAGCTACGAATTCCATGGGAAACCCAGTGAGACAATTTCCGTAATGGAAATACTGGTGCTTACCCTGGCCTCGCTGTTCGCGGGCTTCATCGATTCGATCGTGGGCGGAGGCGGCCTGATCCTGGTGCCGGTGCTGTTCAGCGTGCTGCCCGGTACGCCGCCCGCAACGCTTCTGGGCACCAACAAGAGCGCATCGGTCTGGGGCACGGCGGCGGCCACGGCGCAGTTTCACCATCGTGTGGGTCTTCGCTGGAACACGCTGCTTCCTGCTGCCGCCCTCGCCTTCGCCGGATCGATGACCGGTGCGTGGGCGGTGACCGTCGTCCCGGGCGAGTTCCTGCGCAAGTTGCTGCCCGTCATCCTCGTGGTGCTGCTGCTCTACACGCTCGCGCGAAAGGACATGGGCCGCCACCATACGCCGCGCTTCAGCGGCCGTGCCGAGCTGATCGCCACTGCATCTATCGGCTTCGCGCTCGGCGTGTACGACGGATTCTTCGGGCCCGGTACGGGCAGCTTCTTCGTGTTCCTGTTCGTGCGCTGGCTGGGCTACGACTTCCTCAACGCCGCCGCATCCGCCAAACTTCTCAACACCATGACCAACCTGGGCGCGCTCTTGCTGCTCGGGCTCAAGGGCCATGTGCTGTGGCACTACGGACTGGTGATGGCGGTAGCCAACGTGGCCGGCAGCGTGATCGGCGCGCGGGTGGCCATCAAGCACGGCGCGGGCTTCGTGCGCAAGGTGTTCATCGTCGTGGTCGGAGCGCTGATCCTGAAGACCGCCTACGACGCGTTCCTGCGCTGATCCTCGGCGGATCGTGGGGCGCTGTTGTCAGGGTGCGTTCGTCGCGGCCGCGGAGGCAGAAGGCCACGCGACCTCGCTCGCAACGCGCGGCTTGCCGATCGGCGCAGTCGCCTTGCCGACCTGGATGGCGGCCATGTCGGCCTCGCTCGGGTACTGATTGAGCAGCCAGTAGTCGAATACGCGACGCGCGATCGGGGCCGCAGCGCCCGCGCCCCAGCCCGCGTTCTCGACGACGAGGGCCACCGCGATCTTCGGATCGTTGGCCGGCGCGAAGGCCATGAAGAGCGCGTGATCGCGCTGGTGCTCTTCGAGTGCCTTGGCGTTGTATTTGACGTTCTGCGTCATGCCGACCGCTTGCGCGGTGCCGGTCTTGCCAGCCGCCTGGTAGCCCGCGCCGATGAAAACGCCGCGCGCCGTACCCGCATTGACCACCGCCACCAGGCCCTCTCGCACCACCGCGGCGTTCGCAGCGGTGATGCCCAGGTTCTCGGCCGGAGGCTGATCGATGGGCTTCACGTTGCCCGTCACCGTGTCGCGGATGGCGAGGCCGAGGTGCGGCTTGTGCTTCATCCCGCTGTCGGCCACGATCGCCGTGGCCTGCGCCAATTGCAGCATCGTGAAGGCGTTGTAGCCCTGCCCGATGCCGAGCGAGATGGTTTCGCCCGCATACCACTTCTTCTGCTCGGGGCGCTTGTAGGCATTTCGCTTCCACTCCGTGCTGGGCAGAACCCCACGCACTTCGCCGCCGATGTCGATGCCGGTGATCTGGCCGAAGCCCAGCGGCTTCATCGCGTCGTGGATCAGGTCCACGCCCATCTCGTTGGCCAGCGAGTAGTAGTAGATATTGCTCGACAACTGGATCGAGCGCCGCATGTCGACGCCACCGATGTTGCCTTCCGGGCTGCCGAAGCGGTGCCCGCCGAAGTTGAAGTAGCCAGGATCGTTGATCACCACGCTGGGGCTGCGCTTGCCCGTCTGCAGCGCCGCCAGCGCCATGAAGGGCTTGTAGGTCGATCCCGGCGGATAGGTTCCCCGCAACGCGCGATTGAGCAAGGGCTTGTCGATCGATTCGCTGAGCTCCTTCCAGCTTTCCGTGTCGATGCCTTCGACGAAGAGATTCGGATCGAAGGTCGGCTTGCTGACGAAAGCCAGGATCTCGCCGCTCCTCGGATCGATGGCGACGAGCGCGCCGCGCCGGTCGCCGTACATGTCCTCCACCAGCTTCTGCAGCTTGATGTCGAGCGAAAGCATGACCGTGTTACCCGGCGTCGCGGGGTGCGCCGCGAGCCGCCTCACCGCCCGGCCACCGGCGGAGGTCTCCATCTGCTCGACGCCGGTCTGGCCGTGGAGCGTCTTCTCGTAGCTCTGTTCCACGCCCAGCTTGCCGATGTACTCGGTTCCCTTGTAGTTGGCGAGATCCTCGTCTTCCCAGTCCTCCATCGCCGCCTTCTCGGCCTGGTTGATACGGCCGATGTAGCCCAGCACGTGGCTCGCGAGATCGCCGTTGGGGTAGTTGCGGAACAGCCGTGCCTTGATCTCGACGCCGGGAAAGCGATAGCGCTGCGCCGCGAAGCGGGCGACTTCCTCGTCCGTGAGACGCGTGCGGATGGGGACCGAGTCGAAGCTGCGGGAGTCCTCGCGCAACCGCTTGAAGCGCCGGCGGTCGCGCTGCGAGATCTCCAGCACTTCCGTGAGGCTGTCGATCGTGTCTTCGAGACTGCCGGCCTTCGAGGGCGTGATCTCAAGCGTGTAGGCCGAGTAGTTGGATGCCAGGATGATGCCGTTGCGGTCGAGGATCAGACCGCGATTCGGCACCACCGGCACGATCGCCGTGCGATTGCTCTCTGCTTGCTCCGCCAGGTCTTCGTGACGCACCACCTGCAGATAGACCAGCCGCATGCACAGCAGTCCGAAAGCCGCCAGCACGACCAGGCCGATCACGACCACCCGACGCTTGAAGCGCGAGAGATCGGCAGCAACGTTGCGGATTTCGGTCATGAATGATTCAGCTTAGGCAAGTCAATGCTCAGACGCAACAAGACGCGCCCGCCGGAGATCAGGGAGGTGCGCCGCGCACGGCCGCCCCGAAGCGGCCGCACCGCCCCCGGCAGGGGGTAGGCGAAGCGACACGAAGTGCGCGCAGCCTGGGGGCGAGCAACATCAGAGGGGGCGGTTGGCATCAGGTTCCGGCGTCCGGCGCTGGGGCGCCAGCAACGCCAGGCTCACGAAAGGCCACAGGGCTGCCTCGATCACCGGCGCGATCAGCAGCGACCATCCCGGGAAAACGCCGCCGCCGATCATGCGGATGGCGAGTTCGATCAGGTGCGACAGCGCAAACAGCGGCAACACCTGCAGCGCCTGCGAAATCACCGGAAACCACAGCAGGCGCCGGTGGATCATGATCGCGAAGAAGCCCAGCGTGGTGTAGGACAGCGCATGCTGCCCCAGCATGGCCGCCTGGTGCACATCCATCAACAGCCCGAACACGAAGGCCGCGCCAATACCGATGCGTGCCGGCTGGTGCACGCTCCAGAACACGATCACCAGCGCGAGCAGGTCGGGCGTCCATGCGGCGCGGCCCAGCGGCACCATGTTGAGCAGCAGCGCGACGATGAGGCTGCCCCACATGAAGAGCGGGCTGACGGGGAGCAGGAGTTGCTGCTGACCAGGACGCATGATCATCGTGGCGCCTTCGCTTTCTTGTCAGCCTTGGCGTCGGCCTTCGCGTCCGCCTTGTCGGCCTTGGCATCCGCGCGATCGGCCTTCTTCTTGGCCGCTGGGCTGGCCGCCGCGTTGGGCGCGGGCCGGGGCAGCGACTGCGCACCGATCGGCGCCAGCACAAGCACGTAGCGCGCCGCCGTCACATGGCCCACCGGCACGAGGTGGATGCGCGCGAAGGCCGAGTCGGCGCGACGTTCGATGCGGTCGATCTTCGCGACCGGTAGGCCCGGCGGATAGACGCCGTCGACGCCGCTCGTGGTGAGCATGTCGCCTTCCTCCAGATCGGCATTCGCGGCCATGAAGCGCAGTTCGAGCCCGCCGCCGTGCGCGCTCGCATCGCCGAACGCGACGCTGCGCGCGCCGGTGCGCACGTTCTGCACGGGGATGGACAGGTCCCGGTCGATCACCAGGGTGATTTCGCTCGTGAACGGCAAGACCTGCGTGACCTGACCGAGCACGCCGTGTTCGTCGATCACGGGCGAGCCGGCCACGACGCCGTTCGTGAGGCCCTGGTCGATCACCAGCTTGCGGGTATAGGGGTCGGCGGTGTCGTAGAGCACTTCGGCCACCCGTCCGGGAGTCTGCGTGGTCTGGCGCAGTTCGAGCATCGCCCGCAGCCGAGCGTTTTCCTGCGCGAGGGTGTCTGCCTGGCTCGCGCGCTCCGACTGCAGCGCCAGCGCCTTGCGCGCATCCCCTTCGTTGCTTTGGGCCGTCTGCAGGTCTTCGAGATAGCGCCCGCCACCGACTGCAAGCTGCACCGGTTTGAGCGCCAGCCACTGGATCGGATAAAGCACCGCGCCGATCGCCGCGCGCACCGGTTGCACGATGTTGAAGCGAGCATCGGCCACCATCAGGAACAGCGCGAGCGCGCTGAAGAAGATCAGCTTGCTGAGCGCCGAAGGCCCCTGGTTGAACAGGGGTGGCGCGGTGCGATCGAGCGTGCCGAGCGGCATGGCGGAAAGACTGTCCTAAATTGAAAAAGCCGGCCCTGCGCAAACGCGGGCCGGCCGTTTGCGCATCAGTCGCATTATTCGCTGGTAAAGATGCTTCCGAGCCTGTCCATGCGCTCGAGTGCGATGCCGCAGCCCCGCACAACGCAGGTGAGTGGGTCTTCGGCAACAAGTACGGGCAGGCCGGTTTCCTCGGCAAGGAGTCGATCGAGGTCGCGCAGGAGTGCGCCACCGCCGGTGAGCATCATTCCGCGCTCGGCGATGTCGGCGCCCAGTTCGGGCGGGGTCTGTTCCAGCGCATTCTTGACGGCGGAAACGATGTTGTTGAGCGGGTCGGTCAGCGCTTCCAGCACTTCGTTGCTGCTGATGGTGAAGCTGCGCGGCACGCCTTCGCTGAGGTTGCGGCCCTTGACTTCCATTTCCTTGACTTCGGAACCCGGGAAGGCGGAGCCGATGCTCTTCTTGATGACTTCGGCCGTCGGTTCGCCGATGAGCATGCCGTAGTTTCGGCGGATGTAGTTGATGATGGCCTCGTCGAAGCGGTCGCCGCCCACGCGGACGCTGCCCTTGTAGACCATGCCCCCCAGCGAGATCACCCCCACTTCGGTGGTGCCGCCGCCGATGTCGACGACCATCGAGCCGCTGGCCTCGGAGACCGGCAGGCCGGCGCCGATCGCGGCGGCCATGGGCTCCTCGATCAGGTAGACCGAGGTCGCGCCGGCGGCTTCGGCCGCGTCCTTGATGGCGCGGCGCTCGACCTGGGTCGAGCCGCAAGGCACGCAGATGATGATGCGCGGGCTGGGGGTCAGCAGCGATCGCGGGTGCACCATCTTGATGAACTGCTTGATCATCTGCTCCGTGATCACGAAGTCGGCGATCACGCCATCCTTCATGGGGCGGATGGCCTCGATGTTGCCGGGCACCTTGCCGAGCATCGCCTTGGCTTCGCGGCCGACGGCCTGGATCACCTTCTTGCCGTGCGGACCGCCTTCGTGACGGATCGCGACGACCGAAGGCTCGTCCAGGACAATGCCTTTGTTGCGGGCAAAGATCAGGGTGTTGGCGGTGCCGAGGTCGATCGCGAGGTCGGTAGAAAAGTACCGACGGAAAGCTCCAAACATTGCGGAATCCTCTGGAGCACGGCATGCGCGTCGGCAGGCCGTCGCCCTCTTGCTGGGTCGTTTGACGGGGTGGTTTGAATCGTTTTTGCGGCAAATGCCGCCGCGTTCGCGGGGGTTGCGGCAAAGGCGGGATAATAACCGAATCCCTTGTCACTCCAGCGTTTCGACGCTCCTTTGCGGGGTGCGAGTGCCCGGTTTTCACACCCGCCAGTCTCTTTTCTCCGATGTCCCTCACCTCATCCGATATTTTGCGTATCGCATCGCTCGCCCGGCTCCAGCTTGCACCTGACGAAAGCGAGCGGATGCTGGGTCAGATCAACGGCTTTTTCGATCTCGTCGAGCAGATGCGCGCGGTCGACACCGCGGGCGTCGAACCGCTGGCGCATCCGGTCGCCACGGTCGCGGACGTGACACTTCGCCTCGCCGAAGACGCTGTCACCGAACCGAACAACCGTGAAGCAAACCAGCGCAGCGCGCCCGCGGTCGAAAACGGCCTGTTCCTCGTTCCGAAGGTGATCGAATGAGCGGCGAACTGCATCAGCTGGGCGTGGCCCAGCTTGCCAAGGCCCTGCGCGAGCGCGAGATTTCGGCGGTTGAGGCCGCCCAGCACCAACTGGGCCGGATCCGGCAACATCAAGACCTGGGCGCCTTCGTGGCGGTCGACGAGGACCAGACGCTGGTGCAGGCGCGTGCGGCGGATGCCCAAATCGCCGCGGGCAACGCGCCGCCGCTCGCCGGCGTGCCGATCGCGCACAAGGACATCTTTGTCACCGCGAGCCTCCCGACCACCGCCGGCTCCCGCATCCTGGCCGGCTACCGCTCGCCCTTCGACGCCACCGTCGTGCGCAAGCTCGCCGAAGCCGGCGCCGTGACGCTCGGAAAGCTGAGTTGCGACGAGTTCGCGATGGGCTCGGCCAACGAAAACGTCGCCGTGCCCGCCGTCGGCTTCGACCATGCCGTGCCGGTCCGCAACCCATGGGATACGGCGCGCATTCCCGGCGGTTCGTCGGGCGGCAGTGCCGCGGTTGTCGCGGCACGCCTGGCGCCCGCCGCGACCGGCACCGACACGGGCGGCTCGATCCGCCAACCCGCGTCCTTCTGCGGCGTGACCGGCATCAAGCCGACCTACGGGCGCGCCTCGCGCTACGGCATGGTGGCCTTCGCGTCGAGCCTCGACCAGGCCGGCCCGATGGCCCGATCGGCAGAAGATTGCGCGCTGCTGCTCTCCGCGATGTGCGGGCCCGACCCGGATCGCGATTCGACCTCGCTCGACAGGCCGGTCGAGGATTTCTCGCGGCGCCTCGGCGATTCGCTCGAAGGCCTTCGCATCGGCGTGCCGAAGGAATTCCTGGGCGACGGCGTCGCGCCCGGCGTGCGCGCGGTGGTCGATGCCGCGCTGGCCGAGTATGAAAAGCTCGGCGCACGTCGCGTCGAAATCACACTGCCCCGCACCGAGTTGTCGATCCCCGTCTACTACATCCTTGCGGCCGCAGAGGCGTCGAGCAACCTGAGCCGCTTCGACGGCGTCAAGTTCGGTCATCGCGCCAAGGACTACCGCGATCTCGCCGACATGTACGCCAAGACGCGCGAGGAGGGCTTCGGCGACGAGGTCAAGCGCCGCATCATGATCGGCACGTACGTGCTCTCCCATGGGTACTACGACGCCTACTACCTGCAAGCCCAGAAGGTGCGACGCATGATCGCGGACGACTTCCAGCAGGCGTTCAAGCAGTGCGACATTATCGCCGGCCCGGCCGCGCCGACTGTTGCGTGGAAGCTGGGTGAGCACGGCGGGGATCCGGTCGCCGACTACCTCGCCGACATCTTCACGCTACCCGCCTCGCTCGCCGGCCTGCCCGGCATGAGCGTGCCGGCCGGCTTCGACGGGGGCATGCCCGTCGGCGTGCAACTGATCGGCAACTACTGCGACGAAGCCCGCCTCCTCAACGCTGCGCACCGCTTCCAGCAAGCCACCGACTGGCACCAGCGCACGCCGGCTGGGTACTGATCGCAATGGCGAAGAACTGACATGAGCGAAATCAACACTTTCGAAGCCGCGCAGAGCGGACGTCCGACGGGCCCGCTGGTGCGCGGCTACGAAGTCATCATCGGCTTCGAGACCCACGCCCAGCTTTCCACCGCGTCGAAGATCTTCAGCCGCGCGTCGACCGCTTTCGGGGCCGAGCCCAACACGCAGGCCTGCGCGGTTGACCTCGCGCTGCCCGGTACGCTGCCGGTGATGAACAAGGGCGCGGTCGAGCGCGCGATCAAGCTCGGGCTCGCACTCGGCTCGCACATCGCACCGCGCAGCGTGTTCGCGCGCAAGAACTACTTCTACCCCGACCTGCCCAAGGGCTACCAGATCAGTCAGTTCGAGATCCCCGTCGTGCAAGGTGGATCGGTGAGCTTCTTCCTCGGCGACGAGAAGAAGACCGTGCGCCTGGTGCGCGCCCACCTCGAAGAGGACGCCGGCAAGTCCCTGCACGAGGACTTCATCGGCCAGTCCGGCATCGACCTGAACCGCGCCGGCACGCCCCTGCTGGAAATCGTGACCGAACCCGACATGCGCTCCACCGCCGAGGCCGTGGCCTATGCGCGCGAACTGCACAAGATCGTCACCTGGATCGGCATCTGCGACGGCAACATGCAGGAAGGCAGCTTCCGCTGCGATGCCAACGTGTCAGTGCGCAAGCCCGGTGCGCCGCTCGGCACCCGCCGCGAGATCAAGAACCTCAACAGCTTCAAGTTCATGCAGCAGGCGATCGACTACGAGATCCGCTGGCAGATCGAGGAGATCGAGGACGGCCGCCAGATCCAGCAGGCCACGGTGCTGTTCGACCCCGACACCGGCGAGACCCGCGCCATGCGCACCAAGGAAGACGCCGCCGACTACCGCTACTTCCCCGACCCCGACCTGCCGCCGCTGGCGATCGCCGCCGAATGGATCGAGCGCGTACGTGCCGAAATGCCCGAACTGCCCCGCGCCATGGCCGAGCGCTACGTGCAACAGCACGGTCTGTCGGAATACGACGCGACCCAGCTCACGCAGAGCCCTGCGCTCGCCGGCTACTTCGACGCCGCCGTCAGTGCCGGCGCCGCCCCCAAGCTGGCCAGCAACTGGATCACCGGCGAAATCGCCCGCCGGCTCAACCAGCAGGACGTAGAAATCACTGAGGCCCCGGTGAGTGCCGCGCAACTGGCCAGGCTGATCGAACGCATCAGCGACGGCACCATCTCGAACAACGCCGCCCGCCAGGTCTTCGACGCCCTCTGGACCGGCGAAAGCCAGGACGTCGACGCCGTCATCGAAGCCAAGGGCCTCAAGCAGATGAGCGACAGCGGCGCCCTCGAGAAAATCATCGACACCGTCCTCGCCACCAACCAGAAGAACATCGACGAATACCGCGCCGGAAAAGACAAAGCCTTCAATGCCCTCGTCGGCCAGGTCATGAAGGCCAGCCAAGGCAAGGCCAACCCCGCCCAGGTCAACGCCCTCCTGAAAGCCAAGCTAGGCTAATACGCGAGAGCGGCCAAAGCGAAGCGAGGCCGCCCTTCGTGAAACACCGAGGATCCGGCTCCGCCGGTCCGCCGGTGTTGCCCCCGGCAGGGGGTAGGCGGCTACACGAAGTGAGCAAGCCTGGGGGCGAGCTCTATTTAGCTGCCCAGAGGGGTTTGAGGCGAGTTTGTTCTTCATCGAAGCGCGCATTCACGCGCTTCTTCTCGTCCTCCTGCTCGCCGATGAAGCGGTTCTGCACCGCCACGCTCCGCGCGTTGTCCTCGACCTTGCGGCGCAGCGAGTCGGGCGCCTTGGTCGGGTCCTTCTTGTAGAACTCGAGCTCGTCGTCGATCCGCTTGCGTTCCTCGGCGAGTTCGCCCACGCGCTTCTTCGCGGCCTGGATCACGACGTCGATCTGGACCAGCGCCTCGGTGCGTTCGCGATCGTGCGCCGCGGGCGTGGGATAGCGGATCAGCAGCGCCCGTTCGCGCCGCTTTTCTTCGAGCTGGCGGGCGGCCAGCAACTGCGCCTGGCGCTCGCGTTCCTCCCGCTCGGCCTGTTCTCGCGCCGTGTAGGTCGGTTCGATCTTGCGCCGCGTGGTGCCGCTCGGGTTGAGTTCGCGCTGCTCGCGGTCGACGCAGTCGGCAATCGGCCGGTCCGCCGTGATCGTGCGGCCTTTCGCGTCGGTGCAGCTGTAGATGCCGGGACCCGTGCCGGCTGCGCCGGTCGACGGCCGCGTGCCCGAAGGTTGCTGAGCGTGCCCAGCACCGGCCGCAGCCAGCGAGAGCGCCAGAAATGCAAACAATGCTTGGGTTCTCGCCAACATCAATCCTTCAGACAGGTTGAATCAACCTGCGCCGTAACGTGCCCTGTACGCCAGCACTCCCTGGCGGTGGGCGCCCAGTTCGTCGTCGGCGCGGCCTGACAGGTACTGTAACAAGTCGTCAAGGGTCGCGATGGCAATTACATGCAGTCCGAGCTGATCGCGAACATATTGCACCGCGCTGTGGTCCACATCCACGCCGTTTTCAGTCGCTTTTTCCTGGCGATCCAGCGCAATCGCGACCGCATGAGGCGTTGCGCCGGCACCACGGATGGCAGCGATCGACTCGCGCACCGCAGTGCCGGCGGACATCACGTCGTCGACGATCAGCACACGCCCCTTGAGCGGCGCACCCACCAGCGTGCCGCCTTCGCCGTGGTCCTTGGCTTCCTTGCGGTTGTACGAGAAAGGCACGTTGCGACCGCGCCGCGCGAGTTCGGCAGCGACCGTGGCGCCAAGCGGAATGCCTTTGTAGGCAGGCCCGAAAATCATGTCGAACTCGAGCCCGCTGGCGATCAGCCGGTCTGCATAGAATCCGGCGAGCCGCGCGAGCTTGGCGCCGTCGTCGAACAGGCCCGCGTTGAAAAAATACGGGCTCATGCGGCCGGCCTTGGTCTTGAACTGGCCGAAACGCAGCACCCCCGACTCCAGCGCGAACTGCACGAATTCCTGTGCGAGCGCGCCGCCCTCTCCAATCTCTTCAGCCATAGGGAATGTCCTTGTGTTCAAACTGACCAGCCTCAACCTCAACGGCCTGCGATCGGCTGCCACCAAAGGCGTCGCCGACTGGGTCGCCGAACTGGCGCCGGATTGTATTTGCATGCAGGAAATCCGCGTCCAGGCGAGCGACATCGAGGGCCGCTTCGAGGAGATGGCCGGGCTCAAGGGCCACTTCCATTTCGCGGAGAAGAAGGGCTACGCGGGCACCGCGGTCTATTCGAAGCACGCGCCCAGCGATGTGGTGATCGGCTGGGGTGATCCCGAGTTCGACGCCGAGGGCCGCTACCTCGAACTGCGCTTCGACACGCCGAAGCGCAAGCTCTCGATCATCAGCTGCTACTTCCCGAGCGGATCGTCCGGCGAGGAGCGGCAGGCGGCCAAGTTCCGCTTCCTGAAGGGCTTCTTCCCGCACCTCATCGCCCTGAAGCGCGAGCGCGACTTCATCCTATGCGGCGACATCAACATCGCCCACAAGGAGATCGACCTGAAGAACTGGCGCGGCAACCAGAAGAACAGCGGCTTCCTGCCCGAAGAGCGCGCCTGGATGACGAACCTGCTCGACGTCGGCGCGGAAGGCGCGGGTCTGGTGGACGTCTACCGCATGCTCAAGCCGGACACCACCGACGAGGCCTACACCTGGTGGAGCAACCGCGGCCAGGCCTACGCCAAGAACGTGGGCTGGCGGCTGGACTACCACCTCGCCACGCCGAAGGTGGCCCAGCTGGCGCGCAACGAAGCGATCTTCAAGACGCTGAAGTTCAGCGACCACGCGCCCATCACGATCGACTACGACTTCGCGCTCTGAGGCGCGGTGCCTGCCTACGCTATCTGGACAGCGCAGGCAGCGCCTTCACCAAAGTCTCGCTGAAGGCGCGCATCGCCTCGCCCTCGTGCGCGCCTCGCTTGGTGACACGATAGAAATCGAGTTCCACTTTCGGCTTGATCAGGACGTCGGTGCGTACGCGATGCCGGCGACAGGCGGCAAGCGCAAAGGTCGGCATCACCGCGGTGCCGAATCCGGACTCGACCATCGAGATCAACGTACCGAAGAAATTGAAGGCCTGGCGTTGCGCGTCGGCCCGATCGATCGCGCCGAGATGCACGTCGATGACCTTCTGGATCGGATTGCTCGGCGGCAGCCCGATCAGCTCGGCGGAGCGTAGCGCCGACCACGGCGCCGTGCCCGTGCGGAGCGATGCCTCCTCGGATTCCGCTGCGGCAACCCGCATCAGGTGGAAGCGCCCGACCGGCGCGCGCTCCAGCCCCGGCGCAGCCTTGAAGAAGAAGCCCAGTCCCATGTCCGCCTCGCCGCTCACCACCATCGCCTCGACATCGCGCAGGTCAGCGTCGAACAGCTTCAGGTTGACCGTCGGATGGCTTTCGCGGAACTGATGGAAGACCTGCGGCAGGAGATTGGACGACACCAGGGGGGTCGCGGCGATGCGCAGCGTCTGGCGCGCTTCGTCGCCTTCGAGGCCGAGGCGCGCAGTGACGTCGTCAAGGTCCGTCACGACTCTTTCGACCACCGGCAGCAGCTTCCGGCCAGCCGCAGTGAGGTTGACCATCCGCGTGGTGCGGTCGAACAGACGACAGCCGAGTTGACGCTCCATCTCGCGCACCAGCGTGCTCAGGCCCGCCTGCGTCATGTGCGCCTGTTCCGCCGCGCGGGTGAAGTTGCCGATGCGCGCCACATGCAGGAAAGCACGCATTTGCCGGACGGACAGATTCATACGACATCATGATAAATCCATACGACATCTAAATTTCCCAAATGATCGGAGGCTCGATCTAATCCGGGACATGAGCAAGCAAACCGAAGTCATCGTGCTGGGCGCCGGCATCGGCGGACTGACCCTGGCATTGAGCCTGAACCAGGCGGGCATCGCATGCCGCGTCTACGAAGCAGTGCCCGAACTCAAGCCCCTCGGCGTGGGCATCAACCTGCTGCCGCATGCGGCACGCGAGCTGAGCGAACTGGGCCTGATGGCCGCGCTCGATGCGGTCGGCGTGCGCACCAAGGAAGCGATCTTCTTCAACTCGCACGGCCAGTTGGTGTTCCGCGAAGCCGCCGGAACCGCCGCCGGCTACGAGTGGCCCCAGTATTCGATCCACCGCGGTGACCTGCACACGGTACTGCTCCAGGCGACGCGCGAGCGCCTCGGCGCGGACGCGGTGATCTGCGGGCACCGATGTGCAGGCGTGGACCAGGACGACACCGGCGTCACTGCACGTTTCGTGGCGCCGGACGGATCGCCTCTCCCGAGCGTGCGCGGTTCGATCGCCGTGGGCTGCGACGGCATCCACTCGGTGCTTCGCAAGCAGTTCTACCCGAACGAAGGCGCGCCGCGCTACTCGGGCGTCAACATGTGGCGCGGCACCGCGAAGCACAAGCCCTTTCTCTCCAGTGCGAGCATGGTGCGCGCCGGCTGGCTCGATCAGGGCAAGATGGTGATCTACCCGATTCGCGACAACGTGGACGGCGAAGGCAACCAGCTCATCAACTGGGTCGCCGAGATCCACGCACCGCAGCCGGCGCTCCAGGACTGGAGCCGCCCCGGCCGTCTCGAGGACTTCCTTCCGGCCTTCGCGGACTGGCACTTCGACTGGCTCGACGTGCCGGCGCTGATCCGTTCGTCCGATGCGATCCTCGAATACCCGATGGTCGACCAGGAGCCGCTACCCAAGTGGACGCACGGTCGCCTCACGCTGCTGGGCGACGCGGCCCATCCGATGGTGCCGCGCGGCTCGAACGGTGCCGGCCAAGCCATCATCGACGCACGCTATCTGGCCGGTGCGCTGCACAACATGGGCGTCGGCATCGCGGCGCTGGAAGACTACGACCGCGTGCGCGTGAAGGCGACCACCAACGTCGTATTGACCAACCGCAGCAATCCGCCGGACGCGATCCTGCGCGAAGTGTTCGAGCGCTCGGGCGGTCGCCGCTTCGAGCGGTTGGAAGAGTTCGTGACCCAGCAGGAGCTGCAAGCCATTTCCGACAACTACAAGCGCGTCGCGGGCTATGACCCGACGGCGCTGAAATCGCGCCCTTCCTATATCTGAAGAACGCGCCGCCCACCAGAACAATACGGAGACACCGATGCGTCCATTGAAGAAAGTCCTCGCCGCCCTGCTCATGACCGCCAGCGCCGTGGCCGCGCACGCGTGGCCCGACCAGCCGATCACGCTGGTCGTGCCGTACACCCCCGGCACGGGCATCGACCTGATCGCGCGCCAGCTGTCCGTGCGGCTTCCCGCCGCGCTCGGCCAGCCGGTGATCGTCGACAACGTCGCGGGCGCCAGCGGCAACATCGGCAGCGAGAAGGTGGCGCGCGCCAAGCCCGATGGCTACACGCTGATGGTGCAGGTCAACACGCTGGTGATGAACAAGAGCCTCTACAAATCGCTCGCCTACGACCCCGTCGCCGACTTCACGCCGGTGTCGCTCACCTCGTGGGGTACGTTGCTCCTGGTGACCAATCCCAACGTGCAGAAGGCCACTTCGGTCGCGCAGGTGGTCGCCGCCGCCAAGGCCGAGCCCGGCAAGCTGACCTATGCCACGCCCGGCGTCGGAACGCCGCATCATCTTTCGATGGCGCTGCTGATGCAGAACACCGGCACCGAGATGCTTCACGTGCCCTACAAAGGCACGGCTGGCGCGGTGACGGACCTGCTCGGCGGCCGCATCGACTACATGTTCCTGCCCGTGCACGTCGCGCTGCAGCACATCCAGGCCGGCAAGCTCAGGGCGATCGCCACCGGCAGCGACAAGCGACTGCCGCAGTTGCCGAACGTGCCGACACTGGCGGAAGCCGGCATCAAGGGCGGCAATGTCGACATGTGGTACGGCGTGCTTGCACCGAAGGGAACCCCGCCCGCCGTGGTCGCGCGTCTCAACAAGGAAATTGGCGCCGTACTGAAGCTGCCCGAAGTCGCGACCGCCTTCGAAGCCCAGGGCATGGTGCCCGCCGCGTCGACGCCGGAAGAGTTCGGCGCGCTGATCCAGAAGGACGCCAAGCGCTGGGCCGACGTGGTCCAGCGCGGCGGCATCACGGCGGAGTGAACTCAGCGTCCGGGTGCCCTCGGGCGACCCGCATGCCGCGCCATGTGCACCTGGTGCAGCGTGATCTTGCGCACTTCGGACTGGCTGGTCTCGATGTGCGCACGCAGCAGCATCGCGGCCTGGTCGCCCCGGTTCGCGCGGATCGCCTTCAGGATCTTGGCGTGCTCGTCGTAGGTGGCGTCGATGCGCGGCTGCTTGGTGAAATCGAGCCGTCGGATGATGCGGATGCGGTCGGTCACGTCACGGTGCACGCGCGCCATTTCGGCATTGCCTGCGGCAGCGACGAGCGCGCAATGAAAGGCCTCGTCCCACTGGGCCACCTGCACGGTGTCTGAACTGCGCTGCGCCGTCGGCACCAGCCAGATGCCCGCCAGTTCTTCAACCAGGCTGCGGTCGACGCGATGGTCGCTTTCGCACAGCCGGTGCACGGCCGTGGTCTCCAACACCATGCGCAGGTCGTAGAGCTGCTCGAACTGGTCGAAGTCGAAGGGCAGCACCCGCCAGCCGCTGCGAAACAGCACTTCGACGAAGCCTTCCTGCTGCAGCCTGAAGAGTGCCTGCCGCACCGGCGTGCGTGACACGCCGAGCCGCTCGCTGATTTCGTTCTCGGTGAACCGATCGCCCGGGACGAGGCTGAACTCGGCGACGTCCCGCTTGAGTTGCGCGTAGACCTGATCGGCGCGCGTACGGAACGCCGGATCCGGAGCCGCAGGCTCGGAGGGAACGGAAGGAGATCGGACAGAAGACACGTAGGGATGTTAGTGCTTGCCGAGCGCGGTGAGCAATGCGGCACTGGGTGCGGTCCAGCCGACGATGGCGCCCTGCGCGCGGATCATCTCGACCGCGGCCGCCTTGAAGGCAGGAAAGTAGCTCTCGGTGCAGTCTTCGAGCAGCAGGCAGTCGTAGCCGCGATCGTTGGCTTCGCGCATGCTGGTCTGCACGCAGACCTCGGTGGTCACGCCACCGAAGAGCAAATGAGTGATGCCGCGCCGCTTCAGCATCTCGTGCAGCCCGGTGGCATAGAACGCGCCCTTGCCGGGCTTGTCGACGACGATCTCGCCTTCGACCGGTGCGAGCGCTTCAATGATCTGGTTGCCGGGCTCGCCCATCACGAGGATGCGGCCCATCGGCCCTTCGTCGCCGATGCGCAAGCTCGGATTGCCGCGGTTGCGCTTGGCCGGCGGGCAATCCGAAAGATCGGGCTTGTGGGCCTCGCGCGTGTGAACCACCAGGCCGCCCGCTTCTCTCCAGGCTTCGAGCGTCTTCTTCGTCGCAGGGACGATCGCTTCGAGCAACGAGACATCGTTGCCCAGGGTTTCGCCGAAGCCACCGGGCTCGATGAAATCCCGTTGCATATCGATGAGCACCAGTGCTGTCTTTGCCAGGTCGAACTCGTATGGGAAAGGGGTTGCGTCTATTTGCATGGATGGCTTCCGTTCGGCATTGACGTTGAAAGACGCACGACGGATGGGCGGGGCGACAGTGGGCGGTGTGCCCTGGGCCGGCCGACGTCACCGGCCGCTTCGCGGCTGCCCTGCGCTGCTCCCGACAGGCGGGGTCCGCGCAAACTCGCTTCGCTCAAACACGCGCGGCCCTGATCCGCCTGTCGGTCCGCTGCTCGGCGGTGCCTCAACGGCCGGCCCAGGGCACACCGCCCACTGTCGCAGACACGTTGGGGTTGGACTGTCCACGGCCACGGCCGTAGATGAGGGAGGGATGTCGACGTTTCAGGGGCCTCCATCCTTCGAGCACCCCCGAAGCCCGGTATGCGGTGTGGGCTGGCCGACCCCTCTACGCCGCCGAAGCGCGCAGCTTCAGGCGGAAAAAGGGCCGCGCGTGTTTGAGCGAAGCGAGTTTGCGCGGACCCCGCCTGAAGCGAGCACTGCAGGGAGA
>NZ_JBFUKW010000041.1:0-41211 GCF_056400665.1 Variovorax sp. P5_A3 | reverse complement strand
AGTGCGCGAATCTCATCGAGGCTGCGGGCGCGTTGCCGACTTCGCCCACAAGCAAGCCGGATACATGCGTGCAGACCGTTCTCATCGTTGGCGAAAGCTTGCAAAAGGCGTCGGGTCCATACATGCACCATCTGGCGCAGGACGTCGACGTCGGCTCCCTTCTCGGCGAGCTCGGCAAGTGCGATAGTTGCGGTGGTCATTGTGATTTCCTTTATGGACAGGTTTGGTGGGTCGCACCCCAAACTTATCCGGACTTCACGATGACCACCCCGAAGAGAGCGGTCGCTGCGCGGCAAGCCGCTTCGGGCTACGCCCTACGCGCCTTGCCGCGCAGCGAGTGATAGAAGACTTACACCACTTGCTGGGACATCAACCCCTTGACGCGCGCAAGGAAACCGCCAGGTTTGCTCTGAGGCCTGATCTGCAGGGCGAGCGCTCAAGGTCGACGTCCCGGCCATACGATTTCCCCTCCCGCAGGTTGAGGCCGCTGAGGGCCAAGGCAGCGTACGATCAGTCTGGAAAGATGGCCGAAGTCGACTATCGTGTCGGCGTGCCGATTGACCTGGCGCTTCTTCGTGCTGCACGACCGCGCGCGAAGACGCCGACCGGGCGTGCTGGAAAGGCTAAAGATCACATTGTCGTCGCCAGTGCGCGGCCACCAATTTCTGGGTCTGGTTCGCCCACCCCGCGGTTTCGAAGGATCCTTTCAACCATGAGAACATTCCCAACAGCCTTTCCAGGCGAACTCGTCGCTACGGCGGGCAACTACAGCGTCTACGGATCGGTCAAGGCCGACGGCACCACGGAATATGAAGTGGTGGGCCCGGACGGCAAATCCCTTGTGCCGCCCTTCGGACGGCAGGAAGACGCCATGGCCGCAATGACCGCCCTGCTTGCGCGTGTCGCGGCCAAAGACGATGACAACGCGCTGCCGCCTCCCAGCGTCGAACCTAGCCCGGCCAACCCGTCGCCGCCCGAAAGGTGAATCGGCGAATTGTGGGCCAGCGCGAGCACAAACCCCGAGCACGAGCGCGTCGGGTCGCTCTCGCTTGGATCGATGCGAATGGCACGTCCGGGAATCTCGGCTTTGGGCTTCGTCATCGCGCACAGGACGCCTGCCGGGTTTTGAGCAACCGAGATGCCTTCACCGATCGCTGACGATCGGCGTGACCGAGGGCGCCCCTCCGAGGGATGGCCAATGATTTTTGCAACGTCCAGGCGGCGCTGGTGGGCGCTGCTGCTGGTCCCGCTCCTCGTGTTCGTTTCTTTGCTGCTGCTGAGCGAGACCCTCTATCAGCGTGCCGTTGCGCAAGCGCCGGCATTTCCCTTTTCGGCGTGCCACAAGGTCTGGGCGCACCGCGGGCACGCCGAGACCGGAGGCGAGAACAGTCTGCAGAGCGTGAAAGGTGCGTTCGAGCGCGGCGCGGTCGGGGTGGAGATCGATATTCTCTTTGACCGCGAACTGAACGACTTCGTGGTCTCCCACGATCGTCCTTACACACTCTTCGACGGCAATCCGCTGAAGCTGGAGTCGGTGCTCTCCCAGTACGCAGGTAGAGGATTTTTCTGGCTGGATGCCAAGGATCTTCGCAAGCTCTCGCCCCTGACCGCCTACAAGGCGGCACAACGACTCTCCACCCTCATCCAACGCCACCAGCTCGCCGAGCGGGCGCTGGTGGAGTCAAGCGACCCCCTGTCTTTGTCCTGGCTGGCCGGCCAAGGGGTCTACACAAGCCTTGCGGTGAGCCCCAACGACCAAAAATACAGTGCGCCTGTGTACATGTGTACAAGCTCAACGCTGCCCTCATGAAGCTGGCGTATGCATTTGCCGGGGCTGGCGCCATCTCGATGAATGCCACCCGGTACACGCCGGTCACAGCTGCCACTTTTGGCCAAGTGGCTGTCCTGCTGTCCACGGTGAATGACCCCCAAGCACTGAAACTCTTGTCCGCGATCGCCGAGGTGAAGGTCATCCTGTCGGATGACGACCATTACGCAATCACCGCATGTACCGATCGCTCGGGTCAATGATGATCTGACGCCACAACAGTGCTCGAAGGACGACGCAAGGTGCCTGGCCCGCCGGGGGAAGCCCCAGAAAGGCTCGGTCGAGCGTTGTGCCTTGATCGAGTCGTGACAGGTCTCCAGCCTTCACCAAGAACGTGGACCGTTGGCGTAACGTGGTGAGCATCACCGACCCGCGCTCGGTCGCGTAGAAGGCCACCTACCGCTACAACGCGAACGACCAGGTGGTCGAGCAGGTGCAGACAGATTCGGACGGCAACCCGGGCGAGGGCAACGCCACGCCGGCGTCACCCGGATCAACTACGACGCGCTGGGCCGGCAGGTGGCGGTGGTCGATGCGCTCGGCCATGTCAGCGGCCAGGTCTGGGACGCCGGCGGCAACCTCATGCAAGAGCTGCGGGCCGACGGCGGCGTGGTCAGCCACGCCTACGGCGCCTCCGGCAACAAGGTGCGCACCGCCGATGCTGTGGCCAACCAGACCGGCAACGGTGCGAGCACGGGCTACCTCCACGACAAGCTCGACCGTCTGATTCGCACCACGCGCGACGATGGGGCAGGGCGGGGCATCACGGAGTTCCAGCGCTGGGACATCTTGAAAGGCATGCACAGGATTGACGGCCGACAAGCGCTTTCACTTCAGCCTTGCACATCAGCATTGCCAATTTCAGTCAGATCGCTCGGAGTCTTCGGGTTGCCCAACGAGCGAGGTACCCAACTCCACTTGAGTGAGATCGGTCAGGGCGGGGTCGTCGAGAGAATCGATCGCGTAGTAGCGCATCACCGCATCTCGATCCAGGATCTTCTCTCGAACGGACGCATCGATCATGGGCCGCGAAGTACCTCCCCCGTCGTAGGCGCGAATGCGCTCCATCGACTCCCAAACCGACGCCACCACCACTTGTGTTGTGCCGTCGCTTCGATCTCGAAACAGCGAGGAAGCACGAAGGCTTCCGATCTGCCGACGCAAATCGGGCAACACGAACTGGTCGAGATAGCCGCAACACTCGTCTGTGAGTTCCGTCTTGATCCAGAACGTCCACGTTCGAAGAATCTTAGTCATGCATGCCTTCGAATGGATTCTTCCGCACGGATCCGAGGTCGGTTGAGGACTAGTCCAGGCGAGATCCGCTCCATGCCCATCAGTCTTCGATGAATTCTTGACGACTACCACACATTGCGATTTGGCTCCGCAGTAGTCCCTGGCGTCTCTGCGAGGAAAGCGCATCGCAATCCCCGGGAACGGCTCCACTTTAGCCTGGGAGGCCTCCGCTTCGCGAGGAAATAGCGCACGAGATCGAGACATATCTGGGCGGCCCATGGCTCCGCTCAGGTGCCCGCTGCTCCGCCCTCATCAGTGCTTTCTTCGGACGACCTCCTGCTTGCTCCTCTGGATATGGTCGGCGCTCTCGTGCTGACCCCGGCGCTGTCCCATTTCCCGCTCAACGACGAACTGCGGTCGGCTGCATACGTCAGAGGTCGGTCGATCTCCCGTCGCAGCGGAGCATGCCAGATGGCCGACTGGTAGGAATCTCGGCGGGAGCTTCCAAAGCGGTCGTTTTCTTCTTGACCGACAGTTCTGAGTAGACCGACGCATTTGGCCTCAGCCGCATGCGCAGTTCAGCCCAGCGACGGAATCGCTCGCAGGACGTCGCTGAAAACGCTGAACTGCAACTTGAACGCCTGTGGGCTGTAGTCCTGGTAGTAGCCTGCGGTCACCACGACAACGAGATCGCGCTCCGGGACGATGCGAATGGACTGGCCGCCTCGACCCAACGCGCCAGTCCACTTGACTACATGCGCGCCGGCCCGGGCACGGCCGAGCCACCAGAGGTAGCCATAGGATTGATCGTCCGTCGCCTTGACCTTTGTTGCCGTAGATGTCGCGACCCAATCTCTGGAAACGATCTGGCGGTTGTTCCATCGACCGTCGGCGAGGACGAGCTGGCCGATCTTCGCCATATCTCGCGGTCGCATGCGCAATCCTCCTCCGGCATCGGTGTCTCCCTTGACCCTGCTCCATTCGACGTCGGTGATGCCCAGAGGTTCGAACAGCATCTCCCGGGCAAACACATCCAGCGGATGTCCGGTCGCCTTGCGGACGATGGCGGACACGAGGGTGAGCGCACCGGTGTTGTAGAAGAACTCCCGGCCCGGCGGCGCAGTCGGTTTCAGCGCGAGTACGTAGCGAGACGGGTCCGCCGCCATGTGCATGCTCGTCTCGTCGTTGTTCGCCCCCGTGGCTGGCGTTGCCTCGACCCACTCGAGGCCCATCGTCATGGTGAGCGCGTGCAGCAGCTGGATGCGATCCTTCTCGGGTGAACGCAAGTCCGCGTATTCGGGGAAGAAGTTGAAGATCGGTTCATCGATGCCGCGGATGAGTCCCCGATCGATGGCGATCCCGACCGCAAGCGAAGCGACGCTCTTCGACACCGACTTCACGCTATGCAGGGTGTTGGCATCGAAGTTGACCTGCTCCACCCGGCTGCCGAAGAAAAGGTCGGGAACCTGGTCAGGACCGCTGAAGTACCGCTCGAACACCAGCTTGCCGCTGCGGACAACCAGCACGGAATGAATGTTGGACGACGTCGCGAGTCGATCGGCCATCCTGCAAAGGGCGCCCCGGTCGATGAGCTTGTCGTCGTCGTTGGCGGAGACCGCCCACCCATCGTGTCGCGCGCCTGGAGCGCCGCAGCGATCTGGCGAGTCCGCGCGCGCCGACAGTCCAGGGAGCGGTGCAAGGGCGGCTCCCCCGAGAAGTGAAGCGAACTCGCGCCGTTTCATGCTCGATCCTTTGATTCAGGCCGCTGGTGTTGTAGCGCCGGCCTCCTGACCGGATTCTGACGGTGCATTGAGGGCTCTTCACCATAGATTGAATGGGCGCCCGACTCACAACACAAGACCCGGTTGCGGGTCGGCAGGAAAGTGGCCTCGGCCGGTCCGCGTCAATGCGTTGCCGACGACCACTTTCCGAAACCGTGCAGCCCTCGTCAAGAGTGACTTGCCCGGGCGCTTACCGCCGGTCCGCAAATGGCAACGGAAGGAGCGACGAATCCGCGACTTCATTGTTCGAGCCCATCTCCAACGGGATGGGCAGTTTGCGCGTCGCGGCCGGAAGATCGAGCGGGCCCTTGCGGCACCCGCGCGAGGCGGCCTATGAACCGCATCCAAACGCCTCTGACTACTGGGCTACGGAGTCGTCCGGACTCGATTTCAATTATGTTTACTGCGCTGCGCTGCGCTGCGAAGCGAAGTCAAAGGCTGCGGGGGAGGGGCGGGAAAGGTGGGGGGTTTCATCCGGCCCGAGGGGATTTAGCTTTTGATCTGCTCTCCCTGCCCGGGAAACGGCCGCATGGCAAAGGAGGGGAGGGCACCGCGGCCCTGCGACAAACTGTCATGGCCAGTGTCGGCATGGCCGGCTCTCGCACTTGCACCCTCGCAGGAGCCAGTCATGCCATTCCTCGCGCCCTCATTCGCCCGCCTGCCCCCCCTGGACTACCTGCTCGCCGACCAAGTCGAGTCGCGCAAGAAAGTCGCTCGGCACCTGGGGGTGAGCTTTCGGACGCTGCAGCGCTACCAGGCCAGTGGCAACGCGCCCCGCGCGGTGTATTTGACGCTCTGGTTCGAGAGCCGCTGGGGGATGGCCGCCCTCACAGGCAGGCCTACAACGAAGCCCAGCACGCCCGCGGCTGGGTCGCCGCCCTGGAGCGTGAGTGCGAGCGGCTGCGCGGCGTCATCCGTGTGTACGAGAGTGCGCAGGCCCATCCTGCGGCCAACGCGCCGGCCTATCAATTGGTGTGAAGCTCAAACGGCGTAAGGACGAGATGCCCTGGGTGCGCCGCTCCCGGTGCGGCCGCTGGGCACCGCGGAGCGCCGTCTGGGATGAGCACCCGATTCGCTGCGGCTTGGCGCCGATTGGGCGATCGGACTCGCGCGCCCTATCACCTGCGAATCCGGAAACCTGAAAAAAGCCGAATGAAATCAACGGGTTGCTATACGCGCCATAACGCACCGGCTTTACCGTTTTTTCGCTGCCCGCGATCGTGAAGACTCATTTCCGCGCTCACATGCTCCCGCGGTCTGGTCAACAAGTGGGTTGATCCCATCCAGTACTTCAACATGCCGAACACGTGTTCCACCGTGCACCTTCGCAGCGTCATCGCCATAGGCTTTCGTTCAGGAACCGGTGAGACCGAAGCTGCCCAGGTGGAAGTTGTCATGTGCGCGTTCTAGACTGGTCGAACGCCAACCGGGCTGAAGCGCAGGCTCATTTTCATGACTGACTATCTTAGAACAATTGCCGCGACTGTGGAGGAATCGGAGCGCGGCCTCTTCCACTGGCTCCTGATCGAGAGCATCGACGATCCCACCGGCTTCACGGTGCTCTTTGGCAGCGCCGAGGTCTTCGGCAGTTGGGAGGACGCGCTCGACGGTGGGGTCGCGACCCTGAAGAGCCTGGTCGCCGATCGCACCATCGGGCCGAGGCTGGTCGGCGAGGACGAAGACGAAGACGAAGACGAAGACGAGGATCCTGCGCTGGCCGGACGCCGAATGCGCCGGGCGATGGGAATTGGTTAGCAATCGTTCTCCTCTGGGCGCAGCAAGCGCGGCGGCGGCCCGAGGCAACGCTCTTGGTGCCGCCTTTACGGTTGCCGATGCCGTTTTGTCTCCTTCCAAATCCGTCTACGGTGGCGACACCGAGGAGGGCAACCAAGGCCAAGGCAGCGATCGATGCGCTCCCCGTTCAGAATGACCTGGGCGAGATCGCGCCTGGCGCGAGCGCATGAAAGTGGGCGCCCGATTCGCCCAGGCGTTGGCTTGGCTGCTCTCTACTTCGGAGGAGACTCCAGCCCGTGCAAAGTCAGCCCACGCTGGCAGGCACAGGCGTGTTGAGCAACTGCTGCTCCCACAGGTACGCGATGCCGCTGGCGCCGGCATGCTGCGTGATCACTTTCGTCAACTCAGCAGCGCTTTCGGTCCGAGCCCAGTCGCGCTGCCATTCGGCGGTCGCCGCGAGCCAGGTCAGCATGTTCGCGCCCGCCGCGATCATCCGTTGGATGGCAACCTGATGAGCCTCGACGGACATCCCGCCCGACGCATCGGTGACGACGGTGACATCCCAGCCTTCGCCCAGCGCGTGGATAGCCGGCATCGCGACGCAGACTTCGGTCCACAGCCCCGCGATGATGAGTTGCTTGCGACCCGTTGCCTTGACGGCGTCCACCGTCTTCTTATCCTGCCAAGTGTTGACGAACGTTCGGTCGATGACCTCCTGGTCGGGGAAGACGTCCGTGATCTGCGGGAACAGGCGCCCGCCGCGTTCCGCAATCACGCTCGTCAGAATGGTGGGAACGCCGAAGGCCTTGGCAGCCTTTGCCAGCCCCACGGTGTTGTTAATGACCATCTGCGGGTCGTGACTGTTCAGGTTGGCAAGCTGGTAGGGCTGGTGGTCGATCAGAAGAAGGACCGAATCTTCAGGGCGGAGAAGGGATGAGAGGCCGTTGCGAGGGTTCATGGTTGGTTCCTTGTTTGCCGCGGTGAGCGGAGGGGGTTTCCGGTGGTCGATGCGCTCGGGGCAATGTCGTAGTATTCCGTTCCCCTCACTGGAGCGGTAGTACCATCTTCGGGCGAGCTGTGTCGCGCTTCAAGGAACGCCAGAGTGGACATCGAGGACCTGCGTACATTCATCGAGGTGGCTCAGGCGGGCGGGGTCTCGGCCGCAGCCGGTCGGCTCGGCATCTCCAAGTCGATGGTGAGCCGGCGACTGGTCCGGCTGGAAGGGGAACTCGGCGTCCAGCTGCTGGCGCGCTCCACGCGCGGAGCCGCACTCACCGAGGCCGGCGCAGTGTTCCGGGACCACGCGGCCAGGGTCTGTACCGAAATCGACGTGGCGAAAGAGACGATGCTGCCTGAAGGCGACCTCCGTGGCCGCTTGAGGATCGCGGTGCCGCTGTCCTTCGGCCCGACCCACTTCGCACCCATGCTCGCCGAGATGGCGCGGCGACATCCCCAACTGCAAATGCAAACGTGCTACAGCGACCGTTTCGTGGACCTCATCGCGGAAGGCTTTGACTGCGCGATACGGGTGGGCTACCTGGAGGATTCCAACCTCATCGCACGGCGCGTTGGCCCGGTCTACGGAAAGTTCGTCGCGAGTCCGGGTTATGTCAGCGCGCACGGGGCGCCGGAGACGCCGGACGAATTGGTGGCCCACGAAGCCCTGATGCAGGGAACCGAGGCCTGGAAGTTGATGGATGGCGACCGGATCGTCACCGTGCGACCGCAGGGGCGGTTCAAGGCCGACAACGGCATCGCACTGGTCGCTGCGGCGGTCGCAGGACTCGGTATCGCGTATGTGCCCGATTGGCTCACGGACGAGCACGTGGCCGCCGGCGCACTGGTGCCCGTCATGACCCGGTATCCACCGCCGCCGGCCGGCGCCTTCGTCGTCCGGCCACCGGGCCAGCATCCCGCCCGGAAGATACGTGTCCTGACCGAACTCCTGATTGAGTACTGTGATCCGCCTGACAAATCAGGCTGGACTGCCAATGCTTGAAGAGTGCCTCGGGGGCGTGCTGCGGGGCTGGGCTCTGCCCAGAAGATGCGGGCGGACTGTCAGCGAAACACCGGAACGTTCCCGGTGGGTGTTCGCCGGTTTCCCGCCGCAACCATCTGCTCGCGCAGCGCCTCGATGCGACGCTCGCCGGTTTCGAGCGCCTGCGCGGAGGTGTGTACCGAATAGCTTCCCAAATGCAGTTCATACAGGTGCGGGATGGCAGATGCCAGCACGAACACCGCATCGCCACCCATACGGGCCTGCACGGTGATCGCATCCTCTGCCTCCTCGAAGACCACCATGTCGCCCGTGCGCACGGACGTACTGGCCTCCAGGGTTCCGCGTGCCACCGCCAGCCAGCCGACCGCATGGCCAGCGGGTGGCTGGTAAGTCCACGATTCGCCGGCCTTGAGGGTCACGAGCAGGTAGTTGATGCCCGCGGGCGCAGGCGTCGGGCTGCGCACCCCGGCATGCTCTCCGAGGATGACGCGGGCAGGGCCTGCCGACGGAATGCTTTGCGACTCAAGATAGCGGCTTTCCGGCTGCCCGTTTTCCAGCTCCGGCGGCAGTGCGATCCACAGCTGGAAGCCCTGCACCAGCGGCACGTCGTCCGGCGTGAGTTCCTTCCCGTGCCACACGCCGCTGCCCGCGCGCAACCATTCGACTCCCCCGTACGAAAGCTCGCCAGTGCCGGAAGAGGGGTCGTCGAACTTCATCCGGCCTTCGGTGAGCACGGTCACAGTGGCGATCCCCGAATGCGGATGAATCGACATGCCGGCGCCGGCGCGCATCGCTTCGAGCAGCGGGCGCTCCATGTTGAAAATGTCCAGAAACACAAACGGCTTCAAACTTTCGCCGAGGTCGGACGGGCTCATCAGGCGAGTGATCCTGCCGTGGCCGTGGCCGTGTCCGCGGGTGCGATAGACGATGCTCCTGTTACGGGGTGCGATGGATTGCATGATTTTGATTTCACTTCTTGTGTGGTGCAAATCTAAGGTTGCGAAGCTTGCCGCACTAGCCCCGCAACACGGACATCTGTGTCGCGAAAGAAGGAACGCTGCGCTAAGTGCTTTCGGCCAATTCTGTTAAAAAACTCGTCTCGAACGCCGGGCCGCCCATAAGACGCGCACTAGCTTTTAGGTTCCGAGTTCGTCACCAGGATCGATTCTGTCGCGAAGTTCCTGCGGGTGCTTTCACGCCGAAGCCATTGGCGGAGAAGATCAAGCTCGTTCCGACGCCATTGCTTGCGAAAGGATCGAACACGCTGTCGTTCCAAACGGTCGGCGTATAGTCTCGGCCTAGCCTCACCTCGCCAATATCGCCCGATAGGCTTACCGTGGAACGGCGGGAAAAGTAGCCAATGACACTCGGCCCAGAATTGGAGACATTCGTCCCCACAGTCCCATCGTCTGGAAAAGCGCGGCCTCAAGCCAGAAGCTCGCCGCAAGCCCGCCACCGAGATCTTCCGTCCCGCGAAAGCCGAGACGACTGGAGTTGTAGCCATTGCTCGAAAGCACAGTTCGACTAGTCTTTACGGCAACGCCAAGGGCGTTTTCTGACTTGTTCTGGTATCCGCTCACGCCCATATCCACCACACCAAACAGCGTGAGAGAAGACTGCGCGGAAGCGGATCCGGTGAATGCCAGCAAACCCAAGGAAATCAAAGGAATCTTCATCTGAGCGTCTCTCCACGAATTGAGCAGGTCTTCGAAAGGCGAGCGCCAGCGATTGGCGCGCCAGTACAAATGCGACGAGAGCGACGGTCCGGCGGCATCCAAATTCAGCGTTGGTGAGGACGATGCCTTCGCGAACACGACGTGGACGGAGCGAGTGCAAGGGGGCGCTGCCTCCTGCTTGAGGCTCTGTGCTCTAGCCGGAAAATCTGATTCCGTTGCGCCGTCGTTGAGCGCGTCGCTTCGGTCGACCAAGATCGGTTCTGCACGAAAGGAATTGATCGAACAACAGCTTGTATCTCCCGACTGGGCTGAGCTGTGTCCAAGCATCTCCAGCGCTGACGAGACTAAGAGGCAGCGATTGCGAGACGTCGAATGGCGCAGAAGCGCCAGGCATTCAAGCGCGCGGCTCCCCACATCGTGGCCGAGTGCGAGGGTGATTGCTTTGGTGAAAGCCTCGCGAGCGATCTCGGAAAGGGCGTGCAGAGTCTCAGGGGCGACCGATTGCGCATGTTGACTGCTGCATTCGCCCCACATAGTTTGACCGGACCGCGGCCCTTTGCAAATCGGTGGCGACCCAAAGTCGGCGAAATGGGCCATTGGATATGTACACAACCTCTCGAAGCGCACCGCTCTGTACACGACTCTTGCGCAGATCAATAATTCGAATGGGTATGACCTCGGTCTCGGTGGAAGTCCGAATTTCTTCACTGGAGGAACGTTCCAGGCGAAGACCTCGCGTGGATACGATGTTGGTCTCCGTCATTCCTTCTAACCCCGGCCAGGGTGCGTTCGATCGCGACGGCGAAACGATCGACTTCCTGCTTAGTGCCAACAGAGACTACGCTGCCACACGAAGCTTCTTTAAGCGGGCCAACGGTCTACACGGGGTGCCCAAGACGATCACGATTGCTAAGAGCCGCGCCAACACGGCCGCCGTGCGGAGCATTAAAGTTGACTCCGGGGCGGACATCGAGATGCGCCAGTCTAAGTACCTCAACAGCATCGTCGAACAAGACCATCGAGCCGTCAATCGCATAAGTGCGGCCGATGCTCGGCTTCAAGTCATTCCGATCCGGGCAAGCGCTCTTCGCCGGCGTCGAGACGACACACATGATCAGGAAGGGGCAAATGGATTGCCTCGAAGGCCGAGCCTCATCCGCAGTATCGAAGTTCTACACGCTAGCTTTCTGAGCGACACGGACAGCGCGCAAATGCTCGGGCCGGCGTTGCTATTGCGACAGAGCCCCAGAAAGCCAGAAAGAGCACCAAGGAAAGCATGAAGACCGATTCAAAGGAGACATCACAACCCGACGTCGGTTTGCTAGTCACGCCGACGCTGGTTGCGCGCGCAACGGCCTTCGCGAATACCGCACTTCACGCCGATACCCGCGAACTGGCGCGGCAGTGCGTGCTCAACTGGGCTGGCGTCGCTCTGATGGGCTCGCGCGAACCCCTCAGCCGGATACTGTTGGCGCACGCGCTCGATGGTCGGGCGCAGGCCCTCGTGCACTAACGCGTCCGCCGCTTCCCCAAACCTGAGCTTCTTGGATGCCGCGGCCGCCGCGCGGCAGGAATGTGGAGCTCGATGCGTTCGTTTCCATTTTTGACCTTTCAGCTCGTCGAGCGTCGTCTTTGAGGACGACCTGATGCGCACAAGAGTTCCTAAAACCGCAGGCTCATACAGCCGGATGCCCATGGGTTTCAATCCAGCCTATATCTACTGTTGATAATAAAAACGTATTGCAAGATACTCACTGGGAGTCGGCGCGCGGGGGCACCGCCCAGCGCTCAGACGCTTTGATGCTCGTGCTGGAGCAGTCGTGCGTCTGACGCACGACGAGCCTCTCTTGCCGGCCTATCGCCTGCAGAGACGAATCCCAATGTCGACTCCATCAGGAGGACGGTGGCTGCGCAGCTACGAGCAGCGAAGCAGACCTACTCTTGAATGTCGTCTGGCCACAGCTGCTTGCCGTGCAACACACGCAGGATTCGGATCGTGTCCCCGATGATGTGATAGGCGACGACGTAGGGCGTTTTACTGATGACCAGTTCTCGTGTGTCGTCGACGCGACCGGGGCGCCCGAACTCCGGGTGATCGATCAGCACTTCGATCTGCCGCGCGATGCGTTCGTCTATCGCGATTGCCGCGCGCGGGCTGTCCTGCTCAATGTCGTAGTAGTCGAAAATGCGATCCCGGTCGTCGAGCGCTACAGGCGACCATTCAATTCTCACGCGCCACCCTTGGCACTCCTGCGCAGCGCCGCGGCGCGACGCTTTGCGAAACGGGCTTCCACTTCATCGTGCGGAAGGGGAGTACGCGGGTCGTTTAAAGCTTCCTGCACTTTGGCCCGAAACCAAGCGTCATGAGCCTCAGTGTCGGCGACCAGGCCGACAGGAAGCGCACCTTCATTCGCAACGCGCGTCAGCACGATCCGAACGACGTCCGAAACCGTCAGGCCCAATCCGTCGAGGACTTCGACGGCGCGGTCCCGAACATTTGCAGCGATGCGGGTTTGCACCAAGGCATTGGCAGTGGTCATCAACGGCTCCAGACAGCGGGCGAGGAGGCATTGTAATGCAAATGAATGGCATCGTGAGGCGCCGCCGCCACGCAGTTACCCGGCAGTTCACTGCACCTGCCCCTCGTCGCCCCAAGTCGCTCACGCGCAGGAAGCACACCAACTCGATCGCTTGGCGGGTCTCTTTGAGTTCGGGGTTCTTTGCCGGTCGTCGCGCTTGCACCTGCTGGGCATGAGCATGCTGCTTGGGCAGGCTGACGCCGGCCAGTGCCCACTCGTGCACCCCAAGCGATTTGAGGTAGCCGATTTCTCCAGTGTTTCGGCGAGCATGGAAGGCCCGTGGCGCTTGGAGGGCGTCTTTGCCATTCGAGATGAGAGCAGCCGGCGTCTCCAGCCGTGGGACGGCTTTGCGACCGCCGACGAGCTGATCGCCTACTACGCCGAGCGCAGTCCGCGCGACATGAGCCGCTTCCACTGGTACGTCGTGCTCGCCTGCTACAAGTTCGGCATCATTCTCGAAGGTACCTACGCGCGCGCCTGCGCAGGGCAGGCACCGGTCGAGACCGGCGAGCGGCTGCACCGCTCGGCGCTCGGCCTCTTCAAGCGCGCGGTCGAGTGGATCGAGCGAGGCTGACTTGAAGGACCTGACCACAGCGCGCCTCAACACGCGCATTGTGTTGGCCGAGAAGCCGCAGGGGCCGCTGACCGCCGGGCAGTTCGTGCGCGACGAGGCGCCGATGCCGAAGCCGGGACTCGGCGAACTGCTCCTGCGCACGCGGATGCTGTCGATCGATGCGGCGAACCGGGCATGGATGCAGTCCGCGACCTACCGCGATGAACTGAAGGCCGGCATCGTGATGGCCGGTACCGGCATCGGTGAGGTGGTCGAGTCGCGCGATGCGCGTTTTTCCGTCGGCGACCTGGTGTCCGCCGGCATCGGCTGGCAGCAGTATGGAGTTGTCGCGGGTGACCAAGCGCTCAGGCTGCCGGCGTGTGAGCCGCTGAGCCATCTTCTGAGCGTCTACGGCAGCTCGGGGCTGACCGCCTACCTCGGTTTGAAGAATGTCGGCCGGGTGCAGCCGGGCGAGACGGTCGCGGTCTCGGCGGCGGCCGGCTCGGTGGGCTCGCTGGTCGGTCAGATCGCGAAGCTGCAAGGTGCGCGTGTCGTCGGGATCGCTGGTGGGCGTGCCAAGTGCGACTGGCTAGTCGACGAACTCGGCTTCGATGCGGCCATCGATCACCGCGCAGGGCCCTTGGCGCACCGGCTCAAGGAAGCCGCGCGGAAGGGTGTCGATGTCTACTTCGACAATGTCGGTGGCGACGTGCTCGGCGCCTGCCTGTTCGCCATGAACCCGCGCGGCCGCATCGTCTGCTGCGGCGCGGTCTCGCAATACGACGGCGCGACGCCGCCGCACGGGCCGCGTGGAGTGCCGGGGCTGATCGTGTTGAAGCGGTTGCTGGTGCAGGGCTTCTTCCTGCCGGACCACTACGCGGAGCGAGACGCCGCCCATGCGCAATTGCAGGCCTGGGTCGAGGGTGGTGCGCTGAAGGTGCCCGAGGACGTGATCGAAGGGCTCGAGAACGCGCCCGCTGCACTGGTCGGCCTGCTCGCCGGTGAGAACCGGGGAAAGCGGCTCGTGCGGGTGGCTTGATCATGCGCAGCACGGCTACGGCTACTTGGGAGATTTCTTGCCGCGGCCGAGCGGTGCTTTGTCGCCTTCCACAAGTTTTTCTTCTGCTTGGCGCAATGCGGTCACAGTCGAGGCGTGGCTCTCACGGAGGTGGGTGATCTCGCGATCGGACTGCACCTGCAGGCGCTGAAGCTGCAAGGCCAGATCGCTTGCCCGCTGTTCCGCACCGGCGGCGCGTTCGCGCAAAGTTGCCAGCTCGACCTGAGCCGCTTGATGTTGGAGCGACCATGCCGCGGCTGCGTCGCTGTGTGCGGCTTTCTCATGTTGAAGCGCTTGTTGCGCGGCACCCAGGGCGGCTCGAGATGTCTCGGCATCGGCAGCGTGGGCCTTCTGAGCCTTGATGAGTTCGGCGCCGGCGTGGCGCGTGGCGATGCGTTCACGATCCACTTCCGAGAGGAGGCGGCGTTCATGGGCGAGATGACGCTCCTCGGCTTCTTCCGCTGCGCGCTGCTTGGCGCCGAGTTCCATCGCTGCCTTCTCGCGCAGGGCTTCCTTGCTGGCCACGGCTTCGTCCAGGGACTTGCGCAGGCGGCGCACCTCAGCTTCCGCGTCGCTGAGCAGGCGAGCGGATTCCTGCTGCTGCGTGTGCATCTGGGTTTCCATTGCCGCAACCGCCTGCCGCGACGAAGCGAGGGCTTCGTCGAGCGCGACGCGGGCCTGTTCGAGGGAAATTTCGCGCTGCTGCAGATCGGCTTCCTTTTGGGCCAGGGCGCTGCGCTCCAACTCGAGCTCACGCCGGGTGGCTTCGGTCTTCTGGACCTGCACCTGATCGGCCTCGCGCCGAGCGACCCCCCAGAACTGTTGTGCCGCCTGGACGATGGCCAGGGGGAGCTGGTGCGCCTCGCCGTCGGCCAGGTTGGCGCCATGGCCATCCAGGCGCTTCCCAAGCGTGGCGAACCAGCGCTCCAGCATCGGGCTCACCGTATTGGGCGAGCCGCTGCCGATCTTCTGGCGCACGCGCTCGATGGTCGGGCGCAGGCCGTCCTGCAGCAGCGCGTCGGCGGCTTCCCAGACCTGCGCCTCCTGGATCCCGCGGCCACCGCGAATCGGATGAATGTTGTCGCTCGAACTTTTCAGATCCATGGCTGCTTTCATGACCTTCTTTTACTTGCGATAATAATAGATTATCGGAAGTGATGACCATTGTACGTAAGACATCATACATAATACGTTTGCAAAAATACAGAAACGAGGCAATGCTCCGACTGCCTGGCGTCGTCGCCCAACGATTCAATGCTGCTCGAGGTCGCGAATGAAACCTGCTGAAAAGAAGACTTCGCCGAAGGCGTCTTCGGCGCTGATGCCTTTGAATGGCGACCACGCATTGCTCGATCCCGGCGAGCTGTCGGGCATGGCCGAGGAAGCCGCGCACGACCTGATGGCCGAGGGCGAGTCGGACAACACGCGCCTCGCGTACCGCGCCGCCATGCGCTACTGGGCGGCCTGGTTCGGCGCGCGCTACGGCCGCCAGATGGCGCTTCCGGTTGCAGTTCCTGTGGTCGTGCAGTTCATCGTCGACCATGCGCAGCGCTCGACCAAGGCGGGAACCAGGACGGTCCTGGAACATCAACTGCCGCCTGCAATCGACGAAGCCCTGGTCGAGGCGGGTTTCAAGGGAAAACTCGGGGCGCCGGCGCTGAACACCCTGATGCACCGGATCTCGGTGCTCTCGATGGCGCATCACTTGTCCAAGCAGCCCAATCCGTGCGTGGATCCGGCGGTCAAGGCGTTGCTGAGCAAGACCAGAAAGGCCTACGCCAAGCGCAACGCCCTGCCCCACAAGCAGCGCGCGTTGACCAGGGAGCCGCTGGAAGCGGTGCTCGAAACCTGCGACGACTCGCTCAAGGGGAAGCGCGACCGCGCCCTCCTCCTCTTCGCCTGGGCCTCGGGTGGACGCCGGCGCTCGGAAGTATCAGAAGCGGTGTTCGAGAACCTGCACCGCGGCGATGAAGGCGCCTATCTGTACACGCTGGCGAGCTCGAAGACGAACCACAACGGGAAGATCCGTCCGGAAGACGTGAAGCCGGTGGTCGGGTCGGCGGCCGAGGCCCTGGACGGCTGGCTCAAGGCGAGCGGCATCACCGCGGGTCCCCTCTTCCGGCGCATCCTCAAGAACGGGAAATTGGGCACCGACGGGCTCTCGGGGACCGCGGTGCGGGACATCGTGAAGGCGCGGTGTGCGCTCGCGGGTGTGGGAGAGGATTTCTCGGCGCACTCGTTGCGGTCGGGGTTTGTCACCGAGGCTGGAAGGCAGAACATGCCCTTGCAAGAAACGATGGCGATGACGGGACATCGCAGTACGGACACGGTCGCAGGGTACTTCCGGGCAGGCGCCGCCCAGGTGAGCGCGGTGGCGCGGATGATGGATTCAAACAGCCGGCGAATCGACGATGCCTGAACCGCCTGTAGACCGGGAGCGCCAAGGCGGCGGATCGCGCGAAGCAAGTCAGCGTCCACAGGAAAGCGCAAGCTCCGAGGCTTACCTTGCAACGCTTCGGGAGCCCTGAGAAGAGGTTTCGAGGCCCTGAATCTAAAGGCAGAAACAAGACCCCTGTTCGAGTTCGTCTTCGAGGTGGCGGGCCCCTCCCTACAATCCGCCTCGCGCGAGGGCGCAGGAGGACAACAGATGGAAGAGGGACTCGGGGTTTCAAGCAATCTGATGGGCTTCATTCGGAGCCTTCGCAAGGAGGGTAGGCCTGGGCTTGGCGACAGAACCATGGTCGGAGAAATTTCGTTCGGCAGCCCGCTGGTCGTTGAGCGTTCCGCGTCAGCCGACGACCCCGCCACGAAACACCAGCTGCGATTTGGCCGGGTACGCATTCGCGCTGAAGAGGTGGCGGAGTCTGAAGTGCAGACCGATTTCGGGTTGCCGTTTGACGGCCATGGCCACATGTTCATCGACACGTCGGAACGAAGCCCGACATGCACCCTGACTTTGGTGTTGGCACCCGAGCGATTCCAGGCGCTCTGGGACCTCCCTCAGCCTGATGTCGCCCTGCGCCTTGACTCCGACGTGCTCGGTACGGGCTACAACCGTCCTCTCGTGTGCAAGGACTCGTCCGCCAGCGCTCAAGTGAAAGGTGTACGCCTGTCGCTCGTTGCACCCGCCTCGATCCCGGCGGACTGGTTTTCCGAGGGGATGCGGCAAGACTTGCGCGATGCCTGGGAGAAGCTTCATTTCGGCGGCCACTCTCAGATGTCAAAGATCGTGGCCGAATTGGGCCAATCTGCGGCGGCGTCTATCGCAACCTGGCCAAACCGGTCGGAACTCTACGAGCATATCGAAGAGCTGGTGTCTGAGGCGCGCGGTGCGTTCAAGGAGCCGTTGAACCTCGAGCCGGCGAGTGGAAATGGCTGGTACGAGCCGAAGGACAAGTTCACCCAGTTGCTCGGCGACTTCGACGAGAAGAAGCAGCGGGAACTCAGGGCGAATTACGACCATCTTTGGCAGCACTTCACGCTCGCGCACGTCGTGCAAAAGGGCGAAGCCTTGGTCGGCGCCCGGGCCTCGGGCATGAAGTCCAACGCCGATGAATTTGACGAAGTCGCGCATCGGTTGCTCAGCCGACCTGAGGTGAGCTCGCCCACCCTCGAATGGGCGCTCATCGATGCCCTGGTCCATGCCGAGTGCCTGGGTCTGGCCCAGATCGTCCATTCCAACAAGACGATGCTCGGGATGCCCCTGGCGACGCCGCTGGAGGGCGCGCAGGCCGCACCTGGCGCGATGCGCCAATGGTTGAAGGGACTCGGGGAGCTATTCGTTGAGGGGTTGAAGCTCGTTGCCACCTTCTTCCTCGCCTTTGCCCTGACGCAAGGTGAGCCCCAATCGGCCTGGATCGTCACGACGGGCATCACGGTGGCGCGCTGGTTGCGAAAGGCCATCCTCTGGAAGCAACTGAACCCGCCCAAGCCCGGCGCCGAGCTGCTCTTGAAGATGGCGACCTTCTACGAGCTCTTCAAGCGGCCTGACTTCAACGCCGGCGCCGCGCGGGACCAGCTCTACCGCCTGTCTGCCGAGGGCGCGATCTTCAGCCCCTGGGTGGCGAGCTTGCTGGACGCTCGAGCTCGTCGTGAAGCGCGACAGGCCTGAGCCGCGGGGCCTCAGTTCTCGAAGGGCTTGAGGTCCAACTGGATTCCGTAGGAAAGCTTCTCGCCGCCCCGCTTGGTGCGGCCGCCGACGACCTTCGCGTCGCAGAGGGTGCTTTGACCGGTCAATCCCTTGCTGCCCAGCCGCCGGCGAAAGCTGCGGGCGTCGTCGCGGGAGAGGTAGCCCACGACCTCCCCGTCAACGGACACCTGGACCGCGCTCTTGTCATAGGCGTTGTCGTCCTGCGGCATGAGCGTTGCGACGCAGTCCGCCGCTGCGTTTTCCGAGCCGTGCTCGCCGGCGAGCCGTTTCAACGTGGGTTGGTAGTGGGACTCCCCGACCACCTCGAAGTTGAAGCCACCCAGGGCCGGCCACCGAAAGCGCTCCCCGGCCGAAGTCGCTGCTGGCCGGGCTTTCGCGGCGCTGCCTGGTCGGGCGGCTGGCTGCTTCGATGCCGGCTTGCGCTTGAGATAGGCCCAAGCGAACACGCAGGCGACCAGCGCCACGACGATCCAAACCTTGTCCATCCGCCTCGCTCCATTCGTTTTGGAGAGTATCGGCGAACCCGCCTGGTCGAAGAAAAGCCTTGGCATCTGAGAGATGCGCAGGGCTCGAGGGGTGGTCGTGGCTCAGGAGGCCACAGCGCGGTTGAAGACCGCAACGGGAGCTGGACTCATCGCGAAGACTTCGCCGACGGCGTCGGTGACGTCCTCATTCATGTCGACTATGCAGTGGTAGCCCGCGGGGTCGCTTGGCGCCACGAGCTGGTCGAGGGCTCGCAGGTAGACCTGCTCGCGTTCCGCGTACTGCGCAACCAGGCTCCGGTAGGCCGACACCATGCGGTGCAGCTCGTTCAGGTCGGTCGGCAGTGTCATGGGTGTGGCGCTGTTGTTGGCGGCGGTCATGCCTGGACTCTCGCTTCGCTTCGGATCGAGGCAGCAGCGAGCGCGGCGCCGGTGGCGCGGTTCTCCTTGAGGAAAGACTCGCCTTTGTCGACGCCGCGCAGCCAGAGGGCCATCGCGACGTCCTCGGCGATTCCTCCGCTGGAGCAGTTGGTGGAGACCCAGAACTCCGCCGTGCAGAGCGCGATGTCCTGGTTGTCGGCACCCGTCTCCTTGTTGGCCGCCTGTGCGCCGAGCACGCCCTTCATCTCGTCGATGAGGGTCCAGTGCGCATCCTCGGTGATGCCGCCGATGGCGGTCACCAGGGTCGCGATGTGGTTTGCGTGGTCCTGTTTGAAGCGGGTGTAGTGATCGCGGTCTGCGTCCATGGTCGTGTGTCCTTTCGTGGTGATGTTGACCTACTGCGTATAGGCCTGGTCAGCCCACCCTCCGCCTGCCTGCCTGACACGACCGCTTGCAACTCGTGCCGTTTTGCAACGAGCAAAGAGCATTGCTTCTGGTCCACTGGAGGCTCCCATGCTGAAACGACTAATCCCACGGTCTGTGCGGCCCGCCGGGGTTATGGACCCCGACCTCCCCGAGGTCAGCCAGCCCTTCCCGCTCGACGATGCGCCGACGTCGGCGCGCAAACACATTCAGCCGGCCGACCCGGCTGCGGGGGTGGATGTGATTGAGCTCTCAGAGATGGAAGCCCGAGCGCTGTGTGCGCGCGAAGACATTGCCGTTTTCTGGACCAGGCCGCCTTGGTCGACGAAGGGGGGAGGAACTATCCCGGGCTGACGGGTTCACGCCCGACAGCGAGGGTGGGCTTCTTGTTGCCTGAGCCAAGCCTCTCCATGCGCTTCCCGCGCATTCGCGGCTCGCTTGGACATAGCAGTTCACCGCCTTGCAAACGAGGGACTGCCCGAGGTTTGCTTGGCTGCAAAGAATTCTGCACCGGGCAAGCGCCGAAATTCGCGGGTAACAAATGCCGCGACCCGAGGGCGGTCCCGCGAAGCCATCCAGAGCTTCTTGACGAGCCGTGGCGGGCCCAAAACACTCCCTCGCATAGTACAAGGCCGAACGTGGACAGCATCGATGAAGGAGATAAGCCATCCTGCCACTCTTGCCGGATAAACGGTCGCGCGCTGATTTTCCACCGACAGCCTTGCGTCGAAAAACAGTTCTCAAAATCGGCAGCTAAACGCCAATGTATTCGACGGCAAGAACTGTTACTCCAAAAAAATGCGTGCCGCTAAGCCCACCGCTTGGCCCCAAGCCGTTTTTGGTGCTTCATCTCAATAGCATTTTTCTGACCCCCAAGCTGGAAGGTTGATACAGCCCAGTCCTTGTCATCATAGTCCGCCTCATACATGTAAAGGCGCTGGGTTATAAGCATCTGCAAAACGCCCATTACGCATACATTGTCTGCTTCATCTCTGATGAGGCGCAGGATTTCTAAGCGAGGCAATCGACCAGGCCTCTGCAATTCTTGGGACAGCTTAATCAGCCGGTAAGCACAACTAGGCGTAGTCCCCATGACATCGGAAATATTGTTGGATATTTCTTTAGACGAGAGGTGTGCGCCTGCTTTGGTAATGAAAATTGTAGAGATGAACCTTAGCAGCAAACCGATAGCCGTTCGAGTTATAGTTTCAGCCTCTTCCTTGGATATCTCGCTATGACCATTTTGAAATTTGTAGGATAGAGCCTTGGACAATCCAGCGGTGTCTTTTTCGAAGACATCAAAAAACATGCGAACGGCCCGAAGCGAACTGTCGAATACCGCACGAATTGCTTCCGCCTTTTTGGCGCGCGAATAGTTTGGAAACTGATGTGTTAACAGCGCGCCTGCCACTTCAACAGATTTAAAGAGGCTAATCAATTCTTGAATGCTATTTTTGGGCTGATCGCTTGCGTTCGGTGCTTCTGCAAGGTCATCCTGGCCATTATCATGGGAGTCCTTGGCCAGCGCCCGTTGACGGCGGTACTCTTTCGGATTTTGAGCTCGATAGCGTACGTTAGGCGCGTAGGAAATTAGCTTCGCTACCGATTTAACATCCTCTTTGGATAGTGTCACCGGCGTGAATTTGGGGAAATGCTCATTCAGCGAGCCAACGACGTGGTCTAACACCTTGCTGTTCGAGGTATGGTGAGCCAAAAACAAGATTGTATTGGCGCACTCGCGAACGTAGAGGTTGCGCATGCAGTAAACGATGTAGTCCTGCACCTCTTTCCGTTCGCTTATGCTTGCAAATCGACCAAGAAAGTAATAGTAGGCGTACGGGTAAGTAAAGTATAGAGAATCAGCGTCTTGCTCGAGTAGTCGAGACAAAAGAAGTACTTTGAGCAATTCATTTGCATCTGTCTGAGTCCATTCGGCCGAATATTGCGCTACGAAGGTATTGAATTGGCCAACGGAAATTCGCTGTTGGTCACCGTATTATTTTATAAACCAACTGAGATGAGTTGCTGCGGCCAGATGTGCCTCCATCTCATTAGGTTTGACGCCGCCTTTCTCAAAAGCACCAATTACCAAGAAGTAATAATAATGTGCAAAAGACGATTTCAGAAGTTCCTTTGTTGCGCCTGATGCAGTCGCTTGCAAAAGAGAGAGCACGAAGATGGGAACTGTCGATGCCACATGCTGTATACGAGCAGCCTCGATAAGCTTTTCGGCCTCGTCGCAGGTAGCTAGTAAGACGTTATTGTCTTCCGTTCCGTTCGCCCCGATGGAATTCCATTTTTCAACAAGTTCTGCGCGACGTTGGTAGCCCAAAGGCGAAAGTCTGTAATGTTCGGCTCGATCGCCTATCGATTCTTCGTCAGTATCCAGCACGGCGTCGGTGTCGCCAAATAATTCTGCAAGCTGGTAGTTCTCTCCGACTGTAATGAAGGCGCGACTGAAATTCTTCCTCAGTCTGCTGAACGCCGCTGAACATGCTTGTGCGTTAAGCGGTGAACCGTCCAAGTCGTCCAAATACAATATTTTGCATGCAAGGTTCGATTGCTCGTATTTTTCTAAAGTTGATTCCCCATACTGTGCGATTACAGAGTTGCGGATCAATTTTTTTATTTCCGCATCTGCGCCGCTTCGGAGAGCAGATCCTTTAATGAACAAGGGCATGAGTCCACTGGCATGGGCTTTCTGCAGAAGCATGTAAAGGAGGCGTGTTTTTCCCGCATTTTCCGCCCCCTCGACTAACACATCGAGCTCAGATCTTTTCAAATCGTTGAGCATCTTTGCGCTCGTCTTACCCAATTTTGTTCCGGTGTCCTTGCCGCTGCGTTGTGCTCGACTGTCAAGGTCTGGATAGACGTATATATCTTGAAGAGTAACCTTGTGACCTGATGGGTGCTTAAGTGTTGCGCCTGCATCAGACAGGCATTCTTCCCATGTGGTGGTGAAAGGAATTGCAGACGTTACCTTTGTACTCAAGGTTCTGAATTCCGTCCACTTTGCCGATGTGTCCTTGCGTGAGTATGTAGTTCCGATGAGATTATAAGTCTCGAAGAGATACGTCGAATTTTCTACATTGCAAAGAACAATGTTAAAACCCGATACGGTTGGGTCGCTTCGTTGTTGAAGTACCGAGCCTTCGATATAGTTGCAACCGCCAGACCACACTTCGTCAGACGAGCGTGCATTGGCGTAGTGTTCATGGCCAGTGAAGATTAGGTCTTCAAGGCTATGCATAAAACTGCGAAACTTCTGGACGTTCGTCTGGCTGTACCATGAGAATGGATGGTGCAGAATTGCTATTCTCAAATCTGGGGCAGGCTCAGTACGTGACTCGAATTCGTAGTTCTCGTACGGAAAATAAAGGTTTCCTTGTTGTTCGTGTCTTGTGGATGTCCAGCTAGCGTTCAAGGCATCAAAGGTAATTAATTTTCCGCCGACCTCGATTTCGTATGTTTCCCAAAGCCTGTCGCCGCGCTTCGGGGTAGGCGCTATTTTTTGCTTAAAGGCTGCATATTCACCTTGTACGCCTGTGGCTATCTCAATGTAGCTTGGCGGTACTGCGGGGCCCTTTTTGGCGGCAGAGAGCGCGATGACGTTTCGGGCTTCTTGGTCGCCTTCAAAATTACAGTCGTGGTTTCCAGGCGCCACCAAAATAGCGATCGGAACTGTTTTTTGGGAAAGAATGCTTGATTTAATTTTCTCGATGAATTGCTGGGCCAGTAAATACTGGGATTCCTGTCCCGACTGTGCGATGTCTCCAGATATCAAAATGACCACCTGCTCCGCCGTTGGCAAATGCGCATATGTGCAGGCTGCAATCCTTTCGGACCGCGCTAGGATATGGTCATCATTTTTATCAATGTGGATATCGCTTAGATGCAGTACGAGTACGGTCACTTGAATTTCCCAATGGTCGGAACAAATGTGTCTAATGTATCAAGTTGTCTTTGCTGTTCTTGGTTCTTCGGGAGTTTCTTCGCGATGCCCGCCGCGTAGCAGCCAAGTTGTTGACAAGTGCCATTGGCCGAATCCTTGTCGAGTTCGCGGTAAGGCGCTGTCCAATCGACGCCCCCTTGTGAGGCGCTTGGTTCAAGAGTAGACAGGCCGCGATTGGCTCGACGCGGTGCTGGCCTTGGGCCCTAGCTTCCCCACGCGCGTGCCATTGCACCCATGTTGCGCAAACGCATCAAGAAGGTGTGACCTATTACCGCAGCAAGGGTTTGCCCCCAACGTTGGGCCTGGCCCCTCCCGCAACCATGCAGAGTGCGCAACTTGGCGCGGAGGAGACAACATGGCCTTGCGCAAGTACTCCAACAAGGTGACCCAGATCAACCACGCGAACTTCAACACCGATCGAACACCCGGAAGCACGGCACCCGATGCCTCCACAAATTTTGCACATTGACGCGGTTATTTGGGCACATCCATTTTCAATGTCGAACGTTCGCGGTCTCGAAGCGCTAGCGATCCGGCAGAATGTTTCCTTTTGTGTCGATTCGCTGGCGCATGGGGCGGACCCGCCTGTCGGTCTCGGTACGCGCACGCGTCGAGGTCCTCGCCGCCGAGCGCACTCCTAAAAGAGAAAAGAGAAGGCCGCATGTCCGATACCGATGCTTCCGTGTTTCATAGCGGCCTGTCTCTCGAGGCCAAACTGGAGCGGGCTCGCACGGAACTCCTGGACTTGTCCGCTCGCAATCGTCTGCTGCACGTACCCCGCTTCTCAAAAACCGCCAAGACCATCGATGTCGTAGACGAAAAGTCGGCTGAGATCTTTCGCCTTCTGGTGCGCGAGAACCGGGCCTTCACTTTCTTGGCTGGCCGTCCAGACCGCAGTGGCGCATCAGCCGAGGACGATGAGGTCGAAGAGGAGAATGTTGACAGCGAGGTGGTGCTTGCGCAGCCCGACGAAGAAGACGGGCCGGACGAGCGCGGGGTGTCGGCTCGCCATGTTGATACCAGGGTCCAAACACGCATGACGCCGAAGGGATTGCAGAAGCGTCTGCTCGACCTGTATCACGACGCGCGCACGCTGGAGGAGGAACAAGGCGTCAACATCCTTTTCCTTGCCCTTGGTAGCCTGAACTGGGTGGATCCCAACAAGAAGGAAAACGTCCGCCAAGCGCCGTTGATCCTCGTTCCCGTCAGCCTCGAGCGCGGCACTGCGGGCGAGCGCTTCCGGCTGCGCCTGCGCCAGGAAGACCTTATCTCGAACCTGTCCCTGGAAGCCTACCTGGACCGGGTCCATGCGCTGAGGCTTCCGACCTTCGATGGGGGCGACGAGTTCGATCCGGAGTCCTACTTCACCGCAGTTGCCGAAGCCATCGCCACCAAGCCGGAATGGTCGGTGGCGGCGGACAACGTCGTCCTTGGCTTCTTCTCATTCGCCAAATTTCTGATGTACAGGGATCTAGATCCTGAAAACTGGCCCGGCGAGAGTCGACTGACCGACCACTCCACGATACGAGCGCTCCTGGCCGACGGCTTCGATCAACGTGAGCCGCTGATGTCGGATGAACTCTCGATCGACGCGCATATCGAGCCCGCGGAAATGCTTCACATCGTCGACAGCGACAGTTCCCAAACGCTGGCCGTACACGACGTGAGACGCGGGCGCGATCTGGTGATTCAGGGGCCACCCGGCACCGGAAAGTCGCAGACCATTGCCAACGTCATTGCCTCGGCGGTCGCCGACGGCAAGACCGTTCTTTTCGTGGCGGAAAAGATGGCCGCGCTAGAAGTCGTCAAGCGTCGCCTCGACCAGGCTGGCGTGGGCGACGTGTGCCTGGAACTCCACAGCAACAAGGCCAACAAGCGGGGGCTGCTGGAGGAATTGCGCAGAACATGGGAGCTCGGCTCCCCGCGCGGCGACTTCCCCGACGGGCTTATCGGCAAGCTGACGGACGCGCGCGATCTTCTCAACGCGCACGCTGCTCGCATGCATGTCCGCCACGTCCCGTCCGAACTCACGCCTTTCGAAGTGATGGGCCATCTCACGCGCCTCCGGCAGCTCGGGCAGAAGCCCGTGGATTTCGAACTTGAGGACGCCACCTCCTGGAGCCGGGACGAGGTCGCGCAGCGTCGCCAAGCGCTCCTCGAACTTGCGCAGCGCATCGACGACATTGGCCTGCCCTCGGCGCACCCCTGGAACGGCGTGGGCCTGGAGATGATTCTGCCCACGACTGTGGAGCGGCTCGTCCCTCGGCTCACGGCGCTGCACGACCGCATCCGTACACTGCGCACTGAGCTGGCGACGGTCTGCGAACGGCTGGAGCGGTTGCAGCCGTCGGCTCGGTTCGAAGATGCCAACGAAGTGCTCGAGCTCGCCGAGGCATTGGCTGCCGCACCGGATCTTTCGGCCGAAGCGCTTTCGTCGCCCTTGTGGGAGCAATCCCCGAACGCGCTCAAGGAGCTCCTGCGCCGCGGCGCGCTCTATGCGCAGACCGGCGCCGAGCTAGCGCCGTCGCTCCAGCCAAATGCTATCGATGCAAGTCTCGATGGCCTGGAGACCGAGCTCGCGAGCCTGCCTGAGGAGTTGCCCGCAGGCGCCTACGACCGAGCCCGGCAGCTGCAATCGCTATTGCCCTCGCTGCGAGCCGAATCGCAACGCCTGAGCGCCGAGCTCGGCTCAGCCACGTCGATCGACACGCTGGCGAGCATTGAGCGCCTCACCGCGACCGCTGAGCGGGTAGCGGTCGCCCCCGACGCAAGTCCAGACGCATTCGCCGCCGCCGTTTGGGACCACGGCGTCGAACAGGCGGGCGATCTGGTCGACGCCGTCGCGGCGCTGGAACAGGCTCGCAAAATCATCGGCGACCGCCTTCTGGATGCCGCTTGGTCGACGGAGGTATCGGCCACTCGCCAAGCGCTCGCTGTTCACACGGGATTTTTCAGGCATTTCAATGGCAGCTGGCGAAGAGCCAACGCCCTCGCCCGCTCCATCGTCAGTGACCCGACGATGCCCACGGAACAGCTCGTTCAATTGTTCGATGCCCTCATCAAAGGCCAGGCCGCGGCGGCGAAGGTCCGGGATGGCGAAGAGTTCGGCAGATCCGCCTTCGGGTCGGAATGGCGGGGCGAGCGATCGCAAAGCGTGCCAATGTTGGCGCTCGTGGAATGGATGCGGACTCTGCGCGGCTTGGGAGCAGAGCCTCGGCTCATCGCAAGCCGGCTCGAGCAGCGCTCGGCTGTCGGAGACCGAGCGCAGCGAGTGCGCCACCTCTTGCAGCAGGTGGCGCCCGTGCTCAATGGACTGTGGCTCGACCTGGGCGCCGCGGCCCCTTCCTTCCTCTCGGAGGCAGCTTCGGCGGAGCGAGCGACGCTAGAGGCTTTCGGAGCCAGGGCGCGGCAGATGGTCTGGTCCGACGAATTGCTACGCCAGCTCCTGCTTGAGGTGCCAGCCGCCAGGTCGGCGCGCCTCGATCTGGTCCGTCGCCTCAGCTTCTGGCAGAAGTTGGGCGAACAGATCGACCGCTACGATGCCCACGCAAAGTCTGCGTTCGGCGAGGCTTGGCAGGCTCGCCGGTCGGACTGGGACCGGCTCTCCGCGGGCGCCGATTGGATCGCTGCCCACCTCGATCTGCGCCTGCTCGCAGCGCGGCTCCCAGAGCGACGCGAGGTCGCGGAACGAACTCGCCTCCTGGCGCGCGAAGCCTCTGACCTTTCTTCCGAGCTGACGAAAATCACGGCGACCCTGCAGGCCGATGCTTCCACGCTTTTCGGTCTCGCGAGCATGTCGGCAGCGGAAATGAAGGTTGCACAGGAAAGGATTGCCAGCTGGCTGTCTCATACCGAGCAGCTCTCCAAGTGGGTCATCTACCGTGAGCGCGCCAGCAAGGCGCGCGTCGCCGGACTTGGCCAGCTCGTGGACCGTCTGGTCGACGGCCGCCTGCCCACACCCGAGGCGCATCCATCGTTCGAGATGGCTTACTTCGAATCAATGCTGTCCGAGCTGGTGAGCCGGGACCCGGCCATCGGTCAGTTCGATGGCGACCAGCACGCTCAACAGGTGCGGCAATTTGCCGAGCTCGACCATCAGCGAATCAAGGCCGCCAGTATGGAGGTCGTGCGCGCCCATCACCGCAAGATACCGTCGCGGGATGGCGGCGTCGGCCCAGTCGGCGTTCTTCGAGCGGAAATGGCCAGGCGGCGCGGCCACATGCCGATCCGTCAGCTCATGCAAAAGTCTGGGCCAGCGGTCCAGGCACTGAAGCCCGTCATGATGATGAGCCCGCTCTCGGTCGCCCAGTTCCTCACGCCCGGTCGCCTGAGCTTCGATCTGCTGGTGATGGACGAGGCCAGTCAGATTCAGCCGGTGGATGCCCTGGGCGCGATCGCGCGCTGCAAGCAGGTCGTGGTCGTCGGCGACGAGCGTCAGCTGCCTCCGACCAAGTTCTTCGCGAAGATGACCGGATCGCAATCGGGCGATGAGGACGATGACGACACGCCGGTGGCGGATATCGAGAGCATTCTTGGCCTGTTCGCGGCGCGCGGTCTTCCGCAACGCATGCTTCGCTGGCACTATCGCAGCCGCCATCAATCCTTGATCGCGATCTCGAACAGCCAGTTCTATGAGAACAAGCTGTTCATCGTGCCTAGCCCGTACACGAAGGAGGCGGGAATGGGTCTGCGCTTCCATCATGTAGCGGAAGGGCGGTTCGACTCGGGCGGTACGGGCACCAATGCAATCGAGGCGCGCACCGTGGCAGAAGCCGTGATCCGTCACGCGAAGACCAGTCCCGAACTTTCGCTTGGCGTCGCCACCTTCTCCGTCTCCCAGAGACGTGCGATTCAGGACGAGTTGGAGGCGCTGCGCCGACTCAATCCGGACACCGAGGAGTTCTTTCACGCGCATCCGAGTGAACCTTTCTTCGTCAAGAACCTGGAGAACGTGCAGGGCGACGAGCGCGACGTCATCGTGATCTCGGTCGGCTACGCCAGGAACACACAGGGCTACATGGCGATGCGTTTCGGCCCTCTGGGTGCCGATGGCGGTGAACGACGGCTCAACGTGCTGATCAGTCGCGCGAAGCGCCGTTGTGACGTGTTTGCTTCGATCACCGACGAGGATATTGATCTCGGTCGCGCCAAGGGCAAGGGCGTGTTCGCGTTCAAGCTGTTCCTGCACTACGCCAGGACGGGGCGGCTGTCGATGGCTCAAACTTCCGGTCGCGATATGGACAGCGTTTTCGAGGAGCAAGTTGCTGTGGCTCTCCAGTCCAGGGGCTACCAAGTCCATCCTCAGGTCGGCATCGCTGGCTTCTTCATTGATTTGGCCATCGCGGATCCTGAACGTCCTGGCCGCTATCTGATCGGCATCGAATGCGACGGCGCCTCTTACCACTCCGCCCGCTCAGCTCGCGATCGCGACCGCTTGCGGCAAGCCGTACTCGAGGACCACGGATGGATGATTCATCGAATCTGGAGCACCGACTGGTTCCAGCGCCCGATGGAGCAACTCGACCGCACGGTTCGCGCCATCGAGGCCGCGAAGGTTCAGTTGGCTGCGCATCTTGACGCCGCACAGACGCCCCAGCGCGCCGTTCCGGTAGACATCGTCACGATCGATCGGCACGAAGTCACGGAGATCGGCCTGTCCGAGGCCACCGACGAGTCCGCAGGTCAACCTTACGTTGAAGCAGAGCCTGCGCGTCCAGGCGCCTACGAGTTGCACGAGACACCGCTCGGCGTGATGACTGATCTGGTGGCCCAAGTCGTCCACGTCGAATCGCCAGTGCACGTTGATGAGGTGGTGACTCGTCTGCGCACTGCTTGGGGGTTGCAGCGCTCGGGGGGCAGGATCGAGGCAGCGGTTCTGCAGGGAGTCCAGCACGCGCACGCGACCGGTCGAATCGAACGCGAAGGCGCATTCCTCTCCAGCCCAGGCGTTCGTGCCACGCTTCGCGATCGAGCGGACGCTCGCTCACCGGGACTGCGCAAATCCGAAATGATTCCGCCGGTGGAGATCGCCGCCGGCATCGCGCGCATCGTTTCGGCAAACTTCGGAGCGACCGCCGAGGAGATCGTGACGGCCATCTCCCGGCAACTCGGCTTCAAGGCGACCAGTGCACCGCTGCGCAGGATCATTGAATCCGTCGTAGACACGTTATTGCTCAGTGGGGACTTCAGTCGAGATCACAACATGATCGTGGCCAAGCCACGCGGCGATCTCTCTCAAAGCGGTCCAGAATACCCCCTTGCGGCCGCGGGCTCTTGAGGCCGAGATTCGACGCCGGGAGTTGAAACCGACTGCGCACTGTTCAAGGGGGCTCGAACATTGTGCAGCGACCTCCAATTTCCGTCGCTCTGACGCCTGCGCACGCCTCCGGGCGTGGCGCTTCAGAGTACCAATCTTTGGTTGTCAGCCCCTTGGCTCAGGGCTTTCCGTTTGGTTTTCGTGAATGCGCAAGGCGCCCAGTCGGACCTCCACCAGCGGCGTCTCCCAGAGATCCGCTTGCAAGGAGGGCCAGTACTTCTCGGACGTCTGGAATCGCGTGCGCACCATGATCGCCACGACCGCGGCGGCGCCTCCTTGCAATGGGACTTCGTCGACGCTCGTGGCCAGCCTCCCAACGATTTGACCGTTAGTCGAATGAACGAATCGGTCTCTCAGTTCAACCGGATCCCCGGGACGTAGGGTCGCGATCGCCCGATGGACCGGATGGGAAGGCGGGCTGCGTCCGGCAAACCCAATGTCCATATTGGCTGCCCCGAGCATGATGTACCGACGTTCGAGATCCGCGCGTTGCTGAGGCCGAATGGCCGGCAAGCAGTCCTGCACCCCGCCGACTGTCCCGAGATCGACCAGATAGGGGTTGCGCCCGCCTTCTGCCCGCATCAAGGTCAGCGTCTGCCGGGCGCGCGTCATGGCGACGTAGAGGAGCCGCCTCTCGTCCTCATGGTCCCAGCGCCAGTCGGCGCAGTCCATCACGATGACGTGGTCGAACTCCAGGCCCTTGGCGGCATGCGCCGTCATCAGCTTGATGGCGCTGTCCCGGCCGTCGCGTCGCATCTCCCCCGCGGCCTCATAGAAAAGCTCCAGCACTTCAGCCGCAGGGACGACGTCCGCCTGAAGCGTCGAGGCTATGTCCTCGACGATCTCCTGCAAGTCCTGCAGCGCGGCATTTCGGGGTTGTGCGCGCCGGTGGCGATTCAACTGCCTGCGCAACGCACCCAGTCGGACCATGCGCACCTGGCGCCGCCGAAGCGCTTGTGCAAGTGCCCAACCTTCGCGTGTCCGCATCAGCGAGATCTGCCCCTTGGCCGCCTCAGGCCCCGTGATCTCGCAGGGCAGCCCTTCGACATCACAGATGGCCCGCATCTTCTCCAGCGGAGCATGCGTGCGACAGAGCACCGCGATCTCCGACAGCTTCGCGGCAGGGTCGATGCGCCGAATGTGCTGGATCTCTGCATAGACCAGTTGGGCCTGAAGGTTCGGGCTGGTCGGGCTGGTGAGGAGCCGCACCGCACCGCTGCTCTCTTCGTCCACCTCGGCCCATCGCCCCCCGTGCGGATCGTCCTTGCGCCGGGCGTCGATCCGGATCGGATGATCGACCTTCATCCGGTCAGCGCCGCGCTGGATCACATGGTTGGCCGCCGAGATGATGTTCTGGCTGGAGCGGAAGTTCTCGACCAGGTACGTGAGCTCGCCTTCGTAGTCGGCCCGGAAGCGCCGGATGAATTCGACGTTCGCGCCCTTGAACGAGTAGATGTTCTGGTCGTCGTCCCCGACCGCCATGATGCTCAGCTTGCTGTCCGCATCGACGCGCCGTCGGCCGGCCAAGGCGCTGACCAGGGCGTACTGCTGCTCGTCGATGTCCTGGTACTCGTCGACGAAGATGTATTCGTACCCCTGCAGGAGCCGATCACGGATCTCGTCCGCATCGGTCAGCGCCGAACTCCTGCCTTCGAGCAGATCGATCGCATCCTGGAGCATCTGCTTGAAGTCGACCGCGCTGGCGGCGCGCTCGGCCCCCGCCAGGCTGGTGCCGGTCAAGCGAAGCGCCATGGCGTGGTAGGTCATCACCAGCACCCCCCTGCCGTCGTCCCCGGCTAAGGCCTGGAGGCGTCGGCGCAGCTGGACCGCAGCGCTCCGGTTATAGGCCAGCGCGATGATGCGGCCCGGGCTCACGCGAAGCACCCGCAACAGGTAGGCGATGCGGTGCACGATCACTCGCGTCTTGCCTGAGCCGGGCCCCTCCAGCACCAGGTGATTGCCCGATTTCATTTGGGTGACGAGCGCCTCCTGCACCGGGTGCTGAAGATCGTCGACGATGCGCCGATAGGACTCATCGGTGGTCTTGCGCTCCAGCAGGTCCGTGCGGCCGCGGAAGAACTCCTTGATGAACTGCTTGTGCGGCAGTGTGAAATACGCCTTGACCAGGTCCTGCGCCTTGGCAGGATCTTCCGCACCGAGCTTGGCGTACTCGTGCATGACATGGGTCTGCAGGGTCCGTTCCTTGTAGAACTCCTCCAGCGGCGCGAAGGCGGCCACGGTGAACTGCCTGGAGGTTTCGCCTTGCATCTGGATGGTCATCGCGGAGCGGAACACCGAGCGCCCCTTGTCCAGCTCGAGCACCCGGGTCTGATGCAGGTAAAGGAGTGCATTCTCGAGAGCGACCTCGGGTTCACGAAGCTGGGTTTTCAGGACCAGGTCGTCGTTCAGCGCGTCGATCAGCGCCTGAGCCTTGCATTCCACCATGCAGGCGCCTTTGACGCCCTCGGGCACCTCTGCAAGGAGGCGATCGAGCGTGACTTGCGCCACGGCACGTCGCAGCTCGCAGATTCTTCGGATCTGGGCCCACGAGCGGCGCAAGGTCACGCGCAGGGTGTCGTCACCCAGGGGCTGCAGCTGGATCATGCTGCGCTTGTCATTGCCCGAGCCGAAGCCGTCGGCCATCGATCGCAGGCAGGCCCGCACCTGCGTCGGGTCCACCTGCACCGTCTCGCCGCCCTCCAAGAGCCGCGTGCGCAGTTCGGTGCAGACCGCCCGCAGATTCAGGTGCTGGTGCGACTCGTCCTGATCGGCATCGGGTGCCTGCTCCGACATCAGGTCCAGGAGTTCCTTCTCTAAGGCGCACAGGAATTCCAGGCGAATGGGAGAGGCACCTCGAACGCCGCGCATCAGGCGCACCGTCAACCCGAGGTCGTTGACGAGAATCCCGAGCTTGGCCAGTTGGTGGACGATCCGAAAGCACTCTTCCGGCCGGATGCCGGCATCGAGCATGAGCTCGTCGGTGCTGAGGCCCTCCGGCGTGTCGGAGCGAAACAGCGCGATCGCGACGGCCAGGAACTTCTGCTGCTTGCTGGCCGGCAGGTTCGCCTTGTCGATCCGGTCCTTGGCTTCCTGCAGGGAAGCCACCCGCAGGCTCGCGGGAAACACCTTGGTTGCGTTCTCGTTGCGCTTGAGAAAGTCGTTTCGCTCGAGCCAGGCGATGGCGGTGGTCACCTTGGTGGAGGCGTCTGGCGCATCGACATCGATGGCGGTGCCGCTGCTCTGTGCAAGGAGTTCCTTGGCCGACACCACGATCTCGTCCTTGCCGAGCTTCTTCGCTTGGTCGCGCAGGGCGCGCAGCAGGCCGCTGAAATCCCGCTTCGAGAGCTGTGAGCTGGAGGACAGCTTGAACTGGGTCTCCACATCTTGCGGGTCGAACAGCAGGACGCACCGGGCTTCCTCGCCGTCGCGCCCTGCCCTGCCTGCCTCCTGCAGGTAGTTCTCCAGGGAGCCAGGGATGTCCGCGTGAATGACCAGGCGCACGTTGGGTTTGTCCACCCCCATGCCAAAGGCATTGGTGGCCGCGATCACCTGCAGCTCGCCGTCGAGGAACTGCCGCTGGGCCTCCTTGCGCAGGTCCGCGGTGAGTCCCCCGTGGTAGCAGCCGCAGGAGATGCCTTGTTGCGCGACGATTTGGGCGAGGGTCTCGGCGTTCTTGCGGGTGGCGCAGAACACCACGGCCGCGTCCTCCCGGCGCAGGCCATCGCGCAGCAGCTCGACGATGCGCTGCGGCTTCTCTCCACCCGTGGTGGGCAGGACCGCATAGGACAGGTTGGTTCGCTCGTGACCACCCAGGAAAGTCTTCAGCTCGATCTGAAGGCTTTCCTGAAAATGGCTGCAGAGGTCCTCGATGACGTCGGGCTTGGCGGTGGCGGTGAAGCAAGCGACAGGTGCCTGACCCGGAAACTGCTCTCGGATGAAGCGGGAGACGTACAGGTAGTCCGTGCGGAAGTCGTGCCCCCATTTGGAAAGGCAGTGGGCTTCGTCGAACACCCAGGCGGCGATCTCCCGCACGCGTATCGCCTCCACGAAGGTTCGGCTTCGGAACTGCTCGGGCGAGACCAGCACGATGCCGATGTCGCCCAGGCGGAGGCGATCAAGGACATCCCGTCGCTCCAATGGCGTGAGCATCCCGTTGACCGTGGCCGCACACTGGATGTCGGCCTTCATGAGATTGTCCACCTGGTCGCGCATCAACGACTGAAGCGGGGAGATGACCACGGTCAATCGACCCGAGCGGCGGTAGTGGACGAGCGCAGGAAGCTGGTAGCAGATGGACTTGCCCCCGCCGGTCGGCAGCGCGGCCAGCAGGCTCTCGCGCGCCAGGCCTGCGCTGACGATGGCGCGCTGCAGGGAGCTGCCATCAGGCGCCGCCGGCTGCGCCCGAAAGCTCGGCTTGTCGAACAGCATCGACAGGAGCGACTCGGGGTGGTGATTCAGGCGGCAATACTGGCGGTCGGGCCGTCCGCAGTCGATCTCCCGCAGGTCGGCGATCAGCTGCCGGACAGCGGGCAATTCATGAAAAACCCAATGAGGGAGGATGGAGTTGCCGCCGGAGACCCGGATCCAGCCGAGGGCAAATGCGAGCGACCAGGGATCCTGGCTACTGTCCGCGCTGGCAACGTTGGCCGTCAGATCCCGCAATCGCGTGGCGCAGCAGCGGTCGACGAAGCGGCTCGCGACGAGGGATCCAGCAGCCTCGCTGGTTGGCGCCGCCTCCTCCCGGACCTGGGACAGCAACGTGGCCATGCCCTCCTCGTCACGAAGCAAGAAATGCAGGAGTGCCAACCACCAGGGTTCCTGCTCATCGGTTTCCAGGAGCGCTTCGACGGCCTCTTCGAACACATTGAGCGCAACCCGCGCATCCTTGGCGGGGTTGTTGCGCTCGTCGCTCAGAAGCTTGTAGCCTTTGACCAGCCGATGGTATGGATTGCTGGGAAATGCGAGGGCCGACAGTTCGAGGGAGTCCAGCAGGGGCCAGTGCAGGCATTCGAGTTCCGGGAGCTGGTCCCGCAGCAAGGGAAGGTCGTGGCGCCGCAGGTTGTGCCCGAGCAGCACCCTGCCCTCGCGGGCAAAGCCGTTCAAGGCAGCGGTCACCGAGAGCGCCTTAGCCGGCGAGCAGGCGCTGCTGAAGGCGTCCGCAGCATCGGAGCGCACGGCACCGACCGCGAAGATTCGATCACCCTTCTCCGGATGGGCTTCGACATCGACGGAAACGAATCGGCCCTCCGCGGCGATGCGCCGGGCACGTGCGCGCAAGGAATCGACGACGAGCGTTTCCAACGAAGGCGGGGCAAGCAGCCGAAAGTTAGGGAGTGATCACTTGTAACCGAAAGTGACGCGCACGTGCAATTGGTGGTTTCGCCTTCTCCCTTCTTTTGTGGAGAAACTGGCAGATCTAGCCATTGGTCTCGCGGTAGAAGCGAACGAAGGCTGGGCTCGTGCCTCGGTCCGAACACCGCTTCCCATGAGCGCTCGGGAGCAGTTTTTCAGGTCAAGGCAGCGGGAAAGATCGGGGCACGGAAGCCCGTTCAAGACTGGTTGCAGCCAGTCGATTTCCGCCGGAGAGCGTCGGAGGCCGCGGATCGCTGACGTTTGCGCTTTTGTACGCGACCGGCCGGTCTACTTGGATACTTGACCTTCGCTGTTCAGTGCTGCCAACGACCAGGGCCACGATGCTTTGAACGGCTGCTTCCCAACGCCGCGAAATGGCGTTCAGGGCCCTCTGCAGACTTTACGTTTGCCGACCTGGCCTCCGAAATGCAGCCGTTGAAAGCAGCTCTTAGCTGGTCCCGTCGCCGACCGGCAATGGAGCGATGCCCACGCGGGTGAGCCGTTGTACTCGGTTCCACCGCGCCATTTCCTGCGGCTCAAAGGGGTGTGCCGTCTTCCTGTCGGCCATGAGGCCGTAGCCGATCCGTAGCATGATGACGGTGACGAAGGCGGCGAGCGTCAGCACGCCGAAGAGCCAATCCCAGCCCCTGTACCGCCGTCATGCCGATGTAGCGATGTACAGTTGATCAAGTCCGAAAGTTGGATCGTGAAAACCCTGCTTCTCGTCCGTCATGCCAAGTCAAGTCGCGGCGGTCTGTCCTTGCCTGACCGGGAGCGACCATTGGATGATCGTGGCCGCAAAGACGCGCCCACGATGGGTAAGCGGCTCGGCGAACGCGGGGTGACGCCCGATTTGCTCGTCTCCAGCCCGGCATTGCGCGCGCTGACGACAGCGGAACTCGTCGCCGAAGAGATCGGCTACGAACTCAAGAATATCGTCATCGATGAACGGCTCTACGCCAGCAGCCCGGGCGACTTGCTCGCCTTCATTTGCGCACTTGATGACAAGCTCAACCGCGTAATGCTTTTCGGCCACAACCCCGAGTTCACCAATCTCGCGCACCGACTGTCGAGCGAGATCGTAGACATGCCCACGTGTGCGATCGCCGAATTCCGCTTCGACGTAACGGCGTGGGCAGATGTGGAAGACATTGGACCGGCGACGGCTAGCCTGGATGCGCCAACGAAGTAGCTCGCAAGTCGAAGATTCAGGGACGCCTGAATCGGACGTTCAGGAACACCCGCTCGTGGCCGAGATCACCATTTTGAGGCGCCGCCCGAAAGCAGCCCTTCGAGCGGGTTGCCGAGAGTATTCCACCAAGGCGGCCATACGCTCGACGGCATCACAGGTCCGCGCTTGTTGCGCCCACGATGGCCGGACGCAAACTGTTCCAGTACGTCAAGGGCGAAGATTGAATCCCTTCCCGCTTTTCGACTGCGCCAATCGAACTGCCTGCGGCGTCGATCCAGTCCACGTCTGGAATGCCCGCACGAACGAGTTGGGATCCTCGAAGCCGAGAAGAAACGAGATTTCCGCGCCAGACAGTGACGAGTTGTGCAGGTAGTGCTGCGCGAGGGAATTGCGCACGGCGTCGAGCGTCTGCTGGAAGCTGCTGCCTTCTTCCTGCAGCCTGCGTTGCAGAGTGCGCGTGCTGACGCCGAGTTTTCTACACACGGCCGCCATCGACACTTCGCCGGCGGGCAGGGCCTCGAGCAGCGCACTGCGCAGGCGGTCGACGGTGCTGGCGTTTTTCTCGAGGTCCTCCAGGCGTTGGCGCAAGGCCGGTTCGAAGACCTTCCACATGCCATGGTTCGCCGTGAGAAACGGGCGCTGCGCATCTTCTGCCGCAAACATCACGGTGGGCAGAGGTAGGTCTTCCACCGGAACGCCGAACCAGGTGGTGTAGGCGCGCGCATCAGAGGCCGACAGATCCGGCGAAGGCCAGCCTATGCGCAGAGGCTGCACCGGGCTGCGCGTGGCCAAGCGCGCAAGCTGCACAAAGAAAACCAGCTTGAACGCCATGAGCACGCGCGGCGGCGTCAGGCCGTGGTCGAGGAACTCCATGGTGGCCGTGGTGCCGCGTGCATTGTGCTCAAGCTTCAGCGCCATTGGCCCACTCTTGTATTTGGCGAGGCGGGCCAGCGCACTGTTCATGTCTTCGCTGCACAAGGCGACGAAGAGTTCCAGATTGAACCAGTCGACCGACATCTTCTTCGCCAGGCGCAACGGTGCGGGGCCGCCCGCGTTGCCGGCCTCCTCATCGATGGCATCCCAGAGCCGGAAGTAGCTCGCGGCATCGAGCCGCACACTGTCGCGGGCGAACAGGTCGCCCGGTAACTTCGCGCGGCGCAGCACGTTGGCGCGGTCCACCCCCGCGTCTTGCATCAGCACCTGCCAACCGGGCCAGACCCAGAGGGAGCGTGCGTGGCTGATGCGGGCGTTTGGGGCAGTCAGGTCGTCGGTCAGCTCGGATGGCATGCGTCGAGTTTAGTTCGCGCATCGCGCCAGCGCATCGGCGGATGGCGCCAAGCAGGAAGGGGTGTGTTGGCGCGTTTGGCTGCAATGAGGCGTCATTGGCGAGTGCGCGCAGGCGGTGCCGTTGGAACAATGGCCTCATTGAGCCGACAGAACAATCGACCTGCCATGGGGCTGAAGTGCCCTGTCAACACCTACAAAGGAAAGCAAATCGAATGAATAACCAGATCACGACAAATACCCCGCTGACTGCCGGTGACGCTACCGGAAATGAACGCGCCAAAGCCAATCAGGGCAGCAATGCGCCCACCGCCGTTCTCATCGGAGCGACCGGAGGGCTTGGTCACGCCTTGGCCAGACTTCTCGCGGCCGAAGGCTTCCGAATCTTGCTCGCGGCGCGGAGCGAACACGACGCTTCGGCGCTGACTGGCCGGAGCGACGGCTCGGCAATCTATGTGCGCGCAGATGTCACCGATCCAGCGAGCCTCGAGAAGCTGGCGACGGCGGCTTTCGATCATCTTGGCCGGATCGATGCGGTGGTGAACCTCGCGGGCATCTCGCCACGCAAGCCTCTTGAGGACTACACGATGGCCGACATCGACGCGCTGATGGCGATCAACGTCAAGGGACCGATCTTCGTGACTCAGGCATTCCTGCCGGGGTTGCGCAAGCAAGCCGGCGGCGGAGTGATCGTCCATCTCGGCGGCGCCATGGACGGCCGGGTAGCACTGCCTTTCATGAGCGCCTACGCGGCGACCCGCGGCGCGCTGGCAAGCTACGTGCAAGGCGCTAACCGCGAGTTGGCCGGGACCGACGTGGTGCTCTCCTTCTTCGGTCCTGTACCCTCCAACACCGAGTCGGAATCTCCGTATTTCGACATGTGGCGCGAGATGGGCGTCGCCCTGTGCGAGCCCGAAGTGGTCGCTCGCGAGATCCTTGCCACAATCCGCCAACGACGTCGGGCCCATGTCATGGGGGGAGGGCTACTCAAAATGCTCACGCTTGCGAACGCCGTCTCGCCGTCCCTTGCCGACGCAATTGGTCTGCGGAAATTTGGGAAGCTCATTAAGCAACACAGTCCACGCTGATCTTTGCGTGCGTGCCTCGCGCACAGAGGCGACTTCGAACATCGAGCTGACCAGGAGCCCTTTGAGCTTGTTATTCTCGAGGTCGCACGCGCTGAGCCGCTGCGTGACCGGCATCTGCACGTGCGGAATAGAGTTTTTGATGGGCAACGCGGCTGTCCCAAACGACTGCTTCGGGGCGCAGGCTTTCGTAGTCTGTCGGTCAGCTCAGGGCCCGGACTACCATTCCGACGGCCAGCATGGCGGCCGTTCGGTTGGTCTTCGATGCATCGAACAAAATGCCCCTCGAGGGTTTCTGCGCGGCTATGTCTGCACACTTGAACCGGTCGTCGATGCTGCGACGCTCGCCGCACCCGAATGACTGCAACCTGAGTTACAGCGTGAGTTCGTCAGTCGGCTGCGACAGACAGCAACCGCAGAGCCGAATTCGGCGAACAGAGCCGTCCAACGGTCTTGGGGCGGCCCACGTCCTGTCATTGCCGCGTGCTCAAACCGAGTGAAAAACCGCCCCATTCGCCGCCGGCTGCCCCTGCGCCCGCTCGTACACACGGATGACGCCGCGCAGCCGCTCGCACTCGCGCTCCAGGGAGGCGACCCAGGCGCGGGCGTGTTGGGCTTCGTTGTAGGCCTGCGTGTGCAGGGCGGCCATGCCCCAGCGGCTCTCGAACCAGAGAGTTAAATACACCGCCCGGGGTGCGTTGCCGCTGGCCTGGTAGCGCTGCAGCGTCCGTAAGCTCACCCCCAGATGCCGAGCAATTTTCCTTCGCGACTCAACCTGGTCGTCGAGCAAGTAAGCCAGGGGCGGTAATCGGGCGAACGAGGGCGCAAGGAAGGTCGCGTCCCATTCCGTGGTGTAGCTCCCCAGCCCGGAGAAGGCTGAGCTGCACGGTACTCAGCGAGACAGCGGACAGCCGAGTGGGTGCAGTGTCGCTCAGGGTCTGCAAGCCTTCAAGCTGCATGTATCGCCGGTTGAGCGACCATTCGTCGTTCTGCTCGAGCATCATGGCGCCAACCAAGCGCGTGATCGAGGCGTCGTTGGGGAAGATGCCCACGACGTTCGTACGTCGCTTGATCTCGGCGTTCAGCCGCTCCAGAGGGTTTGTGCTGTAGATCTGCGTCCAGTGGGCTCGTGGGAAGGTCATGAAGGCCAGCACGTCGTTCTCCGCATCGTCCATCAGGGCGCCCAGCTTGGGGAATTTGTCTCGGAGCTGATCGGCCACCGATCGCCATTGCGTTCGAGCCGCATCGGCCGAGTCCTGTACGAAGACCGTGCCGATGGCGGCCGAGACCATGCGCCGCTGGGTCTTGCCAGCGTACGCCAGAGCGTTTCGCATAAAGTGAACTCGGCAACGCTGCCAGGTGGCCTTCAGCACCTTCGCGGCGGCCGCCTTGATGCCCTCGTGGCTGTCACTGATCACGAGCTTCACACCGCGAAGACCTCGACGGTTCAGGCTGCGCAGGAACTCGGTCCAGAAGGGCTCGGCTTCAGAGGCGCCGACCTTCAAACCAAGCACTTCGCGCTGGCCGTCGGTGTTCACGCCCACCGCCACTATTACGGCCACGCATCACGATGCGCCCAGCCTCGCGCGTCTTCACGTAGGTGGCGTCGATCCACAGGTAGGGCCAGTCGCCCTCGATCTGGCGCCCGAGGAAGGCGTTGACGCGCTCATCGAGCTCGCCGCACAGCCGGCTGACTTGGCTCTTGGAGACGCCGCTCATGCCCAGCGACTTGACCAGATCGTCCACGGAACGCGTGGAGATGCCTTGCACATAGGCTTCCTGGATGACGGCGGTGAGCGCCTTCTCGGCGGTGCGCCGAGGCTCCAGGAACTCGGGGAAGTAGCTGCCCTGGCGCAGCTTGGGGATCTTCAGTTCGACGCTGCCGGCTCTGGTGTCCCAGGTTCGCTCGCGGTAGCCGTTACGGCTGTTGAGGCGTTCGGGATTCTTCTCGTCGTACGCGGCGCCGCAGCGGCCTTCGACATCGAGCTCCATCAGGCGCTGAGCCATGAACTACTGAGATGGACCCGACGCCACCTCTCTGGAAGACTGAGCGGCACTATCAACCGCTGACATAGGAGGCTCAACATGGAAATCGATATTCTCGGCATCGACTTGGCCAAGCGTGTGTTCCAGCTTCATGCGGCCGACCGT
>NZ_JBFUKW010000040.1:0-43484 GCF_056400665.1 Variovorax sp. P5_A3 | reverse complement strand
CATTACTCGGCAACACGGCAGTTGCTCGCGGACGCGGGTCTCGATGGCAACGAAGGCGGAACCTTCAAGCTTCGACACACCTTCGCGATGCGCCAACTGCGACGCGGAACGGCGCCCGCGGAAGTCGCTCGGTGGCTGGGTGTCGAGGTCGCAGTGATGGATCGCTACAGGCACGTCGTGAGCGGCCCGATAGATGTCGTCTGAGCGAGTGCGAAACGCAACGCGTGAAGACTGTCAGCTTCAATTGCATTGCCACACTCTTGCGGCAGCAATTGCTATACACGGCGCCGGATTTGCCATATTCGACACTTCCGCAATAGGAGTGGCAGAATCGGGCCTAGAGAGTCTTCAGTACTCTCGTTCTTGAAACACTAAAGCAAGCAATGGCACAAACCTATAAGCAGATCCAAAAACAGATCGAGCAACTTCAACGCCAGGCCGATGCGTTGCGTGACAGCGAGATCAAAGGTGTCGTCGACCGCATCAAGGTCGCGATCGCGCACTACGGACTGACCGCCGCCCATCTGGGCCTGGACTCCACCGCCAAGAAAGTTGTCGGGAAGAAAGGCAGCAAGGCCCGGGCCCAGTTCAGCGATGGCGCCGGCAATGTGTGGTCAGGCCGTGGCCCGCGCCCACGTTGGCTGCGCGAAGCCCTCGCGTCGGGACGATCCATCGAGGAGTTCAAGTCGGGATCGACGATCAGGTCAAAGCTCGCCTCGGCCGTCGACAAGATGGAAGCAGCCGCGCCGGCCAGCAAAGCACCCGGGAAGAGGGCCAAGCGTGCCCCCTCCAAGGTTCACTACAGCGATGGCGCCGGCAATTCGTGGACCGGCCGCGGTCCGAAGCCCGGATGGCTCAAGGCCGGCCTCGATAGCGGCAAGACGCTTCAGGATTTCTTGAGTAAGTAGCCGGGCCGCGCGGGGTGGGCCGAGCGATCGACAATTCCGGACATTGCCGATCCAGGTCTCTGCCTCCGAAGGACCTCGCAAACGTTGCGGGTCGCATAAACTCACTTTTGCGGTTCGACCAGTTCGCTCATCTGCAGGTCGAACAGTTCGCTGATGGCTTGGACCAGCTCCGCGGGACCTCGCAGCGTGACCTCCGTATAGCCAGGAGGCAACTCATAGCTGGCGACGACCTTGGTCACCATCCGGCGTATGGCATAGATGCGCTGGTGAATGACGGCGTACTCCAGCGCCAACTTCCTCGGTTTTTCCTCATCCAGGAACAGACGCCGCGCGATTTCCATGGTGCGATCGTCGAAACGGCGCTCACGCGCGACCCGATCGAGCAAGTGCTTGTCAACAACGGTGGTCATGATCCGGTGGCAGTGTCATGAAAAGGCTCATCAGCCCCAAGAATAGCCAATAGAGCATGAGCGCCCCCACGGAGAACGCCAGCATTCCCCAGCGCGGGAACCGCGGGTCGCCGATCAGGAAGCCGAAGATCAGGGTGACCATGAAGCCGAGGAATGCGATCGGTACGAGCGTCGCACGCAGAATCGGCTCCGTCAGCACAAGCATCGCACAGCACGCGATCCGCACGATCTGCCATGTGACGAAGATCGACACGAACATGATCCGCGTGGCGATCGAGCGCGCAGGCGCGATCGCGGCACTGCCTCGCACGCCGCTTCGAGTCGCGTTTCTCATGAGTTATTCCTCCGTGGCCCAGCACACGAGGCGCAAGTCCGGCAGTCGGACCATGTCACGGCTTCCATCGCCATAGCGCACCTCGGCCAGGTCCTTGTCGTGTGCCTTCAGTCGCAGCGAACCCCGACGGCCGCCGTGCTCGACGATCAGGACAGTCCGGCCCGCGCTCGACGGAGACTTGGTGAAGGGATCTGCCGCCTTGTTTCGGTCCTCGTGCCTTGTGGCGGTCGCTTTGCGATCCAGGAGCGCCTCCAGGCTGCCGCGCGTGACCACGCCCGGGCCGGTGAGCAAGGCCTCGGTCTCGGCGGGCTTGTTCCTCATGGCCACCGCCAACTGGTAGAGCAGCCGCCGGTCGGCGTTCACCCGGCCTTCATCGAAGGCAGCCCGCAACGCCGGCGCAGCGTCCACCAGGCAAGCGACCTCAGTGATGAATGATCTCGGCTTGTTGAGCTTGCGAGCGATCTCGGCGCGTGTTTGGCCTTCTTTTTCCCGCTCGGCAATGAAGTCCGCCAGATCAAACGGTGACATGGCATCGCGGTGCAAGTTCTCTGCCGCCTGCGCGTACGGATCCACACGCTCATCGATGAAGGCGGGAATGCAGGCAAGTCCACCCCGCGTTGCGGCGCGCACCCTGCGCTCGCCCCTGTTCACGATGAAGCGGCCTGGCCGGTCCGGGTGCGTTCGTAACGAGACTGGCTCCAGGACGCCGTGCGTCGCGATGGATTGCGCAAGCTCCTGAATCGTCGCCTCGTCCAGAGTACGGCGCGGCTGCGACGGGTCGAAATCGATCAGCGTCAGCGCCACCTGAAGCGGCGTGCCGTCGGAGCTCGCTTTCCCGATGTCGACGAGCAAGTCACTGGCCCGAAACTGATCCAATCCGCTCAGGTCGAGCGAATTGACATGGTGGTTCATACGGCGCTCTCCTTGATGGCACTCGAGGCTTCGACGGCGTCGATGCGCTCCTTGAGCAGGTCGAAGACATGCATCACCTCCGCGCCCGCTTCGCGCGCCGAGGTCTTGGCAAGCTGCCAGACCGGCACGCCATCTGCCAGCCCTTCGGGAATCGCGGATCGCGTCGAGATCTTGCCCGGCAGGACGAAGTCCCCGTAGTGCGCCATCAGGTTGCCGATTGACGCCTTCTGGCGCACGGAATGCGGGTTGAATCGATTCGCCACGATGCCAGCCATGCGCAAGGCCGCGTTGTATCGCTTCTGAATGCCGAAGATCGTCCTGAGCATGTCCGTCACGCCATCGATGCTGTACTCCTCCAGTTCGATCGGGCAGGTCACGTGCGTGGCGGCGATCAGCGCCGCACTCATGCGCAAGCCCAGCGCCGGCGGCGTGTCGATCACCACGGAATCGAATGAGTTGATCAGCGCCAAGACCTGCCTGCGAAACGCCGGGATGACGAGGGCCGGCTTGGCCAGTTCGAGGTCCGCAAGCCGCTTGCTCCCCGCAATCAGCACGATGGAGGATGGGGTCGCCTTGGGCAGTGCGATCGGCCGGTCATCGAACAGGGTCGCCGCCTCCAGGCCACTTTCGAAACGCCGAAGGGACTTCGACGCGTTGGACTGCGTGTCGAGGTCGATGACGCAGACGCGCTCGCGATGTCGCTCGGCCAGCCAGTGCGCGAAGAGTATCGCCAGCGTGGATTTTCCGACGCCGCCCTTTTGATTGGCGAAGACCACAACGTTCACGGTTCACTCCTTCACTGAATGAGAACCTTCGTTTGATTCGCTCGCAATCCCGAAACCGCTGGTTTCACAATCGCGGCCGTTTCGCCCGTCCGGCGTATTGAGGAGTGGTCTTCGCCGCTCTACGATTTCGATCAGATGCACAGCTGGTTCAAAGACGGAGCGCTTCACCCTCTGTCCTCGAACGAATGCCCGATTGCCGAGTCAGCGCAATCGAAAGCATATTTCCATCAAATCTACTTGTCTATAGTGCTATACCGTTCTGTAGCAACTGAGTCATCTAGAAAAAGTCGTTGACGGCGACCGCGACTCGTGAAACAGTGCGCTCATGATCGCCGTGGATCGTCAACGCATCGATGTTGTGTTGAAGGGATGGAGAGGGCCCGCTGCATCGCTCTGCCTGTCCTTCTCGTTGCTCATGGTCGGATCTCACGCGAGATCCGAGCCGCTGCCCACGACAGTCAGCGCCGCAGAGCAGGGAACGCGCGACACCGAGCGACTTCGCATCCTGCGCGACGAGCTCACGAAGTCCGAAGCAATGGCCGGCGAGCTAGCGCGCCGCAAGGCAGAGCGCCTGGCAGCCGCGGACATGATCGGCGCTGATGACGCAGAGCAGCAGCGCGTCCGAACGCTGAGTGACATCGAAGCGTTGAAGCGGGAGATCGGTGGCGCTTCAGAGTCCCGGCCGAGTCCGAGGTTGGTGGCGAAGCCATCCGCGCAGTTGGCCAAGGTCGTGGCAGCCAGGGCGATTCCGCCCGCCGCCTGGTGGGACGTCTACGCCAAGCCGAGGCGCGGCGGCACGCCCACGCCCACGCCCACGCCCTCTTCGTTCGCGGAGCCGTCTGCCAAGGACGCCAGCGACGGCGCCCCTACGAAAACGTCCCATCGCCTGGAGTGAAGCGCCATGGTCTGTCTTTCCTTCGATCAAAATCCTGCGCCACCCGGAAGAGAAAAGGAAAGCCATGGCAACGACCCGTCGGGGTGCGTCCAAGAGCGCGAAGATCGAACCCGAAACGCCGCTGAACGAAGTGAGCAGCCTGGAACTGCTCGAGTTGTTCCATCGCAAGGCGATCCTCGAGATCATCGTGGTCGAGACCGAGCCATTGCGCTATCGCCTGCAGGCCCTCATCTCGTGGCGCTCGGGTCGCTGGACGCTGATGGGCACGCGGGGGCCGAGAACCTTTCGCAGCCTGGATACGCTCGCCATTCACCTCAAGACGATCGGCATCGGCCGCACGATCACGCGAATCGAACTCCTGAGCTGAACGACGCTCGCAGCGTTCGGTCTCGGCAACCGCGCCGGTCGCCGCTCTGGCTCCTGCTGGTCGCGGTCCTGGCAGCGCTGGCCCCCACCCTCAGCTGGGCCGGCAGCCCCTTCGCGACCGGCGCCAACGCCACCCAGACGCAGCTCGTGTCGATCCTGACACCTCTTGCGGCCGTGGCGGTCATGGTGTCTGGCGTCATGGCCTGGTTTGGCCGCATCAGCTGGTTTTGGATGGTCGGCGTGGTACTTGGAACGGTGCTGGTCTTCGGCGGTCCGCAGATCGTCTCCTGGATCCGCGGCATGTTCGGTGTCTAGGAGCTTCCCATGGACCGCAACCAAGGCATCGTCGCCGACACCCTCTTCGTCGGGATGACCCGGCCCTCGATGATCTGGGGCGTGACCTACTCGGCCATGATGTTCAACGTCATCCTCACGACCGAGTCTTTCATCGTGACGAAGAACCTGGTCTGGTTGCTGGCGTTCCTGCCGATTCACGGGGTTCTGTACCTGGTCTGCCTCTACGAGCCGCGCTTTTTCGACCTGCTGCAGCTCTGGGGCCGCACGCGCCTGCCGGCCCTGTTGGGAGGCAACCCACGCTACTGGGGGGCGAATTCGTACAGCCCGCTCACGCTCGACCTGCCGGACCTGAAGGGGCGAAGGCGCAGATTGCCCGAGGGCGTGCTCCTTTAGCGGAGAAGCAGATGTCACGCACCCTGCGCAACGAACGGACGCTGCGGCGCGAGGTCGGGGCTGCGTCCATGATCCCGCTCGTCGCTCACGTGGACCAGCACGTCGCGAAGACCCGCGCCGGCGACTATGTCCAGACCCTGCGTCTTGCCGGCGCGAGTTTCGAGAGCGCCGACGACGAGGACATCAATGGCTGGCACGAGCGCCTGAACGTGCTCTGGCGCAATATCGCCTCGCCAAACCTCGCGCTCTGGGCCCACGTGATCCGGCGGCGGGAGACGCGCTATCCGCACGGCCGAACCATTCCCGGCTTCGCCCGGGATGTGGAGGAACGCTACCGGCGCAAGATGGCCGGCGAGCGCGTCATGGTCAACGAGCTCTATCTGTCCCTCGTCTATCGCCCGCAGCCGACGCGCATCGGCAACTTTGCGCTTCGGTTCCTGAAGAAGGCGGACCGCGACGGCGAGCGAGCAGAACTGGTCGATTCTCTGGAGGCCTGCGCCAAGATGCGGCAGGAGCTCCTGGCCGCCCTCGAGCGCTACGAACCCGAGGCCTTGGGCGTCTACCGCCTGGACGGCAGCGAGGTGCTGTTCTCGTCGCTGTTGGAGTTTCATGGAATCCTCATCAACGGCGAATGGCAGCGCATGCCGCTGCCGCGTGCGCCGCTCAACGAGGTGCTGGCCACCAGCCGGCCCTTCTTCGGCAACGAGGCCATGGAATATCGCACGGGCACCCAGACCCGCGTAGGCGCCTTCCTTGGAATCAAGGAGTACCCGACGCCCACCGCCCCAGGGATGTTCGGCTCCCTCCTGACGGCTTCCTTCCCCTTCGTGCTGACTCAGAGTTTCACCTTCCTTCCCAAGGGAACGGCGACCGACATGATGGGTCGCCAGCACAACCGCATGGCCGCCGCGGGCGACATGGCCGTGTCGCAGGCGGAAGAGCTCAAGGATGCGCTGGACGACCTCATGAGCAACAGGTTCGTGGTCGGGGACCATCACTTCACGTTGCACGTGCTGGCCGACACCTTCGACGGCGTCAGCGAGGCCGAGGGGCTCCCGAGGCTGAAGCAACTCAACGACAACGTGGCGCGTGCGCGCTACCTGTTGGGAGATACCGGCATGGTCGTCGCGCGGGAGGATCTGGCACTGGAAGCGGCCTTCTGGTCCCAACTCCCCGGCAACTTTGCCTTCCGTACGCGCAAGGCGCCCATCACGAGCCGCAACTTCGCGGCAATGTCCCCCTTCCACAACTACCCGACCGGCCGCGCGCAGGGGAATTTCTGGGGCGACGCGCTGACCGCATTCGTCACGCGGGCGGGGTCGATCTACTACTTCTCGCTGCATGCGAGCGACCCGTGTCGCCCCGACGGCGGCAGCCGGCGCGACGTCGGCCACATCACGGGCCTCGGCCCGGTCGGAACGGGCAAGACGACGTTTCTCGGGTTCTGCCTGACCGCGATCTGCAACCGGCTGGATGCGACCCAGGTGATCTTCGACAAGGACGAAGGCCTTCACATCCTGATCGCCGCGCTGGGCGGCCAGTACCTCCCGCTCAGGAACGGCGCCCCGACCGGCTGCAATCCCCTGCAGCTGGATACCGCCATCGCAGACAACGTCGAGTTCATGCGCCAGTGGCTGCGCCGCCTGGTCCTTCGGTCTCCGACAGACGTCCTGTCCGTACGACAGGAGGAGGACCTGGAACAGGCGCTCAAGGGCACGCTGCGGCTCGATGCACCGTTCCGGCGGCTGTCGCGCCTCGCGTCCTTCCTCGACGTGACCGATCCAGAGGGCATGCACGCCTGTCTGCGCCCGTGGTGCGCCTCCGAGCATGGCGACTACGCCTGGGTGTTCGACAACCCCAGTGACGAGGTCGCACCGCTTCTCGACCGGCATGCCCTGGTCGGCTTCGACGTCACCGACTTTCTGGACAACGAAGTAGTGCGAGCACCCTTGACCATGTACCTCTTCCACCTGGTCAACCGGATGGTGGACGGGCGGCCCCTGGTCTGCTGGATGGACGAATTCGCCAAGCTCCTGAACGATCCGGCCTTCGCCAAGTTTGCCAAGAACGGGCTGGAGACCTGGCGCAAGAAGAACGCGAACATCGCCACCTTCACCCAGAGCACCAGCCATGTGCTCGACTCCGGCATCGCACGTGCGATCGTCGAGCAGACGCCGACCAAGATCCTGTTTCCCAATCCGGAGGCCGACTACAAGGAATACACCGAAGGCTTCAACCTGACCGACCGGGAATTCGCGCTGATCAAGCAGGAGTTGGAGCCGGGGTCGCGACAGTTCCTGATCAAGCAGAACCACGTGAGCGTCGTTGCCCAACTGGACCTGCAAGGCTTCGACGACATGCTGCACGTGATCTCGGGCCGCACCGCCAATGTCCGGTTGATGCGCCGTCTCATCGAGCAGCACGGTCCGAACCCGGAGCAGTGGCTGCCGCACTTCCGCGCGGCTGTGGCTGCGAGCGGATCCGCCGCCCTTCCCCATCCCGTTCCAGTCAAGGAGGTCTCCCATGCGTAAGCAGCTCATTGGCTTCGTGATCGCCGCCGCGGCGGTGTTCACTCCCCTGCACGCGCATGCGGGAATCCCGGTGATCGACATGGCCGCGGTGGCCAACCTGATGCAACAGTTGGGTGCCTGGCAGCAGCAGCTCTCCGGCATGCAGAAGCAATACGACCAGCTCAGGCAGTCGAACACCCAACTGCAGCAGACCTACAGCGCCCTGACCGGAACCCGCGGGATGGAGCAGCTGTTGCCAATGCCCTATGAAGCTCGCAACTACCTGCCGTCGAGCTACAGCGACCTGATGAACACGATCAACGGTGCCTCTCCCGGGTACTCGGGCCTATCCAGCCAGATCCAGTCGATCATGCGCGCGAACAGCATCCTCACGCGTTCGCAGATGGACGCGCTGAGCCCGGAGATGCGACAGGTCGTCGAGCAGGGCCGGCAGGCAGCAGCCATGCTGAGCGGTACCACGCAGGCCGCTTATCAGAACACGGGCCAGAGGTTCTCGGCCCTGCAGCAACTGATCGATCGCATAGGAACTTCGCAGGATCCCAAGGCGATCCAGGATCTTCAAGCCCGGATTCAAGCGGAGCAGAACATGCTCACGAACGAGCAGACCAAGCTCCAGGGCTTGTATGAGGCAGCACGTAGCGAGGAGTTGGCACAGCAACAGCGAATTCGCGAGCGGGCAATGACAGACGTCGGCACTGTGAAATCGATGTCGTCTGTCACCTACTGAGTCTTAGAGAGCCATCATGATCAAGAGCATTTGGACGTACATCGCGCTCGTTGCAGTGGTCGGCGCCGTTGGGGGGGGTGCCTACCTCTATTCGCACCAAACTACCTCAATGCAGGTGACCGAGACATCATTGCCAGCCCAACCACCACCGGCAAGCGCAGCGCGCACTGATAGCGACGAGGACGTCAAGCGAAAGACAATTGAAGGTATCGGCAGCATCAAGAAGTTGAAACCGGTCCCCATTGCGCCGGTCCAACGGTAATCGAGGCGCGAGGGTCGTATGGGATTCTTCGAACAGTTCTTTGCTTGGCTCTCAGGCCAACTTTCCACCTACGTCAGCACGAATGCAGCGAAGGTGGCCTCCGCGATTGAGCCGGCGGCTGTCACCCTCGGAACGGTCTACGTCATGATGTGGGGCTATCTGTGCATGACAGGACGGATTCAGGAGCCGATCTGGGAAGGCGTCAAGCGCATCTTGGTCGTTGTTGTAATCCTAGGCCTTGGGCTGCGTCTCTGGACCTACAACGAGTTGGTCGTAGACACGTTCACTCATGGTCCCGATCAATTGGCAGCCGATGTTCTTGGCGCTCCGTCGACGATCTCTGTGGTCGATCAAATCTGGGTGGACGGCAACCTCATTGCCGAACAACTCCTGAACAAGGGCAGCATCCTCAACAGCAACTTTGCCTACTACATCGCAGGGTTCGTCGTCTATTTCATGGTCGGATTGACGGTCGTAGTGACGGCATTTCTTCTTGCTCTGTCAAAGGTTGCCTTGGCGCTGATTCTTGCCCTGGGACCAATGTTCATCGTCCTGCTCTTCTTCGATGCAACCAAGCGCTTTTTTGAAGCGTGGATTGCGCAATTGGCGAACTATGCCTTGATCACCTTGTTGGCTACGTTGGCCGGAGCACTTTTGCTAGCCGTCCTGCGATCGTACACAGCGAATGCCGCTGGCTTAGGCGGCGCCATCACCATCGCCGAGAGCGCTCGCGTTTGTGTTGCATCAGCCCTTATTTTCTTGGTTATGCGACAGGTGACATCGATTGCCGCGGGCCTCGCGAGCGGCATCTCACTCACATCATTCAACGCGGTAAGCACACTTATGAGATGGGGATCGGGGACCGCACGTCGTTCGACGTACGAATTCGGCCGCGGCGTTCTTGACGGCCTCCGGCACGACCCCGGTAGCAAATGGGACTCTCTGCGTCGACTGGCCGGAAACCGCGTGGGCGCCGGTGTCGCGAGCAGTTGGAACAGGATTGGCGGTGCACGACGAGGAGGCACCCTGATTCCCCGCGAGCAGGTGATGCCGAACCCGAACCGTCATCGGTAACGGGGCTCAAGGAGGTCGTGTGAAGCAAATCATGACGTCGCTGATGATCGCGTTGCTATCGGGATGCGGAACCAGGCCCCCTCTGCCACCCGAGTGCGAGGGCGCGCTGAGTCCCATCAACGCGCAGGTCGCCGCACGAACCACGGGAGCGATTCATGAATCGCGACTCAACCCTTGATCGCTATCTACGCGATGCTCAGAGCTGGGAGATGGATCGCGCGCGTCGCGCGATCCGGTCTTCCAAGATAGCCTGGTCGGTTGCCGGCGTCGCGTCCTTCGTCGCTGTCCTGGCCGTTGCGGCGGTTGCCGGGCTCACGCCCCTGAAGCAGCCCGTTCCCATCGTGATCCGTGTCGACAGCAGCAGCGGCATCGTCGACGTCGTTCCGACCTACGAGGGCACCGCCGATATCGAGCAGGTCGTCACCCGCAACCTCCTGTCGACCTATGTGATCGCACGGGAGCGGTACTTCTACGGCACGGCCGAGGCCGACTACGACCTGGTCGGCAGCGAGAACTCTCCACGCCTGAACCAGGAGTGGGCCGCATTATGGAGCATCAACAACCCGCAGTCCCCGCTGAACGTCTTCAAGGACGGGACGACGGTTCGAACGCAGGTGCGCTCCGTCACCTTTCTGAAGCTCGAGAGCGGCCGCGACAAACTGGCGCAAGTCCGCTTCAGCCGCTATGCCCGGCCCGGCGGTACCGGCGAGGAGCAAGCCAGCCACTGGGTCTCGACCATCGAGTTCGCGTACACGCAGCCGTCGAAGGACGACAAGACACGATCCCTCAACCCGCTGGGTTTCCGGGTCGTCGAGTACCGGCGCGAACCGGAAGTCGCGGTGAATGGCATCCCCACTGGCAAGGCCGATGCGCGATGAATTCCTCGGCCTCTGCGCTCTTCGTCGGGGCGCTCCTCGCCTTCGGCACCCTACCCTGCACCGGGCGTGCAGCAACGATTCCGCCGGCCGGAGCGATCGATCCCCGCATCCGCGTCGTAACCTACAACCCGGACGATGTCGTCGAGCTCAAGGGGTACGTTGGCTACCAGATCCACCTCCAGTGGGCGGAGGGCGAGGAGTTCGTCAACCTGGGCTCCGGCGACAACGGGGCTTTCGACGTCGGCGCCGAGCGCAATCACTTTTTCATCAAGCCCAAGGAGGCACACGCCGCCACCAACCTCACGGTGCTTACCAACCGCCGGGCCTACCACTTCGAGTACGTCGTTTCTGCCAACGTTCCGACCGGCAAGGCCGCCCAGCGCATGGTGTACTCGATCCGCTTCACCTATCCCGACGATGATGCTCGCGCGGCCACGGCGGCACGAGAACAGCAGCAGACCGAGGCGCGCATCAGGCAGGCAGCGGCCAGCCGTCCTCGCAACACCGACTACTGGTTCTGCGGCAACAGCACGCTCAAGCCCATGAGTGCCTACGATGACGGCGTCCAAACGCGCCTGCGCTTTCAGGCTCGATCCGAATTCCCGGCGATGTTCGTGCAGAACGACGACGGCTCGGAATCCCTGCTGAACTTCAACATCGAGGATGACGAGGTCGTGATCCACCGCGTCGCGCGACGCTTCGTGCTGCGCCGCGGAAAGCTGGTCGGCTGCGTCGTGAACCAGTCCTTCATCGGCGGAGGCGCCCGCACCCGGACGAACACGAATGTGCCCGGCGTCGAACGCGCGACCGCGGGAGGTGCGCCATGACCTGGAAGGATCGGTTGCGCCGCCGGGATGACACGGCGAACACCGTGAGCAGCAGGCCTCGCGACGCCGAAGCCTTGTCGGTGGATCCGGATACCGGCGAGATTCTCTCGAAGCGCGAGAACGGCTCTCCTGCTGACGGGGAAGCTGCAGGCAACGAGCGACGCGACGCTGCAGGCAGCACGGTGGCCGGCGAGCGCGCGATCCCCTCGGTCAACCGGCAACGCTCGATCCAGTCTCGCGTGAGCAGCGCGCTGGCATTGGGCACCTTCCTGCTGCTCGGCGCTGGCTTCCTGGTCTGGTACTACACCACGCAGTATTCCCGGGCCCATGACGCCGAGACGGCCGCAAGGAAGGCCGATGCCGTGCGCGCGGCCGGCGAAATGAAGATGCCGCCGCTGGGGCGCGTCGATCCTCCAAGGAGCGCATCAATCGCACCGGCCATGACCACAGCCACGGGGACGAACGGGTCAGCCCTGCCGCCGCCCGCTGCGGTCAGCACCAATCCCGGCGGACCGCCGCAAAAGACCCCTGAGCAACTGGCTCTGGAACGTCAGCTCGGTGTTCCAGTGTTGCGACGGGCGGAGACAACCCCGGCTACAAGCGCCGCCGCGCCCTACACAGGCGCAGCCTTTGCCACAACGCCGGCCGTACCAGGCCTGCCCGCCACCACGGCGCCAAACACCACCTCGAGCCTGGCCCAGTGGGTCGGCGCCTTGCAGATGCCAGGGGCGGTGCAGTCCACGACCGGATCGAGCCTGGCCGCGATGCTCAAGCCGACGCCCACCCCTGCGGTGACGGCTCAAATGCTCCCGACGCGACGCATGCTCCTGCCCAAGGGCGCGTTCATCGACTGCACGCTGGAAACCGCACTCGACTCGACCTACGAAGGCATGACCACCTGCATCGGGGCCAACGATGTCTACGGCGCCGACGGCAAGGTCGTCTTGCTCGAACGCGGCACGAAGTACGTCGGCGAGCAGCGCGGCGAGCCCCGTCAGGGTCAGGCCCGGGTCTTCGTGGTCTGGAACGAGGCGCGCACGCCCACAGGCGTCGTGGTGCAGCTGGCCTCGCCGGGCACGGACGAGCTGGGTCGCAACGGTCTGCCGGGATTTGTCGACTCCCACTTCTGGCAGCGCTTCGGCGCCGCCCTCCTTCTTTCCGTCGTCGACGGCACGATGCAGGCGATCGCCGCCCACCAGCAAGGCGGCACCAACGTCGGCAGCGGCGGTGGCGTGGTGGTCAGCCCGCTGGGGGGCCGCGACGTCATCGCGGAGGTGCTGCGCAGCACCCTGTCGATTCCGCCGACCGTGATCAAGAACCAGGGGGACCGCATCCAGATCCTGGTCGCCCGCGACGTGGATTTCAGGAGCGTCTATGCCCTCCGAAACGATCCAGCCAATCCGTAGTGCTGCGGCGTCCATCCACGACCTTGGCCTCGCCCGCGCCGGTGCTGCGGGCCCTCAGCCGCACGCGCAGAAGGACGAGCCATCGGCGCTGGCCCTCTTTCTGGGGCCGCTCGCCGCACTGCTCGACGACGCGGAGGTCACCGAGATCTGCATCAACCAGCCGGGCAGCGTGTTCGTGGAGCGCCAGTCGGGCTGGTCGCACGAAGCCCTGCCGTTCGCGACCTTCGACTGGTGCATGTCGATCGCCAAGCTGGTGGCCAATTTCACGCGCCAACGCATCTCGGCCAGCGAGCCGCTGCTCTCGGCCACCTTGCCAAGCGGCGAGCGCATCCAGATCGTTCTGCCGCCCGCGACGGAAGACCGGACCGTCTCGATCACGATCCGGCGACCGTCGAACGTGCTGTGGACGCTCGAAGAACTGGAGAAGCTCGGGGTCTTCGAGGCGATGCGCGGCGCCGGACCCTTGGAGCACAGGCAAGCGACGTTGTCCACCATGTCGGCCGCCGACCGCGAACTCGCCGGACTGCTGCGCGAACGCCAGTTCGTCCCGTTCCTGCGACGTGCGGTTCAATTGCGCAAGAACATCCTGCTGTCGGGCGCGACCGGTTCGGGAAAGACCACGGTCAGCAAGGCGCTGATCCTCGAGGTCCCGGCCGACGAGCGTCTTGTCACGATCGAGGACGTGAAGGAGCTGTCGCTTCGCAACCAGCCGAACCACGTGCGCCTCTTCTATTCGCAGGGCTCGCAGGGCCAGGCCTCGGTCACGCCGGGCCAGCTGCTGGCAAGCGCCAAGCGCCAGCGGCCGGATCGCGTCTTCGTCTCCGAGCTGCGAACCGGCGACGAGGTCTACGACTACCTCGTGTCGATCAACACGGGTCACCCCGGCTCGATCACCAGCGTGCATGCCGACAGCGCCGAGATGGCGTTCGTGGCACTGGCACAGCTGATGAAGCGCAGCGCGGCGGGCCAGGGCATGAGCACGCGCGAGGGCGTCGAGCTCGCGCAGTTGAGCGTGGATGTGGTGGTGCAATGCGCCCGCGATCGCCAGCGTCGCGTGGTGCGGGAGATCTGGCATGACCCGGGTACCAAGCGCAGAAGGCTTTCGTAGCCCCCTCAGGATCACGGTGACGCTGCTGCTTGCGGCGCTGGTTGGCCTGTACCTGGCGGGCTACTTCTTCCTGATGGCGGTCAAGCTGCCGCCGCGCGACGCGACACCGCTGACGGCCTACCGCTACTGGCAGGACTATGGGGAGCGCCCCGACATCCAGCGAATCCTTTGGATGGCGCTTGCCGGCGGTGAAGGGCTGGCGCTCGGCGCCGTCGCCTTCGCCCTGCTTCCCCGCCGGCGGCCTCTGCATGGAGAGGCGCGCTTCGCGACCCGGCGGGAGATCCGACAAGCGGGCCTGCTCGGCGACGAAGGCATCATCCTCGGCCGACTGGGCAAACGCTACCTGGTGCTTCCGGGCCAGCAGGGTGTCGAACTCGAAGCGCCGCCGCGCAGCGGCAAGGGCGTGGGCGTGGTCATCCCGAATCTCCTCAACTGGCCCGGCTCGACCATCGTGAGCGACATCAAGGGCGAGAATTTTTTGCGGACCGCGGGCTACCGCAAGGCCTACGGACAGGAGGTCCACCTGTTCGATCCGCTCTCCGAGCGCGAACGGTCCGCGCGCTGGAACCCGCTGGGCTACGTGTCGACGACGCCCTATCGCTGCATTGACGACCTCCAGCGCATCGGCACGATGCTGTTTCCGGATCCGCACGCAGGCGATCCGTTCTGGACCTCGTCGGCCCGGTCCCTCTTCCTCGGCATTGCGCTCTATCTGTTCGAGACCGAAGGTGCGACCCGCACGCTGGGTGAGGTGCTGCGCCAGGGCATGGCCAGCGACGACGAGGGCTTCCAGAAGCACTGGAAGCGCGTGATCGATACCTGCGAGCGCGCGGGCTACCCGCTGTCGCAGGAGGCCGTGCAAAGCCTCTACGACGTCATCGACCTCGCGCCGACCACGGCGTCGAGCATCCGCAAGACCTTCACGAGCCGGCTCGACCTGTGGCTCAACCCGATGATCGATGCCGCGACCTCGGCCAACGATTTCGACCTGCGCGAATTGCGCAAGCGACCGATCTCGATCTACGTGCAGATCAATCCGGACAACATCGCCCGCTTGCAACCGCTGCTGAACCTCTTCTTCCAGCAGGCAATCGGCCTGCAGACGCGCGAGCTTCCAGAAAACAACCCGGCCTTGAAGCACCAGCTCCTCCTGATGCTCGATGAGTTCCCCGCGCTGGGCCGCATTCCCGTGATCGCCGAGTCCACGGCCTTCCTGCCCGGCTACAACGTGCGCACCGTCATCATCGTGCAGTCGAACTCCCAGCTGATCGAGAAGTACGGCGTCGAGGGCGCCAAGTCGATCCGCAAGATGCTGGCCGCGCGCATCGTGTTCCCGCCCAAGGAGTACGAGGATGCCGAGGCCGTCTCGCGCGAACTCGGCACCTACACCGTCGAGCAGAAGAATACGAGCCGGCCGATGTGGGGCGGATCGGGCAAATCGCCGAGCGTGAGCATCAGCGAGCAGCCGCGTCGCCTCCTGCTGCCGCAGGAGGTCAAGGAGCTGGGGTCGAGCCGGATGATCCTGTTCCACGAGGGCTTGCGCCCGGTCCTCGCTGATCGCGTCTATTACTTCCGCGAAAAACACCTGTCCCAACGCGAAATGGACGCGCCCGAAGTGCCGAAGCTGGTCATCGCAAAACCGGCGGGTCTCCGAGCCGCTCCAGCCGCCATAGCCGCGACAGCGCGCCGACCCGCGTCGCCCTGCGACCCCGCAACGACCTCGACTGCCGGTCATGCCCCATCGAAGGAGGGACCAGAGAGGCCAACCGATGACGCCAGACTCGACGAGCTCGATCTCGAGGACTTTTCGTTCGACTTCGAGAACATCGCCATTCCGCACGGCAGCTTCACCGACGAGGAACTCAAGGCCCGGGCCGACATGTTCGTCTCGGCAATTCTCGACTGAAGGGAAGGACCGCGTATGGCCACCGAATCCCCCGACGCCGGCGCTTCGGCGGGCTCGATCGAAGAGCATCCGCCACAACCCAAGCGGCTCGCCAATCGCACCGTGCCCGAGGCGATCTCGCGCCGTTTCCTGCGCATCGACGACCGGTACTTCTTTCCCGATCGCACGCTGGCCTTTGTCGATCAGGGCACACGACTCAAGGTGCGCACCCACAACCTGGAGGTCGTTCACGGCGTCGTCGCGATCATGCAGGCGCGAGGCTGGAAGGTGGTGCGCGCGACGGGCACCCGGGAATTCCGCGAGAAGGTGTGGCACGAAGCGGGCGTGCAAGGCATCGAGGTTCAGGGCTATGCGCCCAGCGAACTGGAGCAGCAGCAGCTCCGGCATGCGATCGAGCGGCTGCGGCAACCGCGCGGCGACGGACGTGAAGCGCTGGGGACGAGCGCTCGCTCGACCGATGGGCATCCATCCGAAGAGCGGCGGCCTGCGCCAGACGGACTGCGTCCGGCCGTCACCGGCGTGCTGCTCGCGCATGCCGCGGCGCCGTACCGCTTCGACCCGATGCAGCGAATGTCGTACTACGCGCGCATTCGCACTGAGTTGGGCGAGCGCACGCTCTGGGGCGCAGACCTCGAACGTGCGCTGGCCGAGTCCAGATCCAATGTAAGGATCGGCGACGAGGTGGTCCTGCGGCAGCGGGGCGCCAGGCCGGTCACGGTCCGGGTGGCCGATCGCGATACCGAGGGGCGGCTGAGAGGGGACAAGAAGATCTTGACGCAACGCATGGCGTGGACCGTGGACAGGCCCGAGTTCCTCGCGTCGCTGAGCCGCAAGGCGGAGATCTTGCGCGATCCGGAGCTCCTGGCCGGTGCGGTGCTGGCCCAATACCCCGATCTTGCCGGACCGTTGGCGGGTCTCAGGCTCGCCGAGAAGTTTGCCCGCCGCGTGACGCCTGTCGTCGACGATCAGGAGCGACTGGTCCGCGCGATCCGCGACACGCTGGCCGACGCGATTGCGCGAGGCGAACGCGTCACCTTGCCTACGCGGCGCATGCGCCCGGCAGGCGCCCCTCACCGGGCGCGCACCGCACCGGATTTCGACGACCCTGCCAGGGACAGCGCATGAAAGTACGCACAGGGGTGTTGCGCGCGTCGCCGCGGGCAGATGCTCGCGCGCGAGCCGCACCCGTAGCAAATGCTGCGACAGTGGCGATCGTGGTGGCGCTTTCCGCGCTGCTCGGGGGAACTCCTGGCGCATCAGCGCAGCCGGCGCCCACGCGGACGTCCGGAGTCGATCAACCCGCTCTGATCGTTGCGTTCACGCCGGGCCAGGCGCTGCCCCTGGTGCTCGAGACCATCCGCAACGCCCGCGCGACGATCTTCGTGGCCGCCTATTCGTTCACGAGCCGCCCAGTTGCGTCCGCGCTGCGTGATGCCTCCCGGCGTGGCGTCGAGGTCTACGTCCTCGTCGATGCCGGGGAGGCCTTGAAGCCCTATTCGGCCGCGCGCTTCCTTGCCAACCAGAGAGTGCCCGTACGCATCAACGCACGCTATGCAACCCAGCACAACAAGTTCATGGTGGTCGACGACGCCTGCGTGCAGACCGGCAGCTTCAACTACACGTCCTCTGCAGCCGAACGCAACGCCGAGAACGTACTGGTTGTGAAGAGCGCCCCTGTCCTGGCGGCGCAGTACAGCGCCGAATGGCGACGGCTGTGGGATGAAGGGACCGATCTCGGGCCCGCTTATTGAGCGACCGCGATGGCCAGGATGCTTCCGACAAGCGTCGCTTCGGTTGCGAAGCCAATGCCGCCGCGTGTGGTCATCGCCGACGGCAGCCTCGAGGCGCTGAAATGGCTCTCGCTCGGCCTGATGGTGCTTGACCACGTCAACAAGTTCCTGCTTGGCGAGAGCTCGGTCGTGCTGTTCGACCTGGGCCGGATGGTCATGCCGCTGTTTGGTTTTGTGCTCATGTACAACCTGACACGTCCGGATGCCATGGCGCGCGGCGTCCACCTGCGCGTGATGCGTCGGCTTCTCGTCGTCGGGGCCATGGCCACACCGGTTTTCCTGATGCTCGTAGGCTCGTGGCCGTTGAACATCCTGTTCATGCTGTTGCTGTCGACCGGTGTCGTATGGCTGATCGAGCGGGGCGGCGCGATCCGGATCGCGATCGCGGCGCTATTGTTCATGATGGCCGGCGCGTTCGTCGAGTTCTGGTGGTTCGGCCTGCTGTGCTGCCTGGGCGCCTGGGCTTTCTGCAGGCGACCAACGCCCGGCCGGCTTGTCTGCTGGACGCTGGCGACGGCGTCGCTATGGATCGTCAACCGCAATTTCGCCGCGGTCGCCGCGTTGCCGCTGATCTGGGCAGCGTCCCGCGTGGAGATCCCGATGAAGCGCAGGCGATGGCTGTTCTACGGTGCCTATCCGGCGCACCTCGCGGTGATCTGGTTGTGGCAACGCTTCGGTTGAAACGGCTTCGACGCGCCGACACGCCGAAGGAACTGCCTCCGCCGGCCAACGGAAGGGCCGCGGTTCGCCTCCTTTGAATGCGGCGCGGAGCGCCCCCTGCAGTTGGCTTCCGTCAGAGACGGCGCCGGCAGCCTGCGCTGCCCGAAGGGGCCACGCCCCTGAATCTCGGTCAGCGGGTGACGCGCGGCGCCTGCTATAACTCGCGTCGCTATGGACACTCGACAGCTCAGTTTCCGCATCGACCGCGAGATCGCCGCGAAGGCGCTTCGCATGGCCGCCAAGCGTGGGATGGAGCTGCCCGAGGTCCTGCGCATGATGCTCACCAAGGCCGTGCGCATCGGTGACTTCATGCTGGACGCGGGCATCGAGCCGCTGCCCGCGGCGGCCGAGGACCATCCGAACTACGCGTACGAGGAGCGCTACTGGGCGCCGATGAAGGAATCGCTCGACGCGGAAGCCGCCATGGCTGTCCTCCACCGGGCGATCGCCCAGCGCACGGCCTGGCTCGATGAGGGACCGAGTGTGAAGTCCCCCGACCTGAAGCGCCTCGAACGCATTCGCGACGAGCGCGACCAGGCGTGCGCACTGCTGGCAACCTTTGATCCTTCCGACAGCGTCGCCGTGGCCAAGGTCTTCGAGACGTTCGGCTCTCCCTCGCCTGGACAATCCGACGGACCAGGTTCGGGGAAATCCACATGACGCAGGGGTTGCGCGTGGCCCCGGCCGAGCGCGAAAGGATCTACGAACGTCGCATTCGCCAGGATGTACTGGCCGACGTGAAGCCGTCGAACGCGCCAGCCGCGATGATCATCGCCGGGCCTCCTGGCGCCGGTGTTGCCTTTGCCGCGGCCTTGTTGCGTAGGGAGCTCGCGAGGACAGCGGGCCCCGCGGTCCATCTTTCGGCCGAGCGTCTCGCGGCCTATCACCCGCAGTGGCAGCAGCCTCAAGACAGTGCAGATAGGGTCGCAGCCGCCGCGGTCAAGTCCGATGCAGACGAGTGGTTTGAGCGCCTCGTGCTGGATGCCAGCACGCAGCGACTGAACACGGTGATCGAGATAGGGACCCAGGACCCGAGGTCGATATCCAGAATGGCCACATCGCTGCGAAAGGATGGTTACGCTGTCCAGGCGGTCTTCCTCGGCACGAACAGGGACGAGAGCCGCATCGCTGCCATGGCAAGCTATGCAATCTGGCGCGAGCGCGGTCTTCCAGCGACGCTCGTTACCGCGCAAGACCATGACGCGGCCTTCTCCAACCTGCGCGCGGCGATGGGGCTGCTGGAAGACAGGCGATCGGTCGATGGCTTGCGCGTGATCCTGCGCGATGGATCACAGATCTACGAGAACCGGCTGGTCAACGGCGAGTGGGCCCGCCAGCCGCGTGCACAGGCTACCTTGGACATCCACCACGATCGCGTGCGCCCGCCGCGCGATCTCGTCAATTTCGTGATGCGCTGGGAGACGGTCGTGTACCGTTTGGGCAATGATCCCGCGGTACCAAGGGACGCGGTGAGCCAGGCTCTTTCATGGCGCAACGACGCAGTCGCTCAATGCGAGGGCTTCCCGGCGGCCGCGCAGATGCTCCAGTGGGCGCGGGAGGCAACCGCCTTCCGCACGATGAACCGTTTCGAGTTCGAGAGAGAGTTTCCGCACCACGCGCGCGCCGCAAATTCGCTCGGCCTCGCCGTGATCGAGGCTGAGAAGTACTCAGCCGAAGAAGGGGCACGCATGCTTTTTCATGCGCGCGAGAACATCGCCTTGAGAATCGAACGCGGCGATATGGCACGGATCGCTGCAAGGGAAAAGTCCATCGAACCTCCGACCCGCTGAGACTTGAAGTGGACACGCGTCGGCCAGTCGTCCGCGCCGCGGCCGGCTAGTGCCGCGAAAGGCCGCGAAAGGCCGCGTGGAAGCGGCCGCCTTGGGCAGTAGACGATGCTCACGCTGTTCGTCGCAAGTACGGCAGGTCTGCGCCGATTGCCGTCTGTCTAGTCCGATCGTTGAGTCCCCTTGCCCACCGTCAACGTGCATGTCATACTGAACCGAATGGCTCAGTATTCCCAAGCTCATTTCGACGTCTCGTTCGCAGCGCTGTCGGATCCCGTCCGACGCGGCGTGCTGGAGCAGTTGATGTGCGCCGACGCGTCCGTCACCGTCCTCGCCGAGCGCTTTCACATGACCCTGACGGGCATGAGGAAGCACATAGGCGTCCTGGAGCAGGCAGAGCTCGTCACAACGGAGAAAGTAGGGCGCGTGCGGAGCTGCAAGCTCGGCCCGCGCCGTCTCGAGGAAGAGGCAGCCTGGATCGAGAACTACCGCCAGGTGTGGGCCGCGCGCTTCGACGCGCTCGACACAGTCATCGAGGAACTCAAACGCAAGGAGAAACGTGATGGTCGCAAGAAGAGAGAGTGAGTCTGCCCCCATGAGAAACCGCACGACGTCGGAACGGAAATCCGAGCGCGAGCTGATTACAACGCGAACCTTCGACGCCCCGGCGCGTCTCGTGTTCGAGGCGTGGACCACGCCCGAGCTGTTCAAGCAGTGGTGGGTGCCGAAGTCGAGCGGCGCGACCCTGCTTTCCTGCGAACAGGATGTCCGTGTCGGCGGCAGCTACCGCCTGGAGTTCGCTCACCCCAAAGCCGCGACGCCCATGGCGTTCTTCGGCAGGTACCTCGAAGTGGTCCCGAATGCTCGCCTCGTCTGGACCAACGAGGAAAGCGACGATGGCGCCGTCACGACGGTGACCTTCGAGGAGAAGGAAGGCAAGACGCTGCTGGTGATGCGCGAGCTCTATCCCTCGAAGCAAGCGCTCGACGTGGCCATCGAGGGAATGGACGAGGCGATGCCCGAGACCTTCGAGCAGTTGGACGAATTCCTCGTCGCCCGCGGCGCGGGCGCGGAACGGACCTGAACTCGTCGATCTCGCTGACGGCCGCCCGAAGTCGCCGTGATCCGGAGCCGGCCGCTCAGCTGCCGACCCTCACTCTGAGCTCCTCGACCCCGGAACGTCAGGCCTCCGTCGATATCGTCCCAAAGGTCGTTGAGTTCTGACAACTCATCCAGCACGCGCTCATTCGCTTGCGGCACCTCGGTCACCAGCTCGGGCGAAGGCGACTTTTGAGGTGTCGGCACTACACCGGGCGAAATGCAGAGTTGCGCTGGAGCGACTCCGAGAAACAAGGTCACGACCCGATCGGAAGCTCGACCGGGCTCCAGGTCACCTCACGAATCTCTGGCGCCGATGTCCGGCGATCAGCTCATCGCAGCTGTTCTTGAACACTTTTGGCCTGATGCCGCGGACGGTGGATGACGCGACCATGCAGTGGACAGCCGCCAGCGCAGGAAGGCATACTTCGGGCCCCCACTGGCGAGGAAGGGAGTCGACATGAAGACGACATCTTGGCCAAGCGCGTTGCGTTTGCTGGCATGGGGGCTGAGCATGCTGGCCTTGCTCAGCGTGAGTTCATGCGGTGGCGGTGATAGTGGCTTCTTCGTCCCGGGCACCAGCTTGCCCCCAGCGGGATTGCACTACGAGCGCAATGCAGTCGCTTACCCGCTGGGCAGCCCGATCCATCCAAACACCCCGATCAGCAGCGGTGGCCGGATCCTTCGCTACGTCATCAGCCCGGCGTTGCCCGCCGGGCTTCAGATCGACCCTTCGACCGGAGTCATCAGCGGCACCCCCCAGGTGCTGGCCGCGCCAGCCCTCTACGTCGTCACCGGCCGCAACTTCGTGGGCGCGGTCTCGACCGGCCTACGCATCGCAGTCGAGGCGAAGGCGGTACCGCCTGCCAATCTGAGTTTCGAGAATGAGAACGCCGTCTACATCATTGGTCAGCCCATCCCGCCGAACTTTCCTTCAGTAGACGGCGGTGATGTCGGCAACTTCGCGGTGAAGCCCGCGCTGCCGGATGGCTTGGTCATAGACCCGTCCAGCGGCGTGATCTCCGGCACGCCCAGCCGCCTCGCTGCACCGGCAGGTTTCACCGTGACGGCCAGCAACAGCGCCGGCTCGACCAGCACCGTGTTGCAGATCGAGATCCGCAACCCACCGGCCATCGCTCCCACGTCGCTGAGCTACCAGGAATCGAGGGCCCTCTACGCCACGGGCCGCCCCATCACCCCCAACCTACCGCACAGCACCGGCGGCCCGATTGACACGTTCACCGTGACGCCGACCCTGCCGCCCGGGCTGAGCATCGACGCCCTAGCCGGCGTTATCTCCGGCACCCCGCAAGGGGCAAGCGCGGCCACCGACTACACGGTCACGGGCGGCAATGCGGCGGGTTCAGTCTCCACGAAAGTGAACATCGAGGTGGTGCTCGCCGGGACGGGAGTTCCGACCGCTGCCATGAGCACTGCGCGCACCAACCACAGCGCGACCCTGCTGGCGGTCGGCAAAGTCCTTGTTGCCGGAGGGTACAACGACACCACCACACTGGCGTCGGCGGCGCTGTACGAGCCTGGCACCGGGCTCTGGACAGCAACGGGCTCGATGAGCGCCACCCGCTTCTTCCACACGGCGACCCCGCTGCCGGACGGAAGGGTACTGGTCGCAGGCGGAGAGGACCTCACCGGCGCATTCCGCGCCTCCGCGGAGCTCTACGACCCTGCCACCGCCCTGTGGTCGCCGACGGGCACCATGAGCGTGGCTCGCAGTGGCCACACAGCGACGCTGCTGGCGAATGGCAAGGTACTGGTCGCGGGAGGCACCAACGGCAGCTTTCTCGCGACGGCCGAGTTGTACGACCCCGCAACTGGCCAGTGGACGGCGACGGGCATCATGAACACAGCCCGCAGCGTGTTCACCGCCACCCTGCTGACGGATGGACGGGTGCTGGTTGCTGGCGGAACGAACGGCAGCCCGCTCTCTGCGGCGGAGCTCTACGACCCGGCCTCCGCCCAGTGGGCGCCGACCGCGCCCTTGCTTGCCGCTCGCCTGACCTATACCGCCACCCTGCTGTCGGATGGGACGGTGCTGGTGGCGGGAGGAAACGGCGGCAACGCTGGCGGTGGCTCTCTCGCCACGGCGGAGCGCTACAACCCCGGCACCAACGCCTGGACCGTCACCGGATCCATGAGCACCGGGCGCACCGGCGCGACCGCGACCCTGCAGCTCGATGGCAAGGTGCTGGCCGCGGGGGGGTACAACAGCAGCGAGATCACGCAGGCCTCGACGGAACTCTACGACCCTACCAGCGGCCTCTGGACAGCCTCCGGTGCCATGCTCGCCGCACGCTACTTCCACACTGCGAACCTCTTGCCGAACGGCCATGTGCTGATTGTGGGGGGAGCCGACGACATCCACTCCCTGGCCACGGCAGAGTTGCATTTGCCGTAGTGCCGTCTGCCCGCGGCAATGCCAGACAGCTTCACGAGCCGCTTCCTAGTCGTGATCGCATTGCGTCCGGTCCTATCGTTTTCCCGGCCGCGGCCCGTATCGCGAACGCTGGGGATTTGCCGAGCAAAACGAACACGAAGTTGGAAGGATGGCCGGCGATTCGAGCAGTGACAGTCTCGGCCTGCGGAGCATCGGCCTGTGCCAGGCCTGCCTCAACGCGGGCCTGCCCGAAGTCAGGAATCGATGATGCGGGAGAACTGTTCAAGAATCTCCGCGTGATTGGTGTGCAGGTATCGAACGATCGCGTCATTCGCAACCAGCTTGCTGATGTAGCCCTTCGCCAACACCAGGTTCAAGACGTCCTCGCCATAGGTCTCTTCTGCCATCTTGTACTGGTCCTGGATACTCGACATCTCCCTTTCCATCTTCGAGAGCTGCTCACGCGACATCGCCTTGGGCTTCTTCTTTTCTTCGACAAGCGTCTGCTCGGGGGATGCCAGAAGAAGAGCGCGCGCGTAGCTCAAGGTGAAGTTGTTGGCCGAGGACATCAGCTCTACGCATTCGAGCTGGCGCATCGGTCGCATCTTCTTGAGCGTCGTCGACACTTCAACGGAGAACTGACGATCGCTGAGGATCTCGATGGCCTCCGAGCAGATGCCATCGAGCAGCGTGCTCTTCGCACGAATGTGTTTTTCATGGACACACAGAGCCTTCGCCAAGCGCTCGGGTGGGACGCCACGGTCGAGCGCCCGCCGGATCATGTAGTGCTCCTGGACTGCAGAAATCCGATTGATTCGATTGTTGTATGTGTAAGCCTCATCGTCGAGTGCCACGAGGCAAGGAACCTCCTGGCGCTTGAGATCCTTCAGGGCGATCAGTCGGATATGGCCGTCCAAAATGTGGTGCGAACGCGCCACCGGGTCATATGAAGTGACGCTCAGAGGTTCGATGAGATCCACCTCCTCAATGGACGAGCGGATCTGTCTGTACTTGGGGCTCTGCGCGAGATTTTCCGGCACGCGCCGAGTGGGAAGCAGCTTCCCGACCGCGAGCATCAGCGGCTCGAGTTCGAATCCAAGAGGCATCGTCATGGCTTGCTCACCCTGCGGCAACAACGCGATCAGCCAGGTACTTCGGTAAAGTCTCCAGCCCCTCGGCTCGCAGGAGGTTGCAGCAGTTCTCGTCGGACGCGAGCTTCCGAAGGGCGCCCGCAACGAACATCAGGCGCTGTTGGACCGCTGCAGCCTTTGTGACCAGCGCTTGCTGTCGCAAGACCTCTTTTTGGTATGCGCGGACAAGGCTTGTACTGGAGATCCGCGGCACCGCCCCGTCGGCCCTTGGCGCCCCGTGGAGGAATGTCTTCCCAAAGGTCACCCGCCTCTCGATCAGGCGCCTGGCGTCCATCAACTGACGGCCTCTGAGTTCTCCTGACTGGTAGGCATCCTGCAACACGCCCTGGACTGCAGCATCGTCGTCACCTGCCCCGACGATCGCCATTGCTGCGCTGATCGGCAACGTTCCGGATCTGACCGCCGAGAGCACCCTGTCTTCGCCCTTTCTCAGGAGCATGATCAGATCGTTCACATAGGAGACCGCGAGCCCCGTCTTGTCAGCGATCTGCTTGGAGCTGTAGCCCTTTTCATGTAGGACCTTGAGACCGTCGAGCAGTTCGAGAGCGCGATACTTGCGCCGCGCGATGTTCTCGGCGAGGCTCATGATAAATGCATCCTCGTCGTTGACCTCCACCACCATCGCCGGGATGTGAGACTGCTGGAGCTTTCGGAAGGCACGAAGCCGTCCTTCACCGCAGATCAGAACGAAGCGCATATCTGCGCCGGTGCCTCGGGGTGTGACGGTCACCGGCTTCTTGAGGCCGATCGCTGCGATGCTGTTGACGATTCCATCGAAAACAACATCGTTGCGCTCGCGCGTGTTGAGGACGTCGATCTTGTCGAGGGGAATCAGTTGCAGGTTCCCTGCCTTGCCTGAACCGCTCATGCTGCCCTCCTCAGCCGAATGTGCTCGGCCATTCCGAAGAAATAGTCCAACGTGTCAAAGCGAAAGCTTTCGAGTTCAATGCCGTTTCGCTCCGCCAATCTGACCTTGGGCGTCTCAAAGGCGATCTGAGGAAATAGGAAGTAGTCGAGCGCCCTGTCGTTCTCCTCGCGAAGGCGCACGGCGATCGTGATGTCGGGGTTCAGGCTTGTGTCGAAGCGAATCTTCCAACGTAGACGGCCGACCTCTGTTCGGCGGCACCGGCACATCACCATGGACACCGAAAACTCGTCGTTGACCGAGATCAAGTCCGTGGCCGAATCGTGCTGAAGCCGGGCGCCCAGCGCCTGGATCTTCTGTTCAGCGTCCTCAACGATCTTCGGATGGAGGCGTCGTAGAAGACGATTGATCTCAAGGTATGAGTAGTCGCGCGTTGGCGTAAATCCGACCGCCTGGTAAGCCCTCAGCAGGCTGCCAAATCGATGCGCATAGACGGACGAGGATGGCATCCCGTCAGTCTCGTCGATGATCAACCCCGAGAGCAGGCCTCGCTGCGCGAAGAGTCCTTTCAGTCGAGCGACGAGCTCGATGTCCGAGAAGCGACGGGCCCGCGCCCGAATCATGCCCCTGGCAGTGAAGAACATGTCCGGTGTCACCAAGGCCGGAAAGGCCTCCTCTTTTCTGATCCACATCTCGGATGGGTTCGAGATCCTGGCCTTCTTGAGCTTGAAGGAGATCCGGTTGTAGACGTTGCTGCCGATGTACTTCTCGTTGGTGAGAACTTCGTGGACAGTTCCCCTTGTCCACGCGCGACCAAGCTGGGTGCGGGTGCCGGTTGCGTTGAGCTTGTTTGCAATCTCCATTTCGCTCAGGGCCGCATCGATGAACCATGCATAGATGTTCCGGACCGTGTCCACCTCGCCCTCTGGTCCGGGCACCAACTTCACCCGATCAGTCTGAAGGCTCTTCTGCTCGCCAAGCTTGAGCAGGCCCTTTGATTCGCCGCCTTGGTCGAGCAGAATCCGGCGAAGTCCGAAGCCAGCGAGACCGCCCTGACGGTAGCCCAGCTCGACGAGCCTGCACTGTCCCGCGAAGACCTTCGTCGAGAGCTCGCGGCTGTATTCGCCCGCCATCGCTCGCTTGACGCCCTTGACGATCGTCGATACTGGCGATCCGTCATTCTCGAACTGCTCGGCACAGTACACGACCTGGATGCCGGCCTTCTTGCACCTGTACTCGTAATATGCGCTCTCGTCGGCGTCCTGGAATCGACCCCATCTGCTGACGTCGTAGACCAGGACAATGGTGAAGCCAGCGTTGCCAGCCTCGACATCGCGAAGAAGGCGCTGCAGCGCTAGCCGGCCTTCGATGCGCAGGCCACTTTTTCCTTCATCTGCATAGGTACGAACGATGTCGAGCCCGCGGTGCTCCGCGTATTCGCGGATCTTCTCGTTCTGGTTCTGGGTTGAGTATTGCTGGTGCTCAGTCGACATCCGCACATACTCCGCGGCTTTGGCCCTCACGGTCACCGCTATCGAATCGTTCGTTGGCATCGTCGTATCCCCTATAGGGTGGGAAGCCCCGAGAAGCTATCAGGATGCGCCTGCGATAGCGATCAAGTCGTCTCTTTGCAACCATGGGGCGGTGACGTGTCAAAGGGCAGCAAGAACCTTCAGATGGACGATCCACCCTTCGCCCGCCGTGCTGCCACAGAGAGGATCATCGAGCGGCCGCAACTGGTACAGACCTTCCGGAATGACGTCAGGGAGGGTCGACAAATCGCTCTTTGCAATCACGAGATTTCTTGATTGGCGATTTCGATCACGCTGTGCGGTCCGGTTCTTCGCGGTGTATTCCGGATGCGCCCTGCGATAGCTACGCCAATAGTCGGGGTTCCTCTCCCCCCAGGTCCGCTGGGCTTGAGCCTGGTTCTGCAGGTAGTCGGGGTCCGAGTGGCGCTTCGATGCCTGCCATAGTCGCTGTCGTTCGCGCTGGCATGCCTTTCTGTTGCAGTACTGCTGATGCGGGATTTGCGCTCGAAGCTCAATCAGATCGCCGCAACAGATGCACAACCTTGAGGGCATACGATCTCCTCGATAGTTACTGGGCAAGCGTGGGAACGTCTGGCGACACGGCTTAGGCATGCCGTCCTATGCGAACTCCCAACGTGATTGCCGGCGGCCGCTGAGGACGCGCCCCACACTCGTTTGGCGCTGGCGTGCTCGTAAGCGGCGGGAGCGGGCTGCTTTGGCCGCAGGCCACCGGACGACCGGAGCCAAGTCTTCGGTCTCGAAGCCCAACAACCCCTTCGGTGTTCGCGGCTTTGCGCTGAAAGGTTCAAGCCCAAGAGTCAGGATCCGACGGCTCAGGCGCCCCCGCCTCGATGGAGGTCCAATACCGGATATCCATTTGCCCACGATGGGGACGTCGGATCAATGCATGGTGTGGTCCTCGTCGTCCAGTAAGGTCATGACGATCAACTTCCACTTTTCCGCCGACAAATGCGCGTCGACCACAAATCGGTGCGCCAGCATGAACTCTTCATCATGAAGAAGCCAGGCCGGGCGGTCGCCGGGATTGACAGCGGCAGCCAGGACATCTTCGATCTCGCTAGGCGCGAACGGTTCGACTCCTTGGGCCGCCACCGCAAGCGCGTCGGCAAGCGCAGCATGCCATACGGTGGGCAAGGGACCCGCTATGCGCAGCATCACAAATGCCATCCTCGCCGTGCCGGGCTTCAGCCCGCGGGCCTCAGCGCAAAGCTCATCCAGCGTCATGGGAGCATTGTCCGCTGAGTGGGCTCCGGGCTGCGCCCAGCAGGACGCGCCGTTGCCTCCTCGCGCCGCCCAGTGGCGCAAAATGGCCACGGCACTGCAGGCGGTCTTGCCGCGTAGTCCGCTCTGCCGGTCCTGCCAATCGCGAACAAGGGTATGCGCACTTGCAGGAGTCGAGCCGGCTCGAAGCCAGTTTCAAAAGTGGCGGAAGGAATTGGACCCTGTTCGCCCGCCGACGTAGCACCCTTCCACATTTTTGGGAAGCCAGTTGCGTAGACCACGATGTGCCTTGGCGTGCTGGCCCAAACGCCGTGTGCCAACTAATATGGAAATGGTGACGAGTGTCTGCAGTCCGTCACTTGGGCAGTTCGCAGTTGTGTTCGCGGATCGATCAGCATTTGGTGGGTCCGTTATCGAACGGCTTTTCAATGGACTTCGTATGAAATGCACTATTCGCTCTATCGCCGATTTGGCCTGTTTGCCAGAGGCTGAACTGGACGCATGCTTAGCCGCTTTGCCCACCGCGATCCAGGATGCGAAGCGCCGATTTGTAGTTTCAAGTTGGCCCAACACGACTTCGCTGAGCGTCGTGTGCAGACTCGACTCGTTTGATTGGGAGGCTGGCACCCTGATCTCTCCAATCACCCTGAGCGCAATGCTTGTGGATGCGAGCCCGGCGAGAGGACCAACTTCGCTTCATTGAAACCTGTCCGTGCGCCACCCTCCGCCCCGAAGGGGCCGTCGACGGCGGTTCGTAAACATCTGTGCCATGCCAACGGCCGCTGTGTTTGGCATGACAGCCTGCGCTCGGACGACTACGGTAGTGAAGAGAGTCTCACGCTAGAAGCCAACCGCGGCAAGATTGTGCTGCCACGACTGCATCGCCCATCAGGTTGGCGATCCGGTTGTGGCGTCTTTCGCCGAGCTGCTAGATGAGTGCGTTGTAAGCCGGCGCGGCGCTGAACCGCAGCCGTCAGCCGACGCCGGCGCCCGATCGTTGCGATCCTGCCGCTGCGCTCCCACTACTCGCATCGCGCCGCCACCGAAGGTCGGATCTCGACTCCGGACATTCAATCTGGACCTTTGACGCGGGGCATCACAATATCGACAGTCGCCAAAACGTGCCAACCGATGTGGAGCAACTTCGCCCTCCACCCATCGGACGCGCTCCCTCGCAAATGCCGCAATGCGAGGTGGCAAAACCTGACAACGGACCGGCATCAGTGCCATCTGCGACAGTTGCGGCATGACCGCGAACCAACTCACCCGCATCTACGTTGACTACATCTCGTGCCTCAATAGCCGAAACTGGGCGAGTTTGGGTCGCTACGTGCACGAAGGGGCCTCCCACAATGGGCGTCGACTTGGTCTCACCGGCTATCGCAAGATGTTGGAGAAGGACTTCAAAGAGATTCCAGACCTGTTTTTTGACGTCGAGTTGCTCGTTGCACAGCCTCCGCGCATCGCTAGCCGTTTGCGGTTCAACTGCGCGCCGCGAGGAGTGTTCCTTGGCCTGCCGGTCAATGGCAAGCAAGTAAGCTTCACCGAAAACGTCTTCTATGAGTTCGAGGACGGAAAGATTTGCTACGTCTGGTCAGCCATTGACAAGTTGGCACTCGAGAACCAGCTCTCCGGTGCACGGGGCATGCTTTAGTCACGAGCGCGCGTGTCATGGGACATGCCCTGAGGCCGTAGGCACCTGCTGCTTGCAATCGAAAGGTTCTGACGACCTCAACAGACTCGCGGACGGCATCGTCACAATGGCCGCGGACGCCAGCTTGCACCCCTCCCGGTCGCTCGGCGAACTCGCGACTTGATCCCGATCCCGGTTCTCCCAGCATGCTGAGGGGTCGCGATCCGTCCGCTGCCGCCGAGCTCGGATTTCCACTACTTGTCAGCCAGGGTCAGATCCGATCGCGAGCGTCTTGCTACGTGCCCACACTCAGCAGATGGACCAACTCAGGGTGCAATCTGGGCGCCGTCTCGAGGCTGCAACGTCGTGCTAATGCCGTAGATCGCCAGCATGCCCAGCACTTGCCCGATTGCGACGCCTGGTTCGCCGCATTCAATTCTGGCGATCGTCTGGACGTGAACACCCAATCGAGCGGCTGCCGTCGCTTGGCCATCACCGGCGTTGGTACGAGCCAGTCTGGCGGCAGCTCCCATGTCTTTGATTGCGCGAAGGGCGTTGATATCAATGTCTGCAGAGATGCGCTTGCCTTGAGCCATCCGAAGATCGCTGCACAATCGAACCGTGTTTCGAACTTCGGCCGACCCCACGCCCTACTGGCTCTACCTCCTCGAATGCGAGGGAGGCGTGTACTACGCCGGGATCGCGCTGGACGTAGAGCAGCGGTTCTTTCAAACACGTCTTCGGAAAGGGCGCCAGATTCACGCGCGCGGCCTCCGTTGCTGGTACTTGCAGCCCGTGAATATGCCACCAAGGGGGACGCGCTGCGGGCGGAACGCAGTCTCAAAGCACTACCGCGCGAGCGGACTTTCCTTCTTCGAAGACGAGGCCTAGTCAGGCTGTGGGGCTGCGACATCCCTTACCACGCCGCTTCGCGAGCGCGTCGACTCCTGGGCAGAACGCCACGCGCTTGGATCGAGAGGACCTCTATGTGAGGCCGATTCCATCGCACTAACGATTTCTCTCGTCATCCCGGATGTCCCGTTCCGCCAGTTCACTCCTTTTGCTTGCAGCAACATGCTCGATCCACCTGGCCGCGATATGCTCGTTATCGGTCCGTAAGGGTTGCATTCCTAGGACGAACTCTTCAACCCGGCGCGCCAGGTCGCTCTGACCTTCCCTTCGCAAGGACTCGGCCGTCGTTCGCCAGTCTGACGTGACCTCCGCCCGCGTCGCGGCGAGCGTCGCCTGCCCGGGTTCTGGCGCCAGCCTGCCGCTTCGCAGTTGTTCACCGATGGCCGCGACCTTGCCTCGCATGAATGTGGACCCTTTGGGGATGGCTCGCGACGAACCGACCCCTCCGCCCATTGCTCGATACGACGAGACATCCCTCAACCTGTGATGAATCGCATCCCTCTTGGGAGTGCGCACTTGACCACGAAGCTGCCTGGGCGTCGCGTTGGCCGCGACCCCCTGCTCTCGCATCAACGCAGCGAACTGCTCTCTCCACTGCCTCAACGTGTCCTTGCGGACATAGAGCCGCCTTCCAGGCTCGAACTCGTGCTCACACTTCACGACCAGATGGACGTGCGGGTGCCCCTGATCGGTATGCAGCACCATGGCATAGCGGTACTGGAGCGCGAAGTTCTCGCGTGCGAAATTGCGCGCGGCGAACAGCACCTTTTCGGGTGGCGTGCCGGCCGGCATCGACAGCACGATGTTGTGCACCAGCTTCGCCCGGCTGTCCTTCTCGTCCTCGAGCGGCTTGGGCTTGTACTGGCTGCGGCATAGATCAAGCTGCCAATCGGCCACGAGGTGATTGGAGACGCCACGGCCTTGCAGTGCCCGTCCATCGTCGGTCTCGACCTCGAGCTTGCCGTGCCGGCCGATGTACTTCAGATGCGCCGCGGCCCCGCCGCTGTCGCGTGCGCCACCCGACACCTTGACCATCACCTCCGGAACACGGCTCACGGTGCGCTTGACCCGTTCGATCTGCTCGACGCTCAACGTCGAAGCATCGCCGGGCCCGCGCCGCCCATAGCTCACGATGTCGAACTCCATGCCGACAGTACGAGGCAACGCAACGACACGCTTAGGCATTGCCAGCCTCCCAGCTGATGAGGTTCATGCGCACGACCGCTGCAACAGACTCGCGCACGGCTTCGACCAGGTGACTCACCTCGTTCAAGAGCGCCTCCGCAGGCGCCGATGGGAGCGCACCCACACCGCCCGCACCGACAACGCCGAGTGCTCGAAGTTCGCGGCTGATTGAGGCGAGGTGCCCAGCGACGGCTTTCAGTTCATCAAGCTCGGCCGGCGGCATCACAGGAACGCCACGCACGTGCGTGCGGACCAGCATGCTCAGGTAGCTCGCCGTCTTCATCCGACGTGCCGATGCGCGAGCGTCCGCGAGTGCACGGTCGCCGGGACGCAGCCGAAGTGTCAAACGATCGGTCGCGCAGCCGCTCTTCGAGTCGACCGCAGTCAGCACCTCCGTCGCTGCGAGTGCAACGCTGGACGAATTTTGATCAACGACTTTCTCGACCAGCAAGGCGAGCAGTGCGGATTCCGTGAGTCCCTGTCGGGTGGCCAGCACGGCGAAATTGGCCTTCGTCTGGACCGAGGCGCGCGTGGACAGGACGGCAGGTCGTGTGGTGCTGGGCATCAGGAACACCAAGGGCGTAAACAATGTCTGACGCCAGTCTATCCTGCCATCAAACCCAATCAAGGGGTCCATGTTCGTCATGACGAACAGCCTTGCTCCTTCGCCCAGGCCGTCTCATTCCTCAACCGTTTATCTGCGGGGCGCCGCCCAAGAAAAGTGTTCGTCATGACGAACACTTTGACGGCCGTCCTATCGGATCTCACGCGCTGTCCTTGAGCTCGCGACCAGCGCCTTGCGCCCACGAGTGCCGGGTCACGCAGCGCACGATCAAGACGATCCTGGAGCCTTGATCGTCGGCCAACAAAAAGCCCGCCATCGCCGATGACGGGCTTCTTGTTGGCATCGAGAGTTCACTTGCGGCGACCTGCCCTCCCCTTCCCCCTCCTGTTCGCACTTTCTGCCTTCTCCATCGCGACCCGCTGCTTCACCGCCGCGTAGGACCACCAGGCCAGGTCCACGGTGTCTCGGGTGCGCAGTCCCTTGGCCCGCAGTTCGATGACGCCGACGACGACCGTGACCATGACGGCGCGCAGTCTTCGCTCCCGGACCATGGCAGTGCTTTCGCGCGTGACGGGCTTGATGAACTTCGTCGCCATCATTCGCTCCAGCGTGTGGCGAGTCGGCGAGCGGCCTCGACATGCCGCTCCGCCTCGGCCAGATGACGGGCGATCTCAGCCAGGTCCCGGTCCGGACAGTGCCGCTCTTGCACCTGCTCCACGCCGAGCACGGCCAGTTGCAGCAGTTCTTCGCACTCGCGCGTGCGTCGGCAGAGACAGTGGCCCTCGAAGCGCGACAACGGTTCGGCCTGCGCTTCGACGGACTGCACGCTACCGTTTGCTTCCGGCCGATGCATGGTGGTCTCCCTCGGTGGGCCGTAGCGCACGGGCGGGCTGCGCAGGCTTCGGAGGATCCAGCGGGACGGGCGTGAGGTCACGAGTGCTGCCGATCCCCGCGAGGACCTCTGGGTGAGGTTGGAATCGCGCGGAGAACGCCCCACCCGGTGGCACAGGCTCGGGATGCGATGGAAACAGCTGAACGACGGCGAGAACGAGCGTCAGCAGTGCCAACACGAAGGCGCCGGCGACGATGGACTTTCTGGTGTTCATGGAAAACCTCCGAAGGAGTTGGGAAAACTGGAAAGAGGCCAATGGAGCGCTCGTCGCTGGGAGAGGAGCGCCGACCATCGGGGGCACCCGCCGCTTCGGGCGGCAGGGCGTCGGGGCGATCACTCGTTGTCGTCCGCGCTCGGGTGATCTGGCGGAAGGAGCGGGCGCAGGGGTACGGGCAGCCAGCGCGTGCCTTCGAGCTTCGAGGCGCAGTACGCCACCAGCTCGCCCTTTTTCATGCTCGCGACGCTCGCTGACGCATCGATGCCTGTCGCCTCCTTGAGTGCTTCCAGGGCCTTGGCCTTGCTGACACTCGCGAGGTAGGTGGCGGCGGTCGGCACCCACCAGTCGGCCATGTCGATGCCGAGCGCCTGGGCAACCGCATCGCTGTGATCGAAGGTGTGCGCACGTGCCTTCACCGCGTTGATGCTGCGGGCGGTGCAGTAGGCGAGGAGTTCGAGCAGGGTGGCCTGCGGTTGGGCCAGCAGCCACCGGAACAGCGCAGCGGGGTTGCCCGGAAGGCGATCGCCCCATTCCGCCTCCGCGCTGTCGAGGATCGCGGCTGCGGGGCTGGACGCGTACCCGCTCGCTTCCGCTCCCAGGGTGCCGTCGCCCGTGGTCCTCACGGTCACCTTCACGACGTCGTCGCCCGACCCGTAGAGGCTGAACACCGTCTCGGCCATCCGGTGCACCAGCACGACGAGCGCAACGTGCGGGCTCTGCACCAGCGCGGCCTGCAGAGCTGCAGTCCGGTGCGCGCTGAGATCTCGCATGAGCTTCTCGCTGAATTCCGGGCGCGCTGCCGTCCTGTCGTCGCGCGGCGCCGATTCGTCATCGGGAGTGGGGGCGTCTGCGGCGGCCTGGCGATCTTCGGGCCGAACCAGACCTCGATCGATCACCACTTCGCCGCGAGCGTCGAGACGGACCACCGCGCCGGCCCGCGCGAGCTGCTCGGGCGCCCATTGCCGGAGCGCCGCACGTGCGGCCATGAGCTTTTCTTCGGCAGCGTCCAGCGCTTCGCACAGCTGTTGCCCGATCGGTTCGAAATCGTCGGCATCGGGGTCGCCCTCGTCCTGATGCTGGTCGTAGGCTTCGGCCTGCGCGCGTTGCTCGGCCTCGAGCTGCGCGATCGCTTCGGCTTCCTCGGGCGTCGGCTCACGTTCACCCTGCCGTTCGCGCCCATGTTGGCGTCCATGTTCACGCCATGCGGACGTGTCGGCGTCGAGCACGCACTCGACCCACGCCCAGCCTTCCTCTTTCACGGCGGCGGCGTGCCCACGCAGCTGGTCGATCGCGAGCGTCTGCAGCAATTCGGGGTTGTCCAGGAAGACCCCGCCAAGGTCGTCGGGCGACGAGAACAGGTCGCGGCGCACCGTGCCGCCTTCGGCCTCGTAGGCGTCCAAACCGACGAAGCGCGCGAGTCGGCTGTCCGCGCAGCAGGCCTCTTGCGTCACCGCGTTGCGGATGCGCCAGGCGCTGCGGTCATAGACGCTCAGGCCATCCCAGACGGCCTCCTGAGCCGCGTGGTCCTCGGTCAGCGCGAGGGCCTGCAGTTGGTCGGGCTCGATCTCGTCGGCGCGGTACAGGTCCAGAAAGCGCGGTGCGAGGCGCGCGAGCTTGAGCCGCCGCTCGACGGTCAGTGCCGAGACGCCGAAGCGCCCCGCCACCTGCGCGACCGAGAGGCCTTGCTCGATCATCCGCCGGAAGGCCTCCATCTGGTCGGCCGGGTGCATGCCCACGCGCCCCGAGTTCTCGGCGAGCGAGACCTGCACGGCCTGCCCTTCCTCGTAGAGCTTGCACTCCACGGGCCGGGTCGAAGGCCAGCGCCCGCTGGCGACCAGGATCTGCATGGCGCGCAGTCGCCGGCCCCCGGCCACCACGGCAAAGCGTCCCTCGGCGTGCGCGATCACGCTGAGCCGTTGCAGCAGCCCCTGCGCCTCGATCAGCGCGGCCAGCTCGACGAGTCCTTCTTCGTGATGCACCTTGCGCACATTGGCCTCGCTGATCAACAACCGATCGAGCGGCACGAGCACGTCGCGCCCCGTCGGTTCGACGGTCGCAGGCCCGCTCGCCTCGACCACAGCCGACTTCTTCCCCGGCTTGTGCGCACGTGATGCAACGTCATTTCTTGGCTTGGCAACAGCAGTCATTTCGGTTTCCTTTGCAGTTGAAGTGGAAGGGATGCCGGGCTTCTAGATCTCGAGCCCTTCGATGAAGGGTTGGGGTTCGCATCGGCCTCCTGCCCGGAGCTGGCCGCCGTTCTCCTGAGTCTTTCGCCCGGTGAACGGCAGCGCCCGCGGGGACGGGGGAGCAAGGGGGAAGGTTTGTAAGGCGAAGCCTTATGAAAACCCCCTTGCAGGCGCAGCCGGTCCCCCGGCCCCGCGGGCGCAGAGTCACCGGACAAGGCGAAAGGCACAGGAGAACGGCAGCACCGCCCGAGGCCGCGGCGCACCTCAACCGCCGCGCGGCGAGCGCCTCCACCTGCCGCAGGCAGGTCTGATCAGGGGAAGTCGTGAACGCAGTTCACAGAGGGCGCAGCCCTCGCGCCAGGGATGCGCAAGGCGGGCCGCAAGGCCCGTCCCCGCGAGGGGATGAGCGCGAAGGCGCGAACCTGGAGCAGCCCGACAGCGGCGAAGCCGGTGGGGCGCCCAACCTCGAGACATCGAGCCCCGAACCGCCCGGCGCCATCCACGCATCGTGACCGAACGCACCCCGATCACTCGCTTCCACTTCGAACCCCATGACCCCGAGCGCACCCACGAAGAGCCGGCACACACGACATCAGGCGGCCGATCCCTGCACAGGACGACCACCCACGCCGCAGGGGTCAGGCCGAAGCGGCAAGACACACCGGAGGTCGAGCGCCCTGCACCACACGCAAAAGTGCATCGCGCAAGGCATCGAGAGCGCGACAGCGCGCGCATCGCCGCCGGTCCGCCGCGTCCCGGCAGCCCCAAGAGAAATCGACCGTGGAAGGCCTGGCGCAGGAAGCGCCGGCACGACATGGCGGCACACACCGCGACGCAGGGCCCGGCGCTCCGGATCACAGAAGCCCGGCTCGCGAGACCCGCGCTGCCGGGGAACTGATGATTCCCGTCGGCCCTTGCGCATGCCCTGCGACGACCGTCGCAGGGCATGCAGGAATCGGCCGCTGACAATGAGGAAAGTACCGGCTTGTGACCGGCAGCCGCAACCCCAGATGGTTGCCACGGCACCGTCCGATCGGCGCGAATGGAGGTCGACGGCACCCCGCCCAGGGGATGGCCTCGGCAACGGTCGCGCGAAGCGGGGGATGGCGCCTGGAAGGAGACAGCGATGCTCACGACAGACCAGAAGGAAGCGATCCTGCGAAGCGCAGGTGTGCCCGTACCCGACCGCCCACCCGGTACCGCCAAGGCGGGCGGCACCGGGCCTGCGAAACACGGCGGCAGCGCATCCCCCACGCCTCGGCATCCTGAGGAGCCATGGGCCCGGGCGATCGAGACGCTGTACGTGGAATACGTGGCCAGACGTGCCGCGAAGAGCCTGCGCGATGCGGAAGAAGCGCATCAACTCAGCGCCCTGCGGCGCACCGATCGGCAGTCGCGCGCTTGACCCGGCCGCGCGCTGTCCCCCGGACCCGGGCAGGACGCCGGTGCGCGCGGGGAGCGGTGTCGACACGGGAAATGAAGGAACCCGGTACCGCCCAGCGCGCGATGGGCGAGCCTCACGCGAAAGCGGGGTTCAGCAGGTCGATGCCCGCGCCCTTGCACTTGATCCAGGGCCCGGGCGGATGATCGCGCCCGTCCCAGGCCGCGAGCGCGGCCTGGGCGTCCGCGCCGTGTTCGTAGCAGTAGCGCCGCTGGCAGCCGATCGGGTCGAGGCCGACGACGATCGCGGTCGTGCAGTTGAACCGGCGCAAAGCGCATGGGATGCCGTCGATGATCCGCAGGTCCGAGTAGCCCGCCGCAAGCAGCAGGGCGTGAAGGTCGGTGATGGTGGTGGTGGTGGTGGTCGTGGCGCCGGGACGACGGGCAGGTCGGGGCATGGGTGCAATTTTGCCTCCCGTCGCGGGCGGGAAGCGGCCGGCACGCGGTGCCGACCACCCCTCGGCGCTCGGGTCTGCGAAAACCCGGAAGCGCGCAGCGTCACGTCAACTCACGGCTCAGGATGTACTCGAACGCTTCGCCGGCCAGCCGCGCCGCCGTGAAGATCGCGGTGCGATCGCGGCGCAGCACCTGGAGCCAGGCCTCGAGGTAGGCGGCATGCCCTTCGATGGTGGCGTCCACCAGGCCGATGTGGCCCAGCACGAAGGCGCTGCCGAGCTCGGCCACGAGCTCCTCGAAGGCATAGGCGTCATCGCCGAAGCGCTGGCCGAACGCGCGCCCCAGCCGATCCGGATGGCCGGTCCAATGGACCAGTTCGTGCAACGCGGTCGCGCAGTAGGCTTCGGGGCTCGTGAACCGGTCGACGTCGGGCATGAGGATGCGGTCCGCATGCGGCGCATAGGCCGCCCGCTCGTAGCCGTGCCGGATGTCGGCGTGGCAGCCGCCGATGAAGCGCATGGCGCCTTCGATCGGAGAACGATCCGCCCAGTCGAGGGGAGTGAAGGCCTCGTCCACGAGACCCGCGGGCAAGCCGTCGATCTGCGCGACGTTGAAGACCCAGAAGGGCTTGCACAGCAGGAAGCTTCTTTCGTCGCCGTCCGACTCGCCGCCCACCTTCTCTTCGCCGTCTGAAGTTCCTGTCGCATCGCCGGCCCCGCCCCGATCACCGGGCGACGCCTTGCCTGCCTTGCGCTCGAAGTGCGCGCAGAGAACCGCGCGCTCACCCTTGCGAACCTGCGCGCCGAGACTGGCGGCCTGCCTGTAGGTCAGCCACACGTTGGAGGTGTAGCCCTGCTCGATCGCGGCGTCCCACAGCAGCAGCACGTTGGCGCCGTGGTACGGCGCACCGGTCTTGCCGTTGCGCGGCATGCCACGCGACGCGGCCCGGGTCCAGCGCTCGCGGAACACGTTCCCTCCCTTCTCGAGCATCGCGATGATCCGGTCGGTGACGGACTGCCGGACATCCATGCGGCCGCCGCCTTGCGGCGCTGAACCCGGGACTTGAACAGCACCTGCTTGGGGTGAGTCCTCGGGGGGTACGGGGGGAACGCCCGTGGCTTCTGGGTTGTCGGGGTTGCGCTGACGGGAGGAGTGAAGTGCACGCATGGCCGGGCCTTTCTGCGGTGGGTGCCGCGGGGGTTGAACATCTGCTTTCGGAGCCGCCTCGACGCATGAAGAGCGAGCAGCAAGGGCCGATGTCCGGGGACCGCCCGGAGGCCGCAGCCGAGGCGATAGCCAAGGACCGGGTGAGGACGGTGGCGAAGCCCGAAGCCCTGGACAGCGGACCGTGCGAGCTATGCGTCGACCCAGAGGGGGCACCGAAGGCAGGTGCGCCGCGGCATGCACAGCCCACCGTGCGGGCGACCCGCGCGTCAGCGCCGCGGCCACAGGCCGCTCGATCGCCGTCCCTCTGCGATGCAGAGGCAGGATGCTTCGAACGGATGGGTGCTGCCGCGCCGCGCGCGGCCCGATCGGACACGGCGCGCCACGACAGGAGAAGGAAATGCCGCCGGTGTGGCCGGCGGCGCGCCCTTTCAGGCCTGGATGCGCCCAGCCAGTCGGGCCTCACGCGCGTAGGCGCTCAGTGGCTGTCTGGCTCGGAAATGGAGGTCCTGCTCGATGGGCAGGTTCATCATCCCGCGCACGACGCAAAGCCCGGGCAGGCTCACCGTGCCGAGTTCCGGGAAGCCCATCCCGAGATCGGCGAGCCCGAAGGCCAATTCCGGCACGTCCGGATCAATCTCCGTCAGCAGCCAGGTGGACCCCGCATCGGGCGTGAAGAGCTTCACCACCGGGAGTGGATCGAAGTCCTGGCCCTTGTCCTGGCATGAGAGTGCCATGCGGCCGTTGGCCAGCAGCCGCTCGAATTGTTCGTCGGTGATGAAGGGAAAATGGGAAGCCATGACGTTCTCCTTGAACGATGAGGGCGGGATTGCCCATGACCGTCCACGGCACGCCGCAGCGCAAGCGGTCAAGGTTCGAGGACGGCCGCAGGGCCGCCAGCGCCGAGGGCGCGCAGACCTTGACGGCGAGCACGGCGTGGCAACCTGAAGGGAAGCAGCAAGACCCCCTCCCCTGCTTTCTGTCCGTCGAGCTGCACGGAAGAACGCGCGGCGGGCCGCGCAGGAATGGCGCGACGCGTGGCCGATACCGGACACGCGGGTGGAAGCCCGCGCGCGCAGCACGCGGATCGAAAAGATAAAAAGGGGCCGAAGCCCCTGCGTCACAACAGGCCCCGCTCGGCGAACGACAGCGACTTTCCGCCGGCCACGATGATGTGGTCCACGACCCGGACGTCCATCATCGCAAGGGCGGTCCCGAGGGTCTTCGTGAGCAGCTCGTCCGCACGCGACGGCTCGGTGGTTCCGCTCGGATGGTTGTGCGAGATGATCAGCGCCGCCGCCTCGTGGTGCAGGCAGCGCCGCATGACCTCGCGCGGATAGACACTCGTCTGCGTCAAGGTACCGCGGAACAGTTCTTCGAACGCGATCAGTCCGTTGCGACCATCGAGATACATCAGCGCGAAGCTCTCGTGCGGCTGGCCAGCGAAGTGAAGCTTCAGGAAGTCGGTGACGGCCCTTGGCGAATCGAACACCGAGCGGCTGGTCAGTTCCTCCGCCAGCAGCTCCTGCGCCAGCGCGAGCCCTGTGACCAGGCGATGGCAACTCGGCAGGGACGACTGCCGTGCGAAATAGGTCAGCTTGAGCAGTGACCGGTCGTTGGCCTCGTAGAGCGCGTCGGCCTCGGTGCCGAAGAACGGGCGCAGTGCGTCGACGATGCGTTGCTGGCGCACGGTCAGTTCGGAAGATGCGGTCATGAGGAGCTCCTGTGAGACGACACAGGCGGGATTGCCTGCGTGGCCCCGCGCCCTTGCCGCAGCGCAGTGCTCAAGGTCGCCGCAGGCGCGCCGTACGGCAGGAAGGCGCCGAGCACGCGCAGCGCGCGCAGGGCCTTGAACGCGAGAACGGCAAGGTAGCGTCAGGCCTCACAGGCAAGCCCACCCCACCCTCGACAGAAGACGCGAATCGGGTTGCTGCGGGCTTCGGGTTTGTGTGCGCGGCGCACGGCGAAAGCCGTGCCACGCACGAAGGGCTGCGCACGAAGGGCTGCGCAAGGAGGACGGCAACATGCCGAGGCGTTCAAAGGTCTTGCCAGACGGCCGCCTGCTCGATGACTTCGACGAAGCGGCGCGCCGCAGCCATTGCGCGGCGCTGGCGAGCCCTATGTCGGGCCTCGCAGACGCACTCATCCCCTGGCATCCAACAACTTTCGCCGCGCCATCCACAGGTTCGACAGCGCGAACAGCGCAACGATCTGCGCCGTGTTCTTCGCCAGCCCTCAGTAGCGCACCTTGGTCAAGCCGAACTGCTGCTTGATCACCCGGAACCGGCAGGCGTTGTGGATAAAGATCTTCGCGGACGCCGGGCAGGCGCCCAAGAAGTAGTCACGCTCAAAGCGCCCGTGGCAGCCATTGCTCGAAACACCGGTCAATCCAGCCGCGCCGCCTCGCCGCCGAATAGGCGCGGTTCCTAATCGCCGTTCACAAAGGTGTCTGGGTCAGGGCACGTTGGTCGTGGTCAGCATGAAGGGCTTGCCGCTCTGGCTCAGGTCCATCGAACCACCGTATTCGATGTTGTAAGTGACACCATTGGACGTGGTCGGATTGACGGGGCATCCATTGGGCGGCGGGCATGCGCCGCCATCGATGTTGAAAATCACTGGGCCATAGCGATAGTTCCGCAGCGCCTTGCTCGTGTGGTCGGCGACACTTGCAGAATAGCCGGAGTTCGCGAAGTTATCCGCGTCCTCTACGGCGATCGGGTCGGCCAGGCGCTGGTCCCGCAGCGTGCGCACGATGGAGCCACTGTTGCCGTCAGACGCGAAGCGCACCCAGGAAACTTTGCGGTCGCCGCGCGAGTTCACCAGCACCTGCTGATTGAGCGGCTCGATGCTGCTGTTGGTTGGCTCGCCCTTGGAGGTCGACATCGAAGTCGGGTTGCGCCCGATGCCAGTCACTGTGCCCACCTCGGCAATGGAGCTGGCCGACGGCGTGGCCGGCGTGCCGCCCGGCGCATAGCCGTCAATGCTGAAGATGTGCAACGTGCCGTCCTGTGTCGTGATCCAAGCGCGTTGCGGGCTGCCCAGCACGGTGGTCTTGACCGCCGTCGGCTTCGCCGGCAGCGACACTGTCTTGACCACTGTGGGCATCTGTGCCGGCACCTGGTTGAAAGCGTAGGGCCATTGGTTGTCCGCCTGCCCCAGGTTACTCGTGCTGCTCACGTTCGAGCTGAAGTAGGTGCCGTTGATGTAGCTGAACAGGGGCTTGAGGTCGATGAACGTGGCCTTCTGCTCCGACTTGGAGATCACCACCGCCACCCCGCCCTTAGCGTAGCGGTAGTAGTTGCTGCCCGAACTGGTGAAGTTCTGCCAGTTGTTCGTCAGCGGCGTGTTTGCCATGCCCATGAAATTACCGCCGACCAGCATGGAGTGAAACTGGTCAAAGCCCGTGGTGACGGCGATCTCTGTTGGCGCGTTCATGCCCGGCAGGTCGACGTAGCCCAGGATCTTCATGAAGGCGATGTCGCCCATGTTGGGGAGGCCCGGGTATGGCGCCATCCATTCATCCCACCACTGGTAATAGGCGCCAGGATTGCCCGGAGTGCAGCCATCACACAGGCCCGCCAGCGCAACAACCGCGATCTGGCCCTTAAGGGCGACCGTATCCCACACCGTGACCAGCGCGAATTCGCTCTGGTTGGTCATCGCAACCGCGGTCGGCACCTTGTTGGCGGCCAACCGCACCGTGACCGCATTGCTCGCAGTGTTGCTGCCGGAAGTGCCGATCACGCCATTCTGGTACGCCACCACGCTTTCGGCGCAAAAGCCGGCGCGGCCCGCGCATCGGGCCACCGCGATCGGGTTGCCGGAGACGATGCCCGCGGTCTTGTAGCCCATCGCATTGATGCTATCCAGGCCAGCGCCGGAGACGGCGGCATGGGTCCAACTCAGCTGCGGCAACTGAGCGAAGGTGTTGAACATGTAACCGGACACCTGCAGGTCGGTGACGCCGATGCGCTGGGTCGGGTTGTCCGCGACGAACAGCATATTGGCCTGGTTGGTCGAATAGCTACCCGAGGAGGAAGACGGCGGACCCCCGACCTGCCAGTAGAAGGGGTAGCTCGGCGCCGGGGAGGCCAGCTGGGTCGGCGTGTCCCTCGCAACGAGGAGGGGAAGGCCGGAGTTGCTGACGCCGTAGGACGCTGCGCTTGGACCATACCGGTAATCGATCCCGCTATCCGTGCTCATTTGCGCGGCCATGCTGATGTAGGCCGAGGCAACCACATTGCCTGACGAATCGACCACGTCCCCAATGATTGGGGCTGGGGCTGGGACTGGGG
>NZ_JBFUKW010000039.1:0-45539 GCF_056400665.1 Variovorax sp. P5_A3 | reverse complement strand
CCCCATCCCGGCCTTCCCCCAGAGGGGGAAGGAGCAATTCGGGGTGCGGAGGGGTCGCATCGTCAATGTTCCGTGCCGAGGTATGCGCGGATCACGTCCTCGTTGTTCCGTACCTCATGTGGCGTTCCATCGCCGATCTTCTTGCCGTAGTCGAGCACCACCACGCGATCCGAGATGTCCATCACCACGCCCATGTCATGCTCGATCAGCACGATGGTGGTGCCGAACTCGTCGTTCACGTCGAGGATGAAGCGGCTCATGTCTTGCTTCTCCTCGACGTTCATGCCGGCCATCGGCTCGTCGAGCAGCAGCACCTGGGGCTCCATGGCGAGCGCGCGTCCGAGGTCGACGCGCTTCTGCAGGCCGTAGGGCAGGCGACCCACCGGTGTCTTGCGGTGTAACTGGATCTCGAGGAAGTCGATGATGCGTTCGACGAACTCGCGCTGCGCGAGCTCCTCGCGTTCCGCCGGGCCCCAGCGCAGCGCCTGCGCCAGCAGGCCGCTCTTCATCTTGAGGTTGCGGCCCGTCATGATGTTGTCGAGCACGCTCATGCCCTTGAACAGCGCCAGGTTCTGGAAGGTGCGCGCCACGCCCATCTCGGCCACCTGACGAGAGTTCATGTGCTTGAACTGCTGCCCGCGGAAGGTAATGGAGCCCTGCTGCGGCTGGTAGACGCCGTTGATGCAGTTGAGCATCGAGCTCTTGCCCGCGCCATTGGGACCGATGATGGCGCGCACCTCGTGCTCGCGTACGTTGAAGCTGATGTCCGTCAGCGCCTTCACGCCACCGAAGCTCAGGCTGATGTTCTGCACATCCAGGATGACCTCGCCGATCTTCCTGTTCATTGCGGCCCCCACGCTCGGCACGTCGTGTCCTCGCTGCCCCCCGAGGGGGTGCGAGCTTGCTTGGGGCGGCCCGGCGCTGCGCTCGTCATGCGGCCGCCTTCATGGGCGCGAAGCCCTTGGCTTCGACGATCTTCAAGGTGGCGCTGACCATGCCCGTGCGGCCGTCCTCGAACTTGACCTGCGTCTCGATGTACTGCTCGGACTTGCCACCGTAGAGCGCATCGACCAGCACCGCGTACTTGCCGGCGATGAAGCCACGGCGCACCTTGCGCGTGCGGGTGAGTTCGTCGTCGTCGGGGTCGAGCTCCTTGTGCAGCACCATGAAGCGCGCGATCTGCGTGTCGGCCATGCCTTCCTCCCCGGCGAGGTCGGCGTTGACCTTGGCGATGCAGTCGGCCACCAGCGCCAGCACTTCCGCCTTGCCGGCGAGATCGACGTAGCCGCCGTAAGGCAGTCCGCGGCGTTCCGCCCAGTTGCCCACGGCCTCGTAGTCGATGTTGATGAAGGCGCAGACCTGGTCGCGCTCGTGGCCGAAGCACACGGCCTCCTTGATCTGCGGAAAGAACTTGAGCTTGTTCTCGATGTAATTGGGCGCGAACATGGCCCCGGCGGCGGCACCGACCGGCGCGGCCATGCGGCCCACGTCCTTGGCGCGGTCGATGATGCGCAGGTGGCCTTCCGCGTCGAGCACGCCGGCGTCGCCGGTGTGGAAGTAGCCATCCGCGTCGAGGACCTCGGCGGTCGCGTCGGGCCGCTTGTAGTACTCCTTGAGCACCGACACGCCGCGCACGAGCACTTCGCCATCCGGTGCGATCTTGAGTTCGATGCCGGGCGCGGCGCTGCCCACGGTCTGCAGCTTGACCTTGCCGTCCTGCTGCAGGCACACGTAGGCACAGGTCTCGGTCTGGCCGTAGAACTGCTTGAGGTTGACGCCGATGGAGCGATAGAAGCGGAAGAGGTCCGGTCCGATCGCGGCGCCCGCCGTGTATGCCACCCGGATGCGGCTCATGCCGAGCACGTTGCGCAGCGGCCCGTAGATCACCAGATTGCCGATGGCGTACATCAGCCGGTCGCCGAATCCGACCGGGGCGCCGTTGAGGATGTCGGCGCCCACGCGTCGCGCCAGCGCCATGAATTTCGCATACAGCCAGCGCTTGGGCGCTGCGGCGTCTTCCATGCGGATCGATACCGCCGTGAGCAGGCCCTCGAAGGTTCGCGGCGGGCCGAAGTAGTAGCTCGGGCCGATCTCGCGCATGTCGTTCATGACCGTGTCGGACGATTCCGGACAGTTGAGCGTGAAGCCGCCGACCAGCCATTGCGCCACCGAGAACAGGTGGTCGCCGACCCAGGCCATCGGCAGGTAGCTCATGATGTTGTCGCCCGGGCCGAGCTTGTCGGTTTCCACGCCGCCGCGGCCCGCTGCGATGAAGCTCGCATGCGTCTGGCACACGCCCTTGGGTCGGCCGGTGGTGCCGGAGGTGTAGAGGATGACCGCGACGTCCCCAGGCTGACCGGCCGCCACGCACTGGTCGAAGATCCCGGGGTGCGCGGCGTCCCAGGCGCGGCCCAGTTCGCACAGCTTCTCGTAACTCATCAAGCCCGGCTGGTCGTAGTGGCGCAGGCCGCGCGGGTCGTCGTAGACGATGTGGCGGATGGCGGACCGCTTGTCCTTCTGGATGTCGCGGCACTCGAGCAGCTTGTCGACCTGCTCCTGGTCCTCGACGATCACGAACTCGACGGAGGCGTCCTCCAGCATGAAGACCATCTCGCCGGCAACGGCATCCTGGTAGAGCGGCACGGGCACGCCGCCCAGGCTTTGCGCCGCGACCACCGCCATGTAGAGATGCGGCCGGTTCGCGCCGACGATCGCGAGGTTGTCGCCGGCCTTGAAACCCAGGCTTGCCAGCCCGCACGCAATCTCTCGAACCTCCCGCGCGACCGCGGACCAGCTCCAGGTCTGCCAGATGCCGAGATCCTTCTCGCGCACGGCCGGCGCGTCGGGCTGCTGCCTGACGTGGCTCAGCAGGAGGCGAGGGAAGGTATTGGCTGTGGTCTGCACGATGGGCGGACTGTAGAACCAGCTTTGACGCCAACTTGTCGTTCCGACGACAATCCTAGGGACACTACTCCCGGGAGTTTCCCGATGCCCATCGGCAGTGACGGCGGCACTTCATCGATCCGCGACCGCGTGCGTCCGGCCAGCACGGAGGAGCTCGACAACATCCCCTGGCTGCGCACGCTCTCGCCCGTCGAACGCCGTCGGGCCGAAACGGCCGTGGTGGTCGGCGAGGCCGAACCCGGCGATCTCGTGTGCCGCATCGGCCGACCGCCGACCTACTGGTTCGGTGTGGTCGAAGGCCTTCTCAAGATGAGCAACGACAATGCCGACGGCACCTCCATGACCTACAGTGGACTGCCGCCCGGCGGCTGGTTCGGCGAAGGCACGGCGCTCAAGCGAGAACCCTATCGCTACAACATCCAGGCGCTGCGGCGCAGCCTAGTGGCGGGATTGCCGGTCGACGATTTCCACTGGCTCCTCGACCACTCGATCGGCTTCAACCGCTTCGTGATGAACCAGCTCAACGAGCGGCTGGGCCAGTTCATCGCCGCGCGCGAAGCCGACCGGCTCAACAACCCCGATGCGCGCGTGGCGCGCAATCTGGCGGCGCTGTTCAATCCGGTGCTGTTCCCCGGCGTGGGCGAGTTGCTGCGCATCACCCAGCAGGAACTGGCCTATCTCATCGGGCTGTCGCGCCAGCGGGTCAACGAGGCGCTACGGACCTTGCAGGCCCAGGGCGCGATACGTGTCGAATACGGCGGATTGCGTGTCACCGACCTCGAAGCGCTGCGGGTGAACGGGTTGTCGGGGAAGGGTGCAGGCTAGAGCCTACGCGTCGACCGGCAGGGCCCGGCGCACCAGCTTGTCGTCGGCATAGGGCCGAAGGTACGCGGCTGTTTCCTCGACCGGGCAGTGCAGCCAATCGTCGATCCACGCGTCGCGCAGGATGACGCTGCGGCGTCGCTCGGGCTGTTCGGGAGCGCCAAAAGTCAGCAGCGCAAAGCTCTCGACGCACTCGCCGGCGGGCGATCGCCAGCCGTTCCACAGTCCGGCCAGAGCCAGTGGCTGGCCATCGACGCGCGAAACGCGGACAACCGATTCCTCGGTTTCGCCGGCCTGGAAAATGGCGTCCGCCAGGATCACACAGCGGTGTCCGCGCTTCCAGGGCTGGTAGAAATTGCGCTCAGCGGACGCGGTTTCGCTGCGGGCCTCAAAAGTGTCCTGGTCCTGCCCGTCCTTCGAGAAAAGCGGGATCAGGCCCCAACGGCCGGGCGCGACCTCGAAGCGCGCCAGCGCATCCTGGCTGGTGCGATCCGCGCGGGGGCATCGAACGAACAGACCCTGTTGTCCTGGCCGGACGATCGCCCCGTCCGGTTGGCATGCGATACCAAAACGCTGGGCGAAATGGTTCGGCTCGCTCGCTGCTTGGTAGTGGGTTGGCATGGCCGGGAATGTAAGAAGGGCGCCCGATTTTAGTCAACACATCGATACCATCGCCTGGGCGCGGAGCCATCGCCCGCACAACCTTTCTCACGAAGACGCTCATGACTTCATCTCACCTCACCGTCATCACCGGCGCCTCCCGCGGCCTGGGCCGCGCCATGGCCGAGCAGTTGCTGCAGCCTGGTCGGCGCCTGCTTTGCATTTCGCGCCAGAGCGACGGGCAGCTTGCCGCGCTCGCCCGTGACGCCGGCGCCGAACTGGAGCAATGGCAACAGGACCTCGCCGATCCGGTCGCCGCCGCCGAGCGCCTGTCGGCCTGGCTGAAGGCGATCGACCCGCAAGGCGTCGACAGCGCCACGCTCATCAACAACGCCGGCACCGTCGGACGCCCGTGTCCCCTGTCGGAAGCCGTACCAGCGGAGTTGGCGCAGACGTTGCGCGTGGGCCTGGAGGCGCCGATGTTGCTGACGTCCGCCTTCCTGGGTGCGACCAAGGGCTGGCGCGCCGTTCGCAAGGTCCTCAACATTTCGTCCGGCCTGGGCCGCAACGCGATGGGCAGCCAGGCGCCCTACTGCGCCTCCAAGGCGGGCATGGACCATTTCTCGCGCGCCGTGGCGCTCGAGGAAAAGGGCGATGGCGGCGCAAGGATCGTCTCGCTCGCACCCGGCGTGATCGACACCGACATGCAGGTCCAACTGCGCGAAAGCGAACCCGCCATGTTCCCGGACTACGCGCGCTTCCAGAAGCTCAAGGCCGAGGGCCTCCTCGACTCCCCGACCTCCGCCGCCGCAAAGATCCTCAAATACCTCGACCGCCCCGATTTCGGCACCACCCCCGTAGCGGACATCCGCGACCAATAGGCCGGCCGGCGAAGCCAGGCCCCTTCGCGGAACACCGCGGAACCGGCTCCGCCGGGCCGCCGGTGTTGCCCCCTGCAAGGGGGTGGAGAGTGACACGAAGTGCACGAGCCTGGGGGTGTGCCTATTCAACCGTTGCGCCAGAGGCCTGCACGATGCCGCGCCACTTCTGGTAGTCGGTCTTCAGCAGGGCGCCGAACTGTTCCGGCGTCATGCTCTGCGGCTCGGCGCCCTGGGCGATGATCGCGGCCTTCATCTCGGGCGTCGCGAGCAGCTTGTTCACCTCGGCGTTCACGGTCATGACGATTTCCTTGGGCGTGCCCGCCGGCACGAACAGGCCATACCAGGTGCTCACGTCGAAGTCCTTGTAGCCCAGCTCGGCCACGCTCGGCACGTCGGGCAGCGAGCTGCTGCGGCGCAGGGAGGTCACCGCCAGCGGGCGCAGCTTGCCCGACTTGATCTGGGCCATCGCCGAAGGTAGCGAGGACACCATCAGGTCGACGTTGCCGGCCAGCACATCCATCATCGCGGCGTTGGAGCCCTTGTAGGGCACATGGCGCATCTTGATGTTCGCGGCGGTCTTGAAGATCTCGCCGGCCAGGTGAATGGTCGTGCCGTTCCCCGGCGATCCGTAGGTGATCGAATCGGGCGCCGCGCGCGCGGCATTGACCACATCGGCCAGCGTCTTGAATTTCGATTCGGTGCGGGTGACGATCACCACGGGCGTGTAGGCCACGTGCGCCACGGCCGTCAGGTCCTTGGTCGGGTCGTAGCTCAGGTTCTTGTAGAGCCACGGCGCGACGACCATGTTGTCCTTCTGGCCCATCACCATGTCGTAGCCGGTGGGTGCGGAGCGCACGGCCTCGGCGATGCCGATGGTGCCGCCCGCGCCGGCGCGGTTGTCGGGCACCACCGTCCACTTGCTGGTTTCGGTGAGCTTGTTCGCGACCAGGCGCGAGAGGATGTCGGTGCCGCCGCCTGGCGGGAAGGGCACGATCAGTCGGATCGGCTTGGCGGGGTAGGGTTGGGCGTGTGCGACGGCGGCGAATGCCAGCCCCAGGGCGACAGAGGTGAGCAGCTTTCGGATCATGGGATGTCTCGTTGTGTCGGAGCGCCACCGGGTGCGGCGCTGTGCGCCGGTCAGTGTGCCGGAACGGGACAACCCAAGCGTTCGCGATTCGAGATGGCCGCCGTATCGAACGGCGACTTCCTCGAAAGCGCCGGGCTCAGTGGATCGTGGGCGGACCGAGATCCTCGAACGGATCGACGTAGGCCGTCACGATCGGGGCGACGCTCGCGCCGGGCCCGCGGTCGTCGGCGCGACGCTGCAGCGCCGCGATGCCGGCCATCATGGCCGCGCCGTAGGTAGGCATCGGGCCTGCGGCGGCGTCGATGGGTCGGCAGTCGCAGCCGTCCTGCTTCTGCAGCACCCAATAGAAGTGGCCGGCGATCGGTTCGTCGACGACCAGTGCGATTGCTTCGGCGTCCATGTCATGTTCCCTTCGTCACTGCGGATGTAGGGGTTGTACGCATCGCCCGGGCGATCGGATAGCAACGAATTCACGTCCCGGTGGGCGCCATTGCAAAAGGGCGGGCATTTGTGCAATACGCACACTTCGCGGCGGCGAAATGCGAAAAGTCTGATGGCATTTACGCTTTCTTTACGGCCTCCCTTCGACTCTCTTCCCCCTTTTTACGCACGCCTGCCGAGACTGGAGCCCTTGTCTCGCATCAGGAGTGATAGATGGACATCGTGTGGATTGCCGCCCTCGCGGCGCTGTGGGTCGTGATGGCCGAGATGGTGGTCGGGCTCTTCAAGCTGGCCGGCCCCAAGGGAGAGCGTTCGTGATCAGCCTCGAAGTCCTCTACGGATTCGGCGGCCTGCTCACCGTGATTCTGTTCGCCTACCTTGTGTTCGCGCTCATCTGCGCGGAGGAGTTCTGAAATGAACGCCTCTGCCTGGGGCCTGCTGGCCCTCTACCTCGTCGTCCTGGGCGTTCTCGCCTGGCCCCTCGGCCGCTACCTCGCGGCCATGTGCGATGGCCGCCTGCCGCGCTGGATGCAGCGCGTCGAAGCGCCGGTCTACAAGCTTGCGGGCGCCTCGCCCGAGGCTTCGATGCACTGGCGCACCTACGCCCTGGCGCTGCTCGCATTCAATGCGATCGGCGCCGTGGCCGTCTACGGCCTGCAACGCCTGCAATCGCTGCTTCCGCTCAACCCGGCAGGCATGTCGGCGGTGTCGCCGGATTCGGCCTTCAACACTGCCGTGAGCTTCGTCTCCAACACCAACTGGCAGGGCTATGCCGGTGAATCGACGATGAGCTATCTCACGCAGATGCTCGGACTCACGGTGCAGAACTTCTTCTCCGCTGCTACCGGCATCGCGGTCGCCTTCGCGTTGGCGCGGGGCTTCGCCGCGCGCAGCACGGACGGCAAGGGCTTCGTGGGCAACTTCTGGGTGGACGTCACGCGCATCACCGTGTGGCTGCTGCTGCCGATCTCCTTCGTGCTCGCGATCTTCTTCGCCGGCCAGGGCGTGATCCAGAACTTCGATGCCTACAAGACCGTAACCACGGTGGAGGCCACGGCTTACCAGAATCCCAAGCTGGACGCCGCGGGCCAGCCGCTGAAGGATGCGTCGGGCAACCCGGTGACGGAGGACGCAACGACCACCACGCAGACCCTCGCCATGGGTCCCGTCGCCTCGCAGGAGGCGATCAAGATGCTCGGCACCAACGGCGGCGGCTTCTTCAACGCCAACTCGGCGCATCCCTACGAGAACCCGACCGCGCTCGCCAACTTCGTGCAGATGCTGGCGATCTTCCTGATCCCGGCCGCGCTTTGCTTCGCTTTCGGCCGCGTGGTCGGCGACCTGCGCCAGGGCTGGGCAGTGCTGGCTGCGATGACGGTGCTCTTCGTCGCCGCGGTCGTCGTGGTCATACCCGCGGAGCAGGCCGGCAATCCGCTGATCGGCGCACTGGGCGTGGACCAGGCTTCGAGCCTGATGCAGGCGGGAGGCAACATGGAAGGCAAGGAAGTGCGCTTCGGCATCGCCGCCTCGGGCCTGTTCGCGGCGATCACGACCGCTGCATCGTGCGGTGCAGTCAACGCGATGCACGACTCCTTCACGCCGCTCGGCGGCATGGTGCCGCTGGTGTTGATGCAGCTTGGCGAGGTCGTCTTCGGCGGCGTCGGCACGGGGCTCTACAGCATGCTGATCTTCGCGATCCTCGCGGTCTTCATCGCGGGGCTCATGATCGGCCGCACGCCCGAGTACCTCGGCAAGAAGATCGAGATCCACGAGATGAAGCTGACCTCGATCGCGATCCTGGTCACGCCCATCCTGGTGCTGGCTGGCACGGCCGTCGCGGTGATCGCGGACGCGGGCAAGGCGGGCATCGCCAACCCGGGTGCGCACGGCTTCTCCGAGATCCTCTACGCGCTGACCTCCGCCGGCAACAACAACGGCAGCGCCTTCGCGGGGCTGTCGGCCAATACGCCTTTCTACAACGCGCTGCTTGCGGTGGTGATGTGGTTCGGCCGGTTCGGCGTGATCGTGCCGGTCCTCGCCATCGCCGGCGCACTGGCCGCCAAGAAGCGCCTGCCGGTGACCGCCGGAACGATGCCCACGCACGGCCCGCTCTTCGTGACGCTGCTGATCGGCACCGTGCTGCTGGTTGGCTTGCTCAACTATGTGCCTGCGCTGGCCTTGGGCCCCGTTGTCGAGCACCTGATGCTCTGGAAGTGATCGATATGCAAACCAAGACTTCCCTGTCGCTGTTCGATGCAGCGCTTCTGCGCCCCGCGCTGTGGGCCTCGGTGACCAAGCTGAGCCCGAGCGTGCAATGGCGCAACCCGGTGATGTTCATCGTCTACATCGGCAGCATCCTCACGACGCTGTTGTGGGTGCACGCGATGAGCTTCCCGGGCGACACCGGCATGCCGGCGCCCTTCGTTCTCGCCGTCTCGATCTGGCTGTGGTTCACGGTGCTCTTCGCCAACTTCGCCGAAGCCCTCGCCGAAGGCCGCAGCAAGGCGCAGGCGGCGTCGCTGCGCGGACTGCGCAAGGACACCTGGGCCAAGAAGATGGAGCAGCCCTTCCACGGCGGCAAGTGGTTGCCGCTGCAGGCGCCCGACCTGCGCCGTGGCGACGTCGTGTTGGTCGAGGCCCATGACGTGATCCCGCTCGACGGCGAGGTGATCGAAGGCGTGGCCTCGGTCGACGAGAGCGCGATCACCGGCGAATCGGCGCCTGTGGTGCGCGAATCCGGCGGCGATTTCTCTGCCGTCACCGGCGGAACGCGGGTGCTGTCGGACTGGCTGGTCGTGCGCATCACGGTCAACCCGGGCGAGTCCTTCCTCGACCGCATGATCGGCATGGTCGAAGCGGCCAAGCGCCAGAAGACGCCGAACGAGATCGCGCTGACGATCCTGCTGGTGGCGCTCACGCTCGTGTTCCTGGTCGTCACCGCGACGCTGCTGCCCTACTCGGTGTTCAGCGTCGGCGCGGCGAACGCCGGCACGGTGGTGTCGCTCACGGCGCTGGTCGCGCTGCTCGTGTGCCTGATTCCGACCACCATCGGCGGGCTGCTGTCCGCAGTGGGCGTGGCAGGCATGAGCCGCATGATGCAGGCCAACGTGATTGCCACATCGGGCCGCGCCGTCGAGGCGGCGGGTGACGTCGACGTGCTGCTGCTCGACAAGACTGGCACCATCACGCACGGCAACCGGCAGGCGAGTGCATTCCTTACAGCTCCCGGCGTTCCGCAGGACCGGCTGGCGCGTGCCGCACTGCTCGCGTCGTTGGCCGACGAAACGCCCGAAGGCCGCAGCATCGTCGAACTGGCTCGCCGTGGCGGCACCGACGACAAGGGGGCCGAAGGCGCGCACTTCGTGGCCTTCACCGCGCAGACCCGCATGAGCGGCGTCGACCTGCCGCCCGCGCCGAACAGCCTCGACGCTGATGCAATCACGCTGCGCAAGGGCGCGGTGGACGCGGTGCGCCGTCACGTCGAGGCGCTCGGCGGCACCATGCCCGCCGAGGTGCTGCGCGCCGCGGACACCGTTGCGCGCCGCGGCAGCACGCCGCTGGCGGTGGCCGAGGACCGGCGCGTGCTCGGCATCGTCGAGCTGAAGGACATCGTCAAGAACGACATCAAGGAGCGCTTCGCCGAGCTGCGCCGCATGGGCATCAAGACTGTGATGATCACCGGCGACAACAAGCTCACCGCCGCCGCCATCGCGGCCGAGGCCGGCGTGGACGATTTCCTCGCCGAGGCCACGCCGGAGGACAAGCTGGCGCTGATCCGCCGCTACCAGGCCGACGGCCGCCTCGTCGCGATGACCGGCGACGGCACCAACGACGCACCGGCGCTGGCACAGGCCGACGTGGCCGTCGCGATGGGCAGCGGCACGCAGGCCGCGAAGGAGGCCGGCAACATGGTCGACCTCGATTCGAACCCGACCAAGCTGCTCGAAGTGGTCGAAACCGGCAAGGCGCTGCTGATGACGCGCGGCTCGCTCACCACCTTCTCGATCGCCAATGACGTAGCGAAGTACTTCGCGATCATTCCGGCGATCTTCGTGTCGACCTATCCGCAGCTGGGCGCGCTCAACGTGATGCGACTGGCGAGTCCGTCGTCGGCCATCCTGTCGGCGGTGATCTTCAACGCGCTGGTGATCGTTTTCCTGATCCCGCTCGCGCTGAAGGGCGTGCGCTACCGGCCCGTCGGTGCGGCTTCGCTGCTGCGGCGCAATCTCGCGATTTACGGCCTGGGCGGCCTCATCGTGCCCTTCGTCGGCATCAAGTTGATCGACTGGCTGCTCGTGGCGGTCGGCCTGGTCTGAGGACTTCATCATGAACAACATTCTTCGTCCCGCCCTGGTGCTCTTCGTGCTGCTCAGCGCGATCACGGGCATCGTCTATCCGCTGGCCGTCACGGGGGCCGCGAAATCGGTCTTCCCGGCGCAGGCCGCCGGCAGCCTGGTCGTGCGCGACGGGGTGACGGTCGGCTCCGCGCTCATCGGCCAGAACTTCACGGACCCGAAGCACTTCTGGGGACGGCCCTCGGCGACGGCGCCCATGCCCTACAACGGCGGCGCCTCGGGCGGCGCCAACCAGGGGCCGCTGAATCCGGCGCTGGTGGATGCGGTCAAGGGCCGCATCGAGGCCTTGCGCGCAGCCGACCCGGGCAACACCGTGGCGGTGCCTGTCGACCTCGTCACGGCTTCGGCCAGCGGGCTCGATCCGGACATCAGCCCGGCCGCGGCCCACTACCAGGCGGCACGCATCGCGCGGCTGCGCAGCCTGCCGATCGGCCAGGTCGAGCAACTCATCGACGCCCATACCCAGGCGCCGCTCTGGGGGCTGCTCGGCGAGGCACGCGTCAACGTGCTGGCACTCAACCTGGCGCTCGACGCACAACAACCTTCTCCTTGAACCGGAGCCTCCATGACCTACGCCGCCTACCGTGAACACCCCGGCGTGACGCGCACGCGCAGCTCGACGCTGTGGCAAGTGCTCGACGTCACCGTCACCTGTGCCGACGCCCAGCGCGTGCGCCTGGCGATCGCGCGTTGCCCCGATGCAGATCGGGCGCCTCGTCAGTTGGCGCGATCATCTGGCGCGTTGCGGGCCGCGCCATGGCCGATGACGTGATTCACGCCCTGTGCGCGCTCGTGGCCCTTTTTATCCCGATGGGCTTCGTGTGGTTGGTGGTCTCCCGCACGGCGCGGCGGCATCACCGTGCGGGCCGGCGCAAGGATCGGTCGATGAGATAACCTGCGTCGCCTTGCTCCGATGAACGACGACGCCCGCCCCGACCCCGACGTCCTGCTCGCCCAGTTGCGCGCGGAGGAGCAGCGCTCGCAACGCGGCAAACTGCGCATCTATTTCGGCGCCAGCGCGGGTGTCGGCAAGACCTGGGCGATGCTGAGCGCCGCGCAGCGCGAACGGGCCGCCGGGCGCGACGTGCTGATCGGCGTGGTGGAGACGCACGGCCGCAGCGAGACAGCGGCGCTGCTCACGGGCCTGGACACGCTGCCCTTGCGCGAGGTGGCCTACCGCGGCCACACGCTCGCCGAACTCGATCTCGACGCCGCGCTCGCGCGCAAGCCGGCCGTGCTGCTCGTCGACGAGCTGGCGCATTCCAACGCACCCGGGTCTCGCCACGCCAAGCGCTGGCAGGACGTGCAGGAGTTGCTTGCGGCAGGGATCGAGGTCTGGTCCGCGCTCAATGTGCAGCATCTGGAGAGCCTCAACGGCACGGTCGGCGCGATCACCGGCGTGCGCGTGCACGAGACCGTGCCCGACACAGTGCTCGACGAGGCCGACGAAGTGGTGCTGGTCGACGTCACGCCCGACGAACTCACGTCGAGGCTTGCTGCGGGCAAGGTCTACCTGCCGCAGCAGGCCGAGCGCGCGGCGCAGAATTTCTTTCGCAAGGGCAACCTCATTGCGTTGCGCGAGATCGCGCTGCGCCGCACCGCCGAGCATGTGGAAGACGACGTTCGTGGCTGGCGCGTGGAGCAGTCGGGTCCGCAGGGCGATGCCGGGCCGCCTGCGTGGAACACCTCCGGCGCCATCCTGGCTTGCGTGGGTCCGCACGAAGGCGCGGGACAGACGGTGCGTACGGCAGCCCGGCTGGCCGCGCAGCTCAATGTGCGCTGGCATGCGGCCTACGTCGAGACGCCCCGGTTGCAACGCCTCGATGCGGCACAGCGGGACCGCATCCTCGCCGTGCTCAAGCTGGCCGAGGAACTCGGCGCCGAGACGGCGGTGCTGACCGGCGTCGATGTCGCCGAGGAACTCGCCGCCCAGGCCCAGCGACTCAACTGCGCCACGCTGGTCGTGGGGCGCGCCGAGCCGGCGGGCGCTTGGGCGCGCTGGTGGCCTGCCCCCGCGGTGACAGCCGAACTGGCGCGCCATGCGCCGGGCGTGGACATCGTCGAGGTCGCACGGGCCGACAGCTCGCGCCGCCTTGCGCAGGGTCGACCGGGCGGGCGGCGTGGCGATCCGGAGGTGGAAGACGTCGACCGTCCGATCGCCCGTTGGCCCGGCTACGCATGGGCGGCCGCCACCAGCGTTGCGATCACGCTGCTCGCCATGCCGCTGGTCGGGGTGCTGGAGCTTGCCAATATCGTCATGCTGTTCATGCTCGGTGTCGTCGGCGTGGCGATGCGCTTCGGGCGCGGCCCGGCCGCCTTCGCCGCGATGCTCAACGTGGCGGCCTTCGACTTCTTCTTCGTCTCGCCGCGCTTTTCCTTCGCAGTCAGTGACGTGCAGTACCTGGTGACCTTCGGCGTGATGCTCGGCGTCGGGCTGCTGGTCGGCCAGTTGACGGCGGGGCTGCGTTTCGCCGCGGGTGTGTCGTCGAGCCGCGAGAGAAGGGCGCAGTCGCTGTTCGAACTCACGCGGGAGCTGTCCGCCGCGCTCGAGAGCACGCAGGTCGTGGCGCTCGGCGCGGCGGCGGTGCAGGGGCATTTCGGCGGGCCTGCCGTGGTACTGGTGACGGATGCCAACGACCGCCTCGTCATGCCCGTGGACCCGCCACAGGGTTTCGACCCCAGCGTGGCCGACTGGACTTTTCGACAGGGGCAGCCGGCGGGCCTGGCAACCGCCACCCTGGCGGCGCAGCCCTGGCATTACATCCCGCTGAAGGCCCCGATGCGCGTGCGCGGCGTGCTCGCGCTGAAGCCCGCGCAGCCGCGCTGGCTGCTGATCCCCGAACAGGCCCGCCAGCTCGACACGCTGGCCCGCCAGATCGCGATTGCGCTGGAGCGCGTGCACTACGTCGACGTGGCGCAGCAGGCCGTGGTCGAGATGGAATCGGAACGTCTACGCAACGCCCTGCTCGGCGCCATCTCGCATGATGTGCGCACACCGCTGACCGCGCTGATCGCCTTGGCCGAATCGCTGCAGACGCTGCCCGCATGCACCGGCGAGCAGCGCGACGCGGCGCGCGCGATCGTCGCGCAGGCGCACCAGCTCCACGCGCTGGTGAACAACCTGCTGGACATGGCGCGACTCGAAAGCGGCATTGCCGGCGGCGCCGTGAATCTCCGGCGCGAATGGCAGTCCGTCGAGGAAGTGGTGGGCTCTGCCATCCGCGCCGCGCGTCCGGCGCTGGGCGACATGGCTGTGCAGACCGTGTTGCCGCCCGAGCTGCCGCTGGTCGAGTTCGATGCGGTTCTGATCGAGCGCGTGCTCGTCAATCTGCTGGAGAACGCTGGCAAGTACGGTGCCGCGCCCATCGTGGTCGGCGCGCGTGCGACCGACCGTGCGCTGGTGCTGAGCGTGCGCGACCATGGTCCAGGCCTCCCGTCGGCGCTTCGGGGCCGCGAGCAGACACTGTTCGACAAGTTCACGCGCGGCCAGGCCGAATCGGCGACACCCGGGGTGGGCCTGGGCCTGGCGATCTGCAAGGCGGTGGTCAGCGCGCACGGCGGCGAAATCACGGCGGCGAATGCGTCGGGCGGAGGGGCAGAATTCACCGTCATGCTGCCGCGTCGCGAGCCGCCCGAGCCTGCGGAGTCGACTGCCATTTCCGGCTGATTTTCCGCATCGATTTCCGATCGAGAATCCGACCATGCCCAGCCCCACAGCCATCGTGATCGAGGACGAGCCGCAAATACGCCGCTTCGTGCGCGGCGCGCTCGAGGCGGAGGGCTGGCAGGTGCACGAGGCCGGCACGCTGCGCGACGGACTGGCCGCGGCAGGCACGCGTCAACCCGACCTGCTGGTGCTCGACCTGGGGTTGCCGGACGGCGATGGTGTCTCGCTGATCCGCGACGTGCGGGGGTGGTCGGGCGTGCCGATCATCGTGCTCTCGGCGCGCACCGACGAGGCCGACAAGATCGCCGCGCTCGATGCCGGCGCCGACGACTACCTGACCAAGCCCTTCGGCACCGGCGAGCTGCTGGCCCGCGTGCGCGCCAACCTGCGCCGTCCGCGGACGGCGAACAGTGGCGAAGAGCCCGAGCCCGTGTTCCGCTTCGGCGAGGTCGAAGTGGACCGCACCGCACGGCTGGTGCGACGCGCGGGCGCCGAGGTGCATCTCACGCCGACCGAGTACCGGCTGCTGTCGGTGCTGATCGCCAATGCCGGGCGCGTGATCACCCAGCGCCAGTTGCTGCGGGAAGTGTGGGGTCCGTCGCACGGCGAGCAAAGCCACTACCTGCGCATCTACATGGGCCATCTGCGGCAGAAGCTCGAAGCCGATCCGGCGCAGCCTCGGCATCTGCTGACCGAGACAGCGGTGGGCTATCGGCTGGTGGCGTGAGCACGGGCGAGCAGCACGACAGCCACGCCGCCCAGCACCGCGACCGATGCAATGACCAGCCGCAGGCTGACGGATTCGCCGAGGAAGAGCACGCCGCCGAAGGCCGCGATCACCGGCACGCTGAGTTGAACGGTGGCGGCGCTCGTCATCCTGAGGCCGCGCAGCGCGGCGTACCAGATCACGTAGCCGATCCCGGAGCTCAACACGCCCGAGGCGAGCCCGTAGCCGATGCCTGCGAGGTCCCATTTCATCGAGGGCAGCATCGCGGCACTGACGGCCAATGCCAGCGGCGCGGCGCGCACGAAGTTGCCGGCCGTCACGCGCGTGGGGTCGCCTGCGCCCTTGGCTCGCAGCGAGTAGACGGCCCAGGCCACGCCCGCTGCAGCCATCAGCAGGGCGCCCTGCAAGGGCGGCGCCGACAGGCCGGGCAAGAGCAGGAAGATCAGCCCGCCGACCGCGAGCACGAAGCCGGTGATCTGCAAAGGTGTCAGGCGTTCTCCCCGATACAGGCCCCAGCCGATCATGCTGATCTGGACCGCCGCGAAAAGCAGCAGCGCGCCCGTGCCGGCCGACAGGCTGAGGTACGCGAAGGAAAAGGCTTCAGCGTAGACGAACAAGGCGAGAGCCGAGAGCCATCCGCCCTCCAGGCTCTTCGTGCCCGGTCCGCTGCGCTGCGCGGCGATGAGCCAGAGCACCAGGGCACCGGACAACAGGCGCACGGAGGTGAAGGTCGCCGCATCGATGCCCGTGTGCAGCAGCGCCAACCGGCACAGCAACGAGTTGCCGGCAAAGGCCAGCATGGCGAGCGCGGTGAGGATGACAAGTTTCATCGGTGAGCCTGGAGGCGGCGGCACGATTGGAACACCGCCGGTCGAATGGCGGAGAATCATTCGCCACCCGAACCCCTCCGCGACTCCATGCCCGACACGTCCGCCCCCTCCCGCCTGAACAAACGCATGGCCGAAATGGGCCTGTGCTCGCGCCGCGAAGCCGACGACTGGATCGCCCAGGGCTGGGTCAAGGTCAACGGACAAGTCGCCGAGATGGGCGTGAAGGTGACCCCCTCCGATCGCATCGAGGTCGACAGGAAGGCGCAGAACCAGCAGCAGCAACAGGTCACGATCCTGCTCCACAAGCCGATGGGCTATGTGAGCGGGCAGGCAGAGGATGGCCACGAGCCGGCGGTGGTACTGATCAATCCGCGCACCCACTGGCGCGAGGATCCGAGCCGCAATCGCTTCTCGCCGCCGCAGTTGCGCGGCCTCGCGCCGGCCGGCCGGCTCGACATCGATTCGGTGGGGCTGTTGGTGTTGACGCAGGATGGGCGCGTTGCGCGCCAGCTGATCGGCGAGGACTCGGGCATGGAGAAGGAATACCTCGTGCGCGTCTCCTATGGCCCGGTTGCGCAGAACTCGCAGGCCGCGTTTCCGCGCGAACAGTTGGCGAAACTGCGCCATGGGTTGAGCCTGGACGGCCAGCCGCTGAAGCCGGCCAAGGTCGACTGGCAGAACCCGGAGCAGTTGCGCTTTGTGCTGACCGAAGGGAAGAAGCGGCAGATTCGCCGCATGTGCGAGCTGGTCGGGCTCAAGGTCGTGGGATTGAAGCGCATCCGCATCGGCAACGTGGTCCTGGGCAACCTGCCTGTGGGGCAGTGGCGCTACCTGGGGGCGCACGAGCGCTTCTAGCGTCGGGCCGGCGTCACCGATCGACCGACCGGCGTTCGGACTACGCCGCGCAAGCCTTGTTGTGCGAAGCGTGCATTCCTTTGGCCTTGGCATCGGCCTCTGTCATGTACTCGCCCTTCTTGGTCTTTCCGTAATAGCGGTCGCCCATGCAGTGATAGACCTTGGTGTCGTGATTGGCCCATACCTTGCCGGCGCCGCCGCCGGGGGCGGCCGCCATCTTCGACGGATCAGGCACGGCAGGAGCCTTGGCTGTCGCCGAAGCCGGCGCGGCTGCAACTGCACCCGCCGGGAGTGGTTGTGCCTGGGCGGCCCATGCGCCCATCATGCCGACCATGATCAACGATGCCCTGAGGGGAAGATTCATCCGGGATGCTCCTGAAACATGTGTGACATGACTCGACCATGTTGCGGGGGCAATCCCAGCGCTGGCTGACCATGGCCCGGGGCTGCCGGCCACACGCTCATGCGTGACTAAGAAATCAGGCGTAGCCTCGCCGGGTATGGTCTGCGGACCCAAGGAGAGCCTGTGCGCGCACTGCTGGTGGAAGATGACGAAATGATCGGCCGGAGCCTTCAGCATGCGCTGGACAACGCGGGCTGGTCGGTCGATTGGGTCCGCGACGGCGCACTGGCCCACAGCGCACTGGCAGACGGCGGCTACACCTGCGTGCTGCTCGACCTGGGCCTGCCCAAGACCGACGGCACCGAGGTCCTCCGACGCGCCCGCAAGCGCGGCGATGCCACGCCGGTGCTGGTCCTCACCGCGCGCGATGGGCTCGACGACCGCGTCCAGACCCTCGATCTTGGCGCGGACGACTATCTGATGAAGCCCTTCGAGCTGCGAGAACTCCTGGCACGCATGCGCGCCGTGGTGAGGCGCAGGGACGGCGCCGCGCATTCGGTCATCGGCACCGCCGCGCTCCAGCTCGACCTCACCACCCGCGACGTGATCGTCAACGGCGTGCGCGAAGTCCTCACCGCGCGCGAGTTCGCCCTGCTGCACGCCCTGCTGGAGCGACCCGGCGCCATCCTGTCGCGCGAGCAGCTCGAGGAACGCATCTACGGCTGGGGCGAGGAAGTCACCAGCAACGCCATCGACGTGCTGATCCACGGCATGCGGCGCAAGCTGGGCGCGGAGGCGATTCGCAACGTGCGCGGGCTCGGCTGGCGGGTCGTGCCGGCGTGATCATGCCGGGATTGCGGCCCCGGTCGCTGCGCGGGCGACTGCTGCTGTGGCTTGTCGCTCTTCACCTGGTCGCGATCGCGACGACGGCCTGGCTGTCCTACGTGGCCTATGGGCGCCTGGTCAACAACTTCATGGACGACCAGATGAGGCTGGTGGCCGAGTCCCATGCGACGCACCACCGCCTGCCGTCGCTGCAGCCGGCGACCGACGACGAAGTGCTCCTGCGTGGCACCTTCGTCGTCCAGATCTTCGACAACGACGGAAGCACGCTCCTCGCGAGTTCATGGCCCGAGCTCTCGCTGCCGCTGCAGTCGCAGCCGGGCTTCAGCGACCTGCGTCTCGGCACGCGGGACAGCGACGCATGGCGCGTCTACACCGCCGAGGGATCGGTGGCGGACATGCCGCGGGTGCAGGTCGTGCAGAACGACAGCTTCCGGCGCAACCGCATCGTGCGCCGTGCCTTGCTGGAGAGTCTTCCGATCCTGGTGCTGCTGCCGGTGACGCTCCTGATCCTGCTGCTGATCGTGTCGGCCGCGTCGCGTTCGCTGCGCGCCGTGGCGAATGAAGTGGCGACGCAGGAGGTCGGCAGCCCGGCCGAGTTGTCGGTCACGCGCGTGCCGGAGGAAATTGCGCCGCTCGTCACCGCCTTCAACAGCCTGCTCGCCCGCCTGCGCAATGCCTTGTCGACGCAGCGCCGCTTCATGCAGGATGCGGCGCACGAGTTGCGCACGCCGATGACCGCGATCGGCCTGCAGATCGAAAACCTTCGCGCTCATGTTCCGCCGGGCGATGCAACGGATCGCTTCGCGCAGCTCGAAGGCGGCGTGAAGCGCGCCCAGCATCTCATCGAGCAGTTGCTGCGCCTGTCGCGGCAGGACGCGCCCGCGGCCAGCGCGCGCGGGCCCGTGGATGTCTCCGCGCTCCTGCGCGACAGCGTCGGGCAGCTCCTCGTGCTGGCCGACCAGCGCGGCGTGGACGTGGGCTTCGAGGGCCGCATTGCGCCGCTGTTGTCGGCGCCGCCGGCCGAACTGCGCAGCGTGTTCGACAACCTGATCGACAACGCGGTGCGCTATGCGCCGGAAGGCGGCGTGGTCGACGTGCGGATGCATGAGGTCGACGGGCATCCGGTGGTCGATGTGACGGACAACGGGCCCGGAATTCCGACGGAACAGATCGAGCGGGTCTTCGACCGGTTCTTCAGGGTGGCGGGCGCCCCGCCGGGCGGCAGCGGACTCGGCCTTGCAATCGCGCAGACGGCCGCCGTGCGACATGGCCTGCGCATCGTGCTGTCGAACCGGACGGATGGCCACGGCCTGCGCGCTCGCGTGTATCTGCCGCGCTCATCCTGAGCTAAGTCTTCGCTCATTCCGGCCTCATTCAGGGCGCCTAGAGTGGCCAACACCAATCCAGGAGACCCTTATGCATGCTTCTCTCAAAGTCCTCGCCGCCGGAACCTTCGCAACGCTCGCCGCATTCGCTTCGATGAGCGCCGTCGCACAATCCGACGGCTCGGACTATCACCCGATGCAGACGAACAACACGACGTCGAGCGCAGAGGTGAGCGCTGGTGCGATGGCGGCGGCACGTCCGACCGGCACCGAAGCCGTCGGCCAGTCGACAGCGGCACCGGTGGGCAATTCGCAACTCACGCGGGAAGAGGTCTACAAGGGCGCGGTCGAAGCCTCGCACCCCATGCAGACCGAAGCGCTCGGCCAGTCGACCGGCATGGCCGGCATCACTTCGGGCACGCCGCACTGAGCGTTTGCGACCCTGCCGACTGCGCGTTGCCGCGCAGTCAGGCGTCAGCCGGGGGTCTCACGGGTCCTGGTCCTCAGAGGCCGTGGACCACGAAGACGCCGGCGGGCGGGGCGGGGATGGTCAGTTGCGCTTCGCCGACGCGGGTGAAGCGATATTCGATGCCGTTGAGAAGGACCGACGGCACGTTGGTCCATACACGGTACTGGTAGCCCGTCCTTGACGGGCGTGACCTGCAGCACGCGGAACACCGGCGGGATCACCATCTTGAACGAGAGATGGGTGGAAGCGCTCGTCGATCCTACGGTCGATTCGGCGATGCAAACCGGCGGCGCGAGCAACAGCGCGAGCAGGATGCCCCTGGCCGTGCCCGCGCCGCTGCCGCGCCTTCGACCCATCCATATTCCCGACATAACGCGCCACCCTTCCAGTTCTGGGGTGTCGGCATCCCGACGATGCCGACATCGGGATATCGGCAAGTGGGGCGGGTCAGCGATCACGCTGGGTCGGAAAGTCGGCTGTGGCGGTGTCGCGCACGAGGACATAGTTCTCAGAAAAATCTCAAGGAGTACTTTTTGTAAAAAATTGCGGGTAAAACCCTGCAGCCGTCCTCGTCGTCCGTAGCGTGATGTTCTTCACGATGGCTCCGTCAGTGCGTGTCTTGTAAAGTTGTCTGCTCGCCGATTGCGGCGTTTTCCTCTTCGATTGCTCTCAGCCCCATGACCATTTCAAAGACCAAACTCCCCTTCCAGGCCGAAGTCGCACAACTGCTCTACCTCGTCACGCACTCGCTCTACTCCAACAAGGAGATCTTCCTGAGAGAGCTGATCTCGAATGCGTCGGATGCGTGCGACAAGCTGCGTTTCGAGGCCATAGACCAGCCTGCGCTCTATGAAGACCAGCCCAGTCTCGACGTGCGCGTCTCCTTCGACAAGGACGCGAAGACGCTCACCATCACCGACAACGGCATCGGCCTGAGCCAGCAGGAAGCCATCGACAATCTCGGCACCATCGCCAAGAGCGGGACCAAGGAGTTCATGAGCAAACTCTCGGGCGACCAGAAGGCCGACGCGCAGCTCATCGGCCAGTTCGGCGTGGGCTTTTACTCCGGCTTCATCGTGGCCGACAAGATCACCGTCGAATCGCGCCGCGCGGGCTTGCCGGCCGAAGAGGGCGTGCGCTGGATCAGCGGCGGCGCCGGCGATTTCGAGGTCGACAGCATCACGCGTGCGCCGCGTGGCACCAGCGTCATCCTGCATCTGCGCGACGACGCCGATGAGTACCTCAACGCCTGGAAGCTCAAGTCCATCATCGGCAAGTACTCCGATCACATCTCCCTGCCCATCCTCATGGAGAAGGAGGAGTGGAAGGAAGGCGAGGACAACAAGGGCGGCGCTATGGTCAAGACCGGCGAATGGGAGCCGGTCAACCAGGCGAACGCACTCTGGAGCCGTGCCAAGAAGGACATCACCGAAGAGCAGTACGTCGGGTTCTACAAGAACATCAGCCACGACTACGAGGCGCCGCTCGCCTGGAGCCACAACCGCGTCGAAGGCAATACCGAGTACACGCAGCTCCTCTACATCCCGTCCAAGGCGCCGATGGACCTGTGGAACCGCGACAAGGGCGCGGGCGTCAAGCTCTACGTCAAGCGCGTCTTCATCATGGACGACGCCGAGGCGCTTCTGCCGAGCTACCTGCGCTTCGTGAAGGGCGTCATCGATTCCGCAGACCTGCCGCTCAACGTGAGCCGCGAACTGCTGCAGGAAAGCCGTGACGTGAAGGCGATCCGCGAAGGCAGCACCAAGCGCGTGCTGAGCATGCTGGAAGACCTGGCAAAGAAACAGAAGACCGGCAGCGAGAGCAGCGAGGGCAAGATCGACGTCGGTTCCGGAGAATCCGTACCCACGCCCGAGCCGACCGAAGGCGTGACCGACGTCGTGGACAAGAAGGCTGCCGACACCACGCCCGCGGCCGAGGCTGCAGCGGGCTACACCGACGAATCCGGCAAGTACGCCAAGTTCTATGCCGAGTTCGGCGCCGTGCTCAAGGAAGGCTTGGGCGAGGACTTCGGCAATCGCGAACGCATCGCGAAGCTGCTGCGCTTTGCATCGAGCACGAGCGACACCGTCAGCGTGAGCTTCGCCGACTACAAGTCGCGCATGAAGGAAGGCCAGGACGCGATCTACTACATCACCGCCGACACCCTGGCCGCAGCGAAGAACAGTCCTCAACTCGAGATCTTCAAGAAGAAGGGCATCGAAGTTCTGCTGATGACCGACCGCGTTGACGAATGGGCGCTCAACTACCTGACCGAGTTCGACGGCACGCCGCTGCAGAGCGTGGCCAAGGGCGCGGTCGATCTCGGCAAGCTGCAGGACGAAGGAGAGAAGAAGGCAGCCGAGGAGGCGGCGGAGTCGTTCAAGCCGCTGCTGGAGCGGCTCAAGGAAGCTCTCAAGGACAAGGCCGAGGACGTGCGCGTCACCACTCGTCTGGTTGATTCTCCCGCCTGCCTCGTGGTGCAGGACGGCGGCATGAGCACGCAGCTCGCGCGGATGCTGAAGCAGGCCGGCCAGCCTGCACCGGATGTCAAACCGGTGCTGGAGGTGAATGCCGAGCATCCTCTGGTCAAGAAGCTGGAAGGTTCAGATCACTTTGATGATCTGGCCAACATCCTCTTCGACCAGGCCCTCCTGGCCGAAGGCGGCCTGCCGGCCGATCCGGCCGCCTATGTGCGGCGCGTCAACGCGCTGCTCGTGTGAGTTGAGCCTCGCCCGAACTGCCGCAGCCGCCTGAGCTGCCGGTTTTTGATTTGCACGGACCGGGCGCGCTGCGCGAAGCGACACGGGTCGCCATGCGCAGCGTCGACAGCTTGCTCTGAGGGTGGCACACCAAAAGCTTCGTCTTCAGGATTCGCTGCCGCCCCCGCGCGTGCGCAACCTGATCGCCCTTGCGACCACGCCCAAGGCGATTCACGTCGTTCGCTCTCCAAATAGGCCGTGTGGCCTTCGACTCGAAAACGCGCCATTTCGTCACGACGAGCCTCGCGCGACTCGGGGTTTTCGATCGGCAATTCCTTACGCTCGGACTGTCCCTGCGCGTTGCGGCCTGCTTCGAGCCCTCGCCAGTCACGCGCACTTCACGCGCGAAATCCGTGATGCACTGAAGTTTTCGACGGAGCCGGCAGTCGTCCGTTTCCGCCGTCGAGCCCAATTCAATGGCGCGGCGAACGGTACGTCCTTGGAATAAACATCAATTTCGTGAGGTTATCGCACTCCGATGCTTGAGGCAGGTCGGTGCGAATGCTTGCCTTTTGGAGTTGCCGCGGAATTTTCTCAAGGCGTCTTCTTTTTCTCGAGCTTCGGAGTTTCGGAGTTTTGAGATTTTTCCCGTGTTTATTTCGGGTCGCATTTGATATTACCGTTGCAGGTTATTGGTGCGCCGTGATTCGGCAGCGTTCGCACTTTGTGTCGATTTTGGCTTCAGCCGCCGAAAGACCAACCCAAATCTCGAATCATGCGCGATTCGTGGGCAGACGAGTCCGATCCAAAGACCTCGATCGCCGCCATTCGCAGATTGAGAATTTTCTTGATCACCGCCCCTTTTCTCGAGGTCCTCCGCGTTCTCCGAAATTTCTCATGTTTCCATTGCGTCTCTTTCAATAAAGTTACTGGGTGCTTGTTAATTGGAGCGCGTGCCGGGGGTGATCAGGCTCCCGATCTGTGCGATTCCTGTTTGAGTTTGCGCTGGCTTGCAGGCCCTGTTGCCTAGTATTTCGAGCCGCGCCCATTTTTTTATTTTTATTAGAGGTGCTTTATGGCTAAGAAGACTGTGGTTTCCATCAATAAGAACGGCAACAACGTGGGCGACGCGATCGCCTTGGACGGCGCCAAGCCGGTCAAGCTCAAGGCCCAGGCGGGCGTCAAGTACCTGCTTAAGGACGCGGGCGACGTTGCTCCCGAAAACGCCACCCTGACGCGCGTCGGCGACGACCTGCATGTCACGCTGGAGGGTGAAAGTGCTCCTGCCCTGGTGCTCGAAGGCTATTTCGGCCTGTCGGAGCCGGCCGGCATCTATGGGGTGGCCGAGGACGGTCAACTCTATGCCTACGGTCGTACTGATGGAGGCGACATCTTCTCGCTGGCCGACGGCGAGTCGTCGGCGATTGCGCTGGCCGGCGATCCGGTTGCACGCGACTCGGACGGCGAGGACGACAACTTTGTGTTCTGGCCCCTGCTGCTTGCGGGTGGCTTGGCAGCGGCTGGTTTTTCAGCTGTGTCGAACGGCGGCGGCTCGAAGAATGTCGCGCTTCCTGAAGCCAACGACGTCCCCTCGCCCGCAAAGGCCTGGGTAAGCAACAGCATCGAAGGCACCATCGACGACGTGGGTCCCGTCACGGGCCCGATCGCCAACGGCCAAGCGACCGACGACACGCGTCCAGAATTCAACGGCGTTGGCAAGCCGGGCTCCAAGATCATCATCGAAGACAACGGCCAGGTCATCGGCACGACCGTAGTGGACGAAGACGGCAACTGGTCGTTCACCCCACCGTCTACACCAACCTGGGCGGCACCAGCGAACTGCTGATCGAGGACAAGGTCCACGTCACGATCCTGTAAGCCTCTCGTCGGGCGTGGTGGCTCTCTCGCCGCCATGCCCGCCAGGGCACAGCCTTTTCAAGAACATTCCCTTCAGATTTTTAACGCGCCCCCATTGGGGCGTCGGGAGCTTTTCATGCAATCGTCAACATTTCTTTCTTCTGGCCATCGCTCGCGCATTGGCCAAGGCATCGCCGCCGCGGCGCTGTCCGTTCTGTGCCTGCTCAGTGCGCCGTCGGCCTTTGCACAGGGCACATCGCAGACTCGGCAAGGCGTCGTCTATAGCCCAGTGCCGCCGGTGGCGGCGCAGCAGGCGCAGGTCGTCTTCTTCAGGAAGGCGGCCAGCAATTCCACTGCCCGCGTCGAACCCGCGCACATTTACATCGATGGCGTCTTTCACACGGCGTTGAAGCCCGACATGTTCACGCGCTTCTGCATGCCCACGGGCAGCCACTCGATCGAGGCCCACATCGGTGACGCGCCGAAGTTCGTTGCCAAGGCGCAGCAGGCGACGCGGGTCAGCCTGCAAGGCGGCAAGACCTACTTCGTGGCGGTCTCCGAGAATTGCAGTGGCGATCCCGTGCCAATGCCTCGCGCCGAGGCCGAGCAACTTCTTCAGGGCGCTGTCGAGCAGCGTCGATTCGTCAACCGCTCGAGCACCGTCGTGTCGTGCCAAGAGGAAGTCCAGCCGGTGAAAGAAGAGGCGCCCGAGCCGAAGAAGCAGGAGCCGGTCAGCTTCACGCTCAGCGGTGATGTGCTGTTCGACTTCGGCAGGAGCGACTACGCATCGATCACTTCGCGTGGACGCGATGAGCTAGGAAAGGTCGCCCAGCAGGTTCGCGAGTATTCGTCGAGCCCGGTGAGCCGCGTCACGGTGCGTGGCCATGCCGACCCGATCGGTTCGGTTCAGGGCAATCTCCTGTTGTCCGAACAGCGCGCCAGCACCATCGCCCGCGTGCTTTCGGAAGAGGGCATCTCGGCGGAACGCATGCGCTTCGAAGGTGTCGGAAGCGCGGAGCCCGTCGTGTCTTGTCCGACCAGCGGTCCCAAGGAAGCACGCGTGAGTTGCAATGCGCCCAATCGCCGCGTCGAGATTTCCGTTGCCGGCGGTGCGGCGAAGTAACGAACCTTGACTCTGGGCTTCGTCGATCTCGACGAAGCCCTTCAGGCGTACAGCGGCTCTTCTTCCATCGATTCGCACTGGTCCTGGAGCATCTGGATCTGGCCCTTCCAATAGTCGCTCGAACCGAACCACGGAAAGTTGATCGGGAAGATCGGATCCTCCCAGCGCCGCGCAAGCCAGGCGCTGTAGTGGATCAGGCGAAGGGTGCGCAGCGGCTCGATCAGCGCAAGCTCGCGGCGGTCGAAGTCGCGAAACTGCTCGTAGCCGTCGAGCAGCCCGCTCAGTTGCGACGTACGCTGGGCACGATCGCCCGACAGCAGCATCCAGAGGTCCTGCACCGCGAAGCCGGTGCGTGCGTCGTCGAGGTCGACGAAATGCGGGCCGCCGCCGGGGCGGTCCGTCGGGGTCCAGAGTATGTTGCCGGGATGCACGTCGCCATGCAGGCGCAGCTTCTTCAAACCTTGCTCGGCGGGTGCATGTCCGCCGGCGCCAAGCGCCGTGGCCGAGATCATCTCGAAGGCAGCGTTGCAAGCCGTTTCCCACTCGCGCTGCACGTCGAGCGGAACCATCTCATGGCCCAGCAGCCAGTCGCGCGAGGCGATGCCAAATGTCTGGAGATCGAGCGCCGGACGTGATGCGAAGGGCTTCGCCGAGCCCACGGCATGGATCCGCGCGAGAAAGCGGCCTACCCACTCGAGCACCTCGAAGTCATCGAGTTCCGGCGCCCGCCCGCCACGGTAGGGGCTGACGCTGAACGCAAAGCCGCCGTGACGATGCAAGGTCTGGCCATCAACTGCGATCGGCGGCACGGCAGGCACCTCGGCGGCTGCGAGTTCGAGCGAGAAGCCGTGCTCCTCGAGGATCTCGGCATCGGACCAGCGGCCCGGCCGGTAGAACTTGACGACGACGGCGCTCCGATCCTCCAGGTAGACCTGGTAGACGCGGTTCTCGTAGGAATTCAGCGCGGTGAGCCGCCCGTCGCCGTGCAGGCCGAGCGTTGCCAGCGCGTCGAGCACGACGTCAGGCGTCAGGTTTTCGTAGGGATGGCCGGCCGAAGCCGCATCGGAGGAGGGGGAAGTAGAAGACGCCACAGCGACATTGTCGGCTCTGGCGGCATCGGCGATGCATAAGCTCGGTTCAAGACCGACGCTGCATGGCTTCGGCGGTCTAACCGGTCGACGATGCCGAGAGCGACAGGATGTGCCCGATGCGGGGATCCCCGCGCCCGGCCAGCACCGCGGCATAGGCCGCTTCCACAGCCGCGGCGCCATCATGGTGTTCCGCCCGCAGCCATGGCGCCTTGGCGTCAGTCACGTGCGCGATGAAGGCGCGCCAGGCCTGCAACATGCGCTGCCCGAAGGCCTCGGCGCCCCATTCGGAAGTGCGCTTCTTGATCTGGGCCGGTGCAAAGAACAGCGTTGCGCGGGGGGCGGGCAAGTCCTTGCCGGAGCCGCTTGCAGCGAGCTGCTCGACGTGCGTGCCGCCGATGGAGGCGCTGTGCTTCAGCTGGGTGAAGCGTGTGTGGATCGCGCGCCGGAGCGCGCCGTTGCCGGCGAAGTCCACGTAGACGCAGGGGGTGTCGACCGCAAGCTGGTCGAGCTCGTCATAGGCCAGCACGCGGTCGTAGCAGCCCAGGCTTTCGCAGAAGCCCCTGTTGGCGGCCGAGGTCAACCCGATCACTGCCATGCCTTCACGCTGTGCGAGTTGGAAAGCGGTGCCGTACGCCGTCTTGCTCGATGCACTCGACAACAGCGCCGCGCCCGGGCGCGCACCGAAGAAATCGTTGTCGTCGAGGAAATCGTCGATCAGCCAGGACGTGATGAAGAGCGGTCGCAGCAGCGCCTGGATGTCCTCGGTGTCGGCGCTGTAGAGCGGATCCGATCTGGAGCGGAAGTACTGGTTGTAGACCGCCGGCAGCGCAGCCCGGTGCGCGGCGCCCTCGGTGAAGCGTTCGGGCGACACGCGCTCGGGCGTCAGCACCGCCGCGGAGGCCATGGGGAAATAGCCGTAGAGCCGCTCGCCGACGGCGACGCCGGGGTGCAGCGAATGAACGACCGATGCGAAGCCCCACACAGGGATCGTGCCCCAGCCTTCCTCGCCGGTCGGATAGAACTGCCAGTAGTTCATCGCCTCGCCGAATGCGGCGTACGTGATGTTGTTGGCGGTGAGCGCGAAGCTGTCGATGCGTACCCGCACCTGGCCGTCGGCGAGCCGCTGGTCTTCGGCGGTGCGCACGCGGGTGGAAGCGAGGTCGTCCTTGCGGATCAGCAGGTCGGTCGTGCTCATGATTTCTCCTGTGCGCTGCGATGTTCCGGAAGACCTTAGCGCAGGCCGGCGTCCGTTGCATGAAAAAGACCCGGCAGACCGTCGCGTAGGCGACGCCCTGCCGGGCCCTGGATCAGGCCGCGCCTGCGATCAGGCGATCGCGAGCTCGACTTCGACGTTGCCGCGCGTGGCGTTCGAGTACGGGCACACCTGGTGGGCGGCCTCGACCAGCAGCTTCTTCTGCGCATCGTCGAGGCCCGGCAGCGTGATCGCGAGCTTCACCGCGATGCCGTAGGCGGCGCCGGCGTCGATCGGTCCGAGCGAAACGCTGGCGTCGATGGCGACGTCGTCAGGCACCTTGACGTTGATCTTGGGCGCCACGGCCCGCATCGCGCCGATGAAGCAAGCCGAGTAACCGACCGCGAACAGCTGCTCGGGGTTGGTGCCGGGCTTGCCGGAGCCGGGGGAGCTGAGCTTGACGTCGAGCGCGCCGTCGCTGGTCTTGCCGGCGCCTTCGCGGCCGCCGATGGTGTGGGCCTGGGCGGTGTAGAGCACTTTGTCGAGTTTCTTGACCATGGTGGTTCCTTCGGTTGGTTGGAGAGAAAGGGTGCTTCGAGGGATCGAAGCGAGGGGAAAAAACTAGGCGGCCCTGATGCGGTCCCGCAGGTTTTGCATCTGCTGCGTGAGAGCCATCAGCTCGTCCACGGAGCATTGCGACGAGGCCAGCAGGCAGGCCGGAACGCTGGCGGCTCGTGCCTTGAGCTTGCGGCCAGCGGCGGTGAGACTGACGTGCACGCGGCGCTCGTCGCCGACGTCGCGGATGCGCGCTACGAAGCCATTGGCTTCGAGGCGTTTCAGCAGCGGCGTCAGCGTGCCGGAATCGAGGAAGAGCCGCTCGCCCAGCTCGGACACCATGAGCCCGTCGCGCTCCCACAGCACCAGCATCACGAGGTATTGCGGGTAGGTGAGCTGGAGCTTGTCGAGCAGCGGCTTGTACAGCTTGGTCATGGCCAGCGATGCCGAATACACCGCGAAGCAGAGCTGGTTGTCCAGCTGCAGCAGCTCGTCGGAGCTCAGGGCGGGAGAGGCAGTGGTGCGCATGGTCTGAAGTCTATCTTGCAATTGAATTGCGTGCAATTTAATTTGTAGCAATGTGTTTGTCATGCGGCGCCGCGCCCCGCATGCGTTCAACGACCGCTGAATCGCGCCGGACGCCGCTCGATGAAGGAGCGCACACCTTCGGCCGCATCCTCGCTGTTGGCAAGACGCTGCTGCACCGGGATGAAATCTTCCACCGCCGCGAGCGGGCCTTGTTCGATCGCCTTCACGACGTTGAGCCGGGTGGCAACCACGGCCAGCGGAGCCTGCGCCGCGATGCGCTGCGCGATGCGCAAGGCCTCATCGAGTTCCTGCCCGGCCGGCACCACCCTTTGCACGAAGTTCAGGCGGAACGCTTCGGCGCTGTCGAATTCATCGGCCGTCAGCAGGTGCAGCATGGCGTTGCCCAGGCCCGCGCGCTCGGCCATGCGCAAGGTGGCGCCGCCCGTGGCCATGATGCCGCGCTGCACCTCCATTTGCGAGAAGCGACAGTTGTCGGCCGCGACCACGATGTCGGCACCGAGCATCAGCTCGATGCCCACCGTGAAGCAGATCCCCTTGACCGCGACCACCATCGGCTTGGTGCGGCGACGGTAGCCGGGCAGGCCGAAATCGTGCGGCTCCACCAGCCCTTGCGGAATCGCCTTCTCGCCGTGCTTCATGAACTCCGTCACCGCGGGCAGGTCCAGCCCGGCAGTGAAATGATCGCCGAACGCGTGCAGCACGCCCACACGCAGTGAAGGATCGTCGTCGAGCCGCGTATAGGCCTCGGCGAGCTGCTTGAACATCGGTGGCGTCCAGCCATTGCGCTTGGCCGGCCGATTGATGCCGACCAGCAGCACATGGTCGAGCACCTGCGTATCGATACAGCCTTCAGCCGGCGGCGCGGTGGGCGTTGCGGTCATTCGGGTCTCCATTCCAAAGATCAACTGCGGCTGCTCCCCCAAAACCCGGAAATACCGCGGAACCGGCTCCGCCGGGCCGCAGGTATTGCCCCCCGAAAGGGGGTGGGCGGCCACACGAAGTGGGCAAGCCTGGGGGTCAGTACGTATACACGCCGCGACCGGTCTTGCGGCCGAGTTGACCCGCGGCAACCATTTCCTTCAGCAGCGGGCAGGGACGGTACTTCGAGTCGCCGAACTGCTGCAGGTACACCTCCATCACCGCCAGGCAGACATCCAGCCCGATCATGTCCGCGAGCGCCAGCGGGCCGATCGGCTGGTTGCAGCCGAGCCTCATGCCGGCGTCGATGTCTTCCGCCGTCGCGAGGCCCTCGGCCAGCACGAAGAAGGCCTCGTTGATCATCGGCACCAGGATGCGGTTGACCACGAAACCGGGCGCGTTCTTTACCGTGATCGGCGACTTGCCGAGCTTCACCGACAGCTCCTTCACCGCGTCGTGCGTTGCGTCGCTGGTGAGGTAGCCGCGGATGATCTCGACCAGCGCCATCATCGGCACCGGATTGAAGAAATGCATGCCGATGAACCGGTCGGCGCGCGAGGTGGCTGCGGCGAGCTGGGTGATCGAGATCGACGAGGTGTTCGACGCGATGATCACCTCCGGCGGCAGCATGGCGTCCACCTGCTTGAGGATCTTCAGCTTGAGCTCGTGGTTCTCGGTGGCGGCCTCGATGACGAGGTGGGCGACCTTGAGGTCGTCGTAGTTCGTCGAGCCCTTGATCAGCGCGAGCGCGGCGTCTTTCTGCTCGGCGGTGAGCTTGTCCTTCTTGATGAGCCTGTCGAGGCTGCCCGCCACCGTGGCGAGCCCCTTGTCGACCGCGGCTTGCGCGATGTCGACCATGACGACGTTCACGCCCGCGACGGCGCAAGCCTGCGCGATGCCGTTGCCCATTGTTCCCGCACCGATGATGCCGACCGCCTGGATTGCCATGCCAAATACTCCTTGAACTGAATGATGAAAGGGGAGGGAATTCGCCCGCGATCCGGCGACCCATGCCCGAGATTGTGAAACAGCGGCCGGCCGGCGCCGTTGCCGCTTGTGACAGACGAGTGATTTAAAGTGCCGCGTTCACATCCCCCAGCGACGGAACCGCACCATGACCACCCTCGGCACCCCCCTCTCCCCCTCCGCCACCCGCGTGATGCTCCTGGGCTCCGGCGAACTCGGCAAGGAGGTGCTGATCGCCCTCCAGCGCCTGGGCGTGGAGACCATCGCCGTCGACCGCTACGAGAACGCGCCCGGCCAGCAGGTGGCGCACCACGCACACACCATCACCATGAGCGACCCGGCCCAGCTCAAGGCGCTGATCGAGGCCGAGAAGCCGCAACTCGTCGTTCCCGAGATCGAGGCCATCGCCACGTCCATGCTGCAGCAGCTCGAAGAGGCCGGCGTGGTGCGCGTGATCCCGACCGCCCGCGCGGCGCGCCTCACCATGGACCGCGAAGGCATCCGCCGCCTCGCCGCCGAGACGCTGGGCGTGCCGACCAGCCCCTACAAGTTCTGCGACTCGCTGGCCGAACTGCAGGCGGCGATCGACGGAGGCATCGGCTACCCCTGCATCGTCAAGCCCGTGATGAGCAGCTCGGGCAAGGGCCAGAGCAAGATCGACGGCCCCGCCGACGTGCAGAAAGCCTGGGACTACGCCATGGCCGGCGGCCGCGTGAGCCACGGCCGGGTGATCGTCGAGGGCTTCATCGACTTCGACTACGAGATCACCCTGCTGACCGTACGCGCCCCCGATGCCGCTGGCGCGGGGCAGACGCACTTCTGCGACCCCATCGGCCACGTGCAGGTCAGCGGCGATTACGTCGAAAGCTGGCAGCCGCATCCCATGGCGCCCGCCGCGCTGCAGAAGGCGCAAGAGATCGCGCAAGCCGTGACCGCCGACCTCGGCGGGCAGGGGCTTTTCGGCGTGGAGCTGTTCGTCAAGGGCGATCAGGTCTGGTTCAGCGAGGTCAGCCCGCGTCCGCACGACACCGGCATGGTGACCATGGCGACGCAATGGCAGAACGAATTCGAACTGCATGCGCGCGCCATCCTCGGCCTGCCGGTCGACACCACGCTCAAGAGCCCGGGCGCCAGCGCTGTCATCTACGGCGGCGTGGACGCCACCGGCATCGCCTTCGACGGCGTGGCGCACGCGCTCGCCGTCCCGGGCACCGACGTGCGGCTCTTCGGCAAGCCCGAGAGCTTCGTCAAGCGCCGCATGGGTGTCGCGCTGGCGCATGCCGCCGATGTCGACATCGCGCGCCGCAACGCCAAGGAAGCGGCTTCGCGCGTCAAGCCGCGGAAGGCCTGATCCCTCAACCTCCCGGAGTACTTCATGCTGCATCCTCAAGCCCAGGCGTTCATTGACTTGCTCGTCCAGCGCGGCGTGCCGCCGACCCACACCCTGTCGCACACCGACGCGCGCAAGTTCTATCGCGAGCGGCGTGCGATCACGCAGCCGGACCCGGGCGAGGTGGCGGAGGTGCGCGAGCTGAGCGCCCAAGGCCCGCACGGCCCGATCCCGATGCGGCTCTACCGGCCGCTGGGCTCGAATGCCGCGACGGCGCTGCCGGTGCTCGTCTACTACCACGGTGGGGGCTGGACCATCGGCGACCTCGACACGCACGACACACTGTGCCGCGAGCTGGCCAACCTGTCGGGTTGCGCGGTCGTGGCGGTCGACTACCGCATGGGCCCGGAGCATCGCTTTCCCGCGGCCGTGGACGACGTGCTCGCCGCGACGCGCTGGGTGCGCAAGGAAGCGGCCGCGCTCGGCGTCGATGCGAGTCGGCTGGCCGTTGGCGGCGACAGCGCGGGCGGCAACCTGGCGGCAGTGGTCGCCATCGCGGCACGCGATGCCGGTGACCTGCCCATCGCCTTCCAGCTCCTGATCTATCCGGCGACGGACATGCGGCGCGGGCACCCCTCGCACACGACCAACGGCCAGGGCTACGTGCTGACGAAGGACACGATCAGCTACTTCCACGACCACTACATCACTGACGCGAAGGACGACCTCGACTGGCGCGCCTCGCCGCTGCTGCACAAGAATCTCGCGGGTCTGCCGCCGGCGCTGGTGCTGACCGCCGGCTACGACCCGCTGCGCGACGAGGGGCTCGACTACGTACGGGCCCTGACCGAGGCGGGCAACCGCGCGACCTACGTCTGCTTCGAGCGCCAGATCCACGGCTTCATCACCATGGGCCGCCTGCTCGACGAGGCCAACGCCGCAGTGTCACTGTGTGCCAGCGAGCTGCGCCGCGCGCTGAAGCCGCGCGCCTAGGGTAAGTCCCCGCGCAATCGGCGTCGACGCGCCGGATTGCGCCGCTACGATCCTCTGAACCGACGGCGGCCATCGGCCATCGTCGCAGTGCGGAGGAAAGGGCATCCTGGTGACCAGACAACCGAAGGACGCGGCGCGCGGAAGCCAGGGCGAGCGTCTCATGTGGATCACGACGCAGCGCGTGTTCTACGCAGGGCTTCTCGGCGAGGCGGCGGAACGCAGCCTTGGCGGCCATGGCGTCTATGTTTCACCCACGGGTGCCCCGCTGCGCATCCGCATCGGCGGCAGTGCGTGGCAGAGCGGCGAACTGCTGGTCGTGCCGCCGCAGGTGCCGCACCAGGTCGCGACCGACCACCGGCTGATCCTCAACCTCCTCGTCGAATCCGAATCGGTCGACCCCGCGCTGCTGCCGGACTTTCTCCAGCATTGCGGACCGGTGGAGGCGCCGCAGTTCGTCCGCCGCGTGCGCGATGCGCATGCGCGGCTGCTCGAAGCCTCCGGCCGCGAAAGCTTCGACGCCTTCGACTTCGACACGCTCTTCTTCGGCCATGCGCTCGCGCCGCGTCCGCTCGATCCGCGCATCCGCACGGTGGTCGACCGCATCAACGCCGACCCGGCCTCGCCCATGTCGGCAGAGGAGTGCGCGGCAGCGGTGAAGCTGTCGTTCTCGCGCTTCCTGCACCTGTTCAAGCAGGAAACCGGCGTTCCCTTCCGCGCCTTTCGCGCTTGGAAGCGTGCGCGCAGCCTGCTGCGCCATGTGCGGCAAAGCGCGACGCTGACCGACATCGCGCTCGACACCGGCTACCCCGATTCGACCCATTTCAGCCATTCCATCCGACAGGTCTACGGCCTGCGACCCAGCGACATCCTCGCCGGCTCGCGGCGGCTCGCGGTGCACCAATGACGCGCACGGCAGTGCGGCACGGGATGCGGGACAACCCTCTGCGTCGCGCGCGGTGCTCGCCGCTATAAACCGCGAAACCCGCACGAGACCACCCTTTGCAAATCCTCCAGCTCCTGCTCTCAGGCATCGCGCAAGGCTGCATCTACGGCCTGATCGCCCTGGGGTTCGTGCTGATCTACAAGGCCACCGAAACGGTGAGCTTCGCGCAGGGTGAACTCATGATGCTCGGGGCTTTCTGCGCCTTCGCCGGCATGTCGCTGTTCGGCCTGCCGTTCTGGCTGGCGGCGCTGCTGGCGATCGCGGCCATGGTGGCCTTCGGTGTGCTGGTGGAACTGGTCGTGATCCGGCCGATCCTCGGGCAACCGCAGTTCTCGATCGTGATGCTGACCATCGGCATCGGCTACGTGGCACGTGGACTGATTACGATGATCCCCGCCATCGGCACCGAGACGCACGCCTTGCCCGTGCCGTACAAAGACCAGATCTGGAAGGTGGGCGAGCTCGTCGTCAACGTGGAGCAGATGGCGATCATCGTGTCGACGGCGGCACTGTGCGGGCTGCTCTTCGCGATGTTCCGCTACAGCAAGCTCGGGATCGCGATGCAGGCCTCGTCGCAGAACCAGCTCGCCGCGTACTACATGGGCATTCCCGTGAAGCGGCTGAACGGCCTGGTGTGGGGACTGGCGGCGGCGGTCGCGGCCATCGCCGGCATGTTGCTGGCGCCCATCACCTTCGTGCACGCCAACATGGGCTTCATCGGGCTCAAGGCCTTCCCCGCGGCGGTGGTGGGCGGCTTCGGCAGCTTGCCGGGCGCGATCGTCGGCGGCCTGGTCATCGGCATCGTCGAATCGTTCGCAGGCTTCTATCTGCCGGACGGCTTCAAGGACACGGCCCCGTACATCGTGGTGCTGCTGATGCTGATGGTGAAGCCCAATGGCCTGTTCGGCGAGAAGCTGCGGAAGAAGGTATGACCATGCTCTCCCCCAGGCTCGCGCACTTCGTGTCGCTCTCCACCCCCTCGCCGGGGGCAACCCCGGCGGCCCGGCGGAGCCGGTTCCGCGGGGTTTCTGGGATTGGCTGCTGTTGGGTGGGAGGCTGACGTGCGCTATACCTTCAAGACCAGTTACTCGCAGGACATCGACCTCGCCAAGCACGGCGGGCATGTGTTCTGGTACAGCCTGCTGGGTGCGGCGCTGATCGTGGCGCCGTGGGTGCTGCCGGAATACTGGCTCGCGCAACTGACCTTCGTGCTGATCTACGGCATCGTCGGGCTCGGGCTGATGCTGCTGGCGGGCTTCACGGGGCAGTTTTCGATCGGGCATGCGGCCTTCCTTGGCACCGGGGCCTATACGCAAGCGGTGCTGAACAACCTGGGCGTGCCGTTCCCGTTGGCACTGGTGGCGGCGGCCGCGCTGTCGGCGTCGGTGGGTGTGGTGGTGGCGTTGCCGGCTTTGCGGGTGAAGGGCATCTACCTCGGGATCGCGACGCTGGCCTTCGGCTTCATCGTCGAGGAAGTGTTCGCGCGCTGGGAAAGCGTGACCGGCGGCAATTCGGGGCTGCATGTGAAGTCGCCGAAACTGCTGGGTATCGATCTCGGGTCGAGCGAGAGTTTCTATCTCGTGTGCCTGCTGGTCGCTGTGTTGTGCACGCTGGCGATCCTGAACCTGTTGCGTTCGCCGACGGGGCGCGCATTCGTCGCGATTCGCGATTCGGAGATTTCGGCGCAGAGCATGGGCATTCACCTGGCGCGCTACAAGACGCTGTCGTTCGCGATCTCGGCAGCGCTCGCGGGACTGGGCGGCGCGCTGTATGCGCACAAGCTGAGCTTCATTTCGCCGGACCAGTTCAGCATTCTCCAGTCGATCGATCTGCTGCTGCTGGTGGTGATCGGCGGGCTGGGGTCGGTGCATGGCGCGTTCCTCGGTGCGATCTTCCTGATCGCGATGCCGCAGTTGATTGCGTTGGGCAAGGATTGGCTTCCTCCGGTCGTGGGTCAGGCGCCGGGCTTGCAGGGGTTGGTCTACGGCTTGGTCTTGATCGCGTTCGTGATGTTCGAGCCGCTGGGGCTGTACGGGCGATGGCTGAAGGTCCGCACGTGGCTGCAGTTGTTTCCGTTCTATCGGAAGGGACTGTTCAAGCGTCAGAAGTCGTTCACCAAGTCGGATCGTCTGAGATGAGTGCCGACGATCTTCTCCTCTCTGCAAAGGATCTGAGCGTGCGCTTCGGCGGTGTGCTTGCGGTCAACAAGGTGAGCTTCGATGTGCGACGCGGCGAGGTGTTCACGCTGATTGGGCCGAACGGCGCGGGCAAGACCACTGTGTTCAACCTGATCAGCCGCATCTATACGCCGACGACGGGTGAGATCGTGTGGCATGGCGAAGACAAGCCGATCGCGCTGACGCAGCAGGCGCCGCACGAGATTGCGGCACTGGGCATTGCGCGCACCTTCCAGAACATCGAGTTGTTCGAGCACGCGACTGTCTTGCACAACTTGTTGATCGGCCGTCACACGCATCGCAAGACGGGCTTCTGGAGCGAGGTGTTCTTCACGCCTGCGACGCGCCGGGCAGAGATCGAAGCGCGCGAGAAGGCGGAGCAGGTGATCGATCTGCTGGATCTGCAGCATCACCGCGATTCGATGGTGGCGGGGCTGCCTTACGGGGTTCGCAAGGTCGTCGAACTGGCGCGTGCGTTGTGCACGGAGCCAAAGCTGCTGCTGCTCGATGAACCCTCGTCAGGGCTCAATGTCGAGGAGACGGCGGACATGGCGTTCTGGATCCAGGACATCCAGCACGAGCTCGGCATCTCGGTGCTGATGGTGGAGCACGACATGTCTTTGGTGTCGAAGGTGTCGGATCGGGTGCTGGCGATGAACATGGGGGAGGCACTGGCTAGTGGCACTCCACGCGAGGTTCAGTCGGATTCGCGCGTGATCGAGGCCTATCTGGGGACTGTGGATGACGTGAGCAGTTTGCGGAGGGCTGCTTGATGTCGGCCGCCGGTGTGTCCCTTGGAAGGTTCCGCCCGGTAGGCGGTGCGGGCTGTGCAACCCCGCTGCGCCGGCCCTTCGGGCTGCCCTGCAGTGCTCGCCTCAGGCGGGGTCCGCGCAAACTCGCTTCGCTTAAACACGCGCGGCCCTTTTTCCGCCTGAGGCTGCGCGCTTCGGCGGCGCAGAGGGGTTGCACAGCCCGCACCGCCTACCGGGCTCCGTGGGCGTTCAAAGGGGTTGTGCGCCTCCAACGTAGTCGCGCTGCGCTTGAACAACAGCCGTCGAGGCGGACAGTTCAACCCCAACGTGTCAGCGGCGGCGGGTGGTGTGCCCTGTGCCGGCCGTTGAGGCACCGCCGAGCAGCGCAGCGGTGCGCGGAAAAAGGGCCGCGCGTGTTTGAGCGAAGCGAGTTTGCGCGGACCCCGCGTACCGTGAGCAGCGCAGGGAAGCCCGAAGGGCCGGTGACGTCGGCCGGCACAGGGCACACTGCCCGCCGTCGCCACCCCCAGCCATCACGCAAGGACGTTCGAACATGAGCGAAGTAGTCCTCCAGTTGCTGAACGTCGAAAGCGCCTACGGCCCCATCAAGGCCATCCGAGGCGTCAGCCTGAAAGTACGTGCAGGAGAAATCGCAACGGTCCTGGGATCGAACGGCGCAGGCAAGACCACCATCCTGAAGACGATCTCCGGAATCATCGACCCACGCAAAGGCAGCATCGAATTCAAGGGCCAGAACATCACCGCCAAGGATCCTGCGTACATCGTCCAGCAGGGTCTGAGCCACGTTCCCGAAGGCCGCGAAGTCTTCCCGTTGCTCTCGGTGCGCGACAACCTCCTGATGGGCGCCTACACCCGCAAGGACCGCGACGGCGTGGCCCGCGACATCGAGACCGTCTACACCTACTTCCCCATCCTCAAGGAGCGTGCCACGCAGGACGCCGGCCTCCTCTCCGGTGGACAACAGCAGATGCTTGCCATCTCGCGAGCCATCATGGCCGCACCGCATCTGATCCTGCTCGACGAACCCAGCCTCGGGTTGTCTCCCAAGCTCACCAAGGAAATCTTCGAGATCGTCGTGCGCATCAATCGCGAACGCGGCACCACCATCCTCCTGGTCGAACAGAACGCCAACATGGCGCTCAATGCCTCCGACTACGGCTACGTCCTCGAGAACGGCCGCATCGTCATGGAAGACATCTGCGACCGCCTGCGCGAGAAAGAGGACATCAAGGAGTTCTACCTCGGCCTCAAGGACGACGGCGTGCGCGGCGAGCGGCGCTGGAAGAAAAAGAAGACCTGGAGATGAACAACGCCATGCATGCCAAGGCACCCGCCGGACTCTGGGACCTGGACCACCTCCAGCCCCGGCAGAACATCGCGGTCTCCGGCGACACCATCCCCGCCATGTTCTGGAACGCGGCCAAGGCGCGGGCCGACAAGGTCTGGATGCGACAGAAGAAGCTCGGCATCTGGCGAAGCTGGACATGGCAGCAGACCGCCGACGCCGTCCGCGAGATCGCCGGCGGCCTGATGGCGATCGGCTTTGTACCCGGCGAGTGCGCTTCCATCCTGTCGAACACCGTCATCGAATGGGTGCTGTGCGACGTCGCGGTCCTCAGTTGCGGCGGTGTATCCAACGGCATCTATCCGACCGATGCCGCGTCGCAGGTGCACTATCTCTGCGAGGACTCGCGAACCACCATCCTCTTCGTCGAGGACGACGAACAGCTCGACAAGGCGCTCGAAGTGCGCAGCGGATTGCCCCTGTTGCGCAAGATCATCGTGTTCGACATGGAAGGCCTGCGCGACCTTCGCGAAACCGACGTGATGAGCCTCGACGCACTGCGTGCGTTGGGCCGCGACTACCTGCAAGGCCATGGGCGCGAACTGGAGCAACGCGTCGCCGCCTGCCGTCCGGAAGACCTTGCCATCCTCGTCTACACGTCCGGCACCACCGGGAAGCCCAAGGGCGCGATGCACAGCCATCGCGGACTGGTCTACACCGCGCGCGGCTACAACACGCTGATCGCGCAGGACGAGCACGACGAGCGCATGTGTTTCCTGCCGCTGTGCCACATCGCCGAGCGCATGGGCGGCGAGTACTTCGCGATGTACACCGGCTCGATCCTCAACTTCGTCGAGAACCCGGAGACCGTGCCGGAGAACGTGCGCGAGATCGCGCCCACTGTCTTCACCGCCGTGCCACGCGTGTGGGAGAAGTTCTACTCGGGCGTGATGATCGCGCTCAAGGAAGCGAGCGCGCTGCAGCAGGCGGCCTACGGCTGGAGCATCGGCGTGGGCACCACCATCGCCGATCGCGTGCTCGCGGGCGAGGCGATCGGCGGGATGCTGCGCTTCAAGTTCAGAATCGCGCGCTGGCTGGCGCTGGACAACGTGCGCAAGCTGATCGGCATTCACCGCGCGCGCTTTCTCGTGACCGGGGCCGCGCCGATCTCGCCCGAGCTGGTGCGCTGGTACCTCGCGCTGGGCGTGCCGATGCTGGAGGTCTGGGGCATGACCGAATCGTGCGGAGCCTCTACGGGAGTGCCCGCGACGCGCATCAAGCCGGGCGCCATCGGGCCGGCCGCGGGCTACAACGAGGTGCGCATCGACCCGGTCACCGGCGAGATCCTGGTGCGCGGCACCAACGTCTTCATGGGTTACCTCAACCTGCCCGAGAAGACCGCCGAGACCATCGACGCCGATGGCTGGCTGCACACCGGCGATGTCGGCACGGTCGACCAGGACGGGTATTTCCGCATTACCGACCGGATGAAGGACATCATCATCACGGCAGGCGGCAAGAACATCACCCCGAGCGAACTGGAGAATGAACTCAAGTTCAGCCCCTACATCACGGACGCGGTGGTGATCGGCGACGCCAAGCCCTACCTCACGGTGATCGTCATGATCGACCAGGAGAACGTCGAGAAATTCGCGCAGGACCACGACGTGCCCTTCAGCAACTACCAGAGCCTCACGCGCTCGCAGGAGGTGCAGGACCTCATCCAGGCCGAGATCGACCGCGTGAACGCGAAGTTCGCGCGCGTCGAGCAGATCAAGAGGTTCTTCCTGCTCGAGACGCAGCTCAGCGCCGAGGACGAAGAACTCACGCCCACGATGAAGCTCAAGCGCAAGCTGGTCCAGACCAAGTACGCGGAGCGCATCGAGGCCATGTACGCGTAGCCGACCGATTCCTTACGTCAACCCAGAGGAGACAGCTGTATGAAGATCAAGACACTCATCCCCCTTGCCGCGGCGTCGAGCCTGGTGCTGGGTTCGGGCCTGGCCGGTGCGCAGCAGCAGGGCGTGAGCAAGGACGAGATCCGGATCGGGACGATCCAGGATCTCTCCGGGCCGCTCGCCGGCTTCGGGAAGCAGTCGCGCAACGGCATGCAACTGGCGGTGGACGAGCTCAACGAGCAGGGGAGCGTGCAAGGCCGCAAGCTCAAGCTCTTCGTCGAGGACTCCGGCTACGACCCCAAGAAGGCGGTGCTGGCGGCGCAGAAGCTGGTGAACCAGGACAAGATCTTCATCATGGCCGGCCACATAGGCACCGCGCAGAACATGGCGGCGATGCCCGTGCAGTTCGAGAAGAACATCGTCAATTTCTTCCCGATCACCGCCGCGCGCGAGATGTACGAGCCGCTCAACCGGCTCAAGTACTCGTTCGCCGCCACCTACTACGACCAGATCCGCCTGGCGCTGCCCAAGATGATCAAGGAGAAGGGCGCCAAGAAGGTCTGCACGATCTACCAGGACGATGAGTTCGGCCTCGAAGTGCAGCGCGGCGCCGAAGCCGGCCTGAAGACCGCGGGCATGGAGCTCGCCGAGAAGACGTCCTTCAAGCGCGGCGCGACCGACTTCTCGTCGCAGGTCGCGAAGATGAAGGCCGCCAACTGCGATCTCGTCGTGCTCGGCACCATCATCCGCGAGACCATCGGCACCGTTGGCGAGGCGCGCAAGACGGGCTTCAACCCGACCTTCCTCGGATCGAGCGCGGCCTACACCGACCTGATCCACAAGCTCGGCGGCAAGCCGATGGACGGCATCTACGCCACCATGACCGTGCAGAACCCCTACACCGACGAGCAATCGCAGCCGCTGCGCTTCTGGGCCAACAAGTACAAGACCAAGTTCAATGAGGACCCGACGGTGTTCTCGGTCTACGGCTACATGATCGTCCAGAGCTTCATCCAGGCGGCGAACAAGGCCGGACCGAATCTCACCACGGACACCTTCATCAAGGCCATGGACAGCAGCACATTCGAACCCGACATGTTCGGTGCGCCGAAGATGACTTTCAGCGCGACCAAGCGGCTGGGGAACGAAACGTCGCGTCTGTCTCAGATCGTGGATGGCAAGTGGAAGGTGGTGTCGGACTACGTTGCACCTTGATTCCAGATTCGTGAATCGGTTCGCTGGGATGCGCGTGGCCGCCCGCCCGCCCGTTGGCATGCTTGTTGCAGCGCAGCAAAAATCGCCCTGCAACTTGGGCGTCGCGGAGTGTGCCCATGCGATGGTTGCTGATGCTGTGGATGGTCCTCGCCTGCGGTGCGGCCCGCTGCGAGGACGCCCGCCCGACGCCTGACATCATCGGCGTGCTGCAGATGTCGCAACAGAAGCAACTCGACGCCATGACGCCGGCCGATGCCGCGAGTCCGCGCGCCGCGAAGGTGCGCGAGTCCTTCGAGAAGCTCTTGCGCGGCCTGGGCGGTCTGGGTGGTCCCGCCCTGTCGAAGGTCGAGTTGCGCGTCGTGCGTGGCGACGTGGTCGGCGAGACGTTGCAAGGCCACATCGTGGTGGCCAATGTGGCCCTGGGAGACCTGCCGGAAGGCGAGCGCATCTTCATCCTTGCGCACGAACTGGGGCACGTGATGCTCGACCACTGGTCGCAGATGGGCCTCGTCTACGCGAAATGGGTGCCGGGCCCCGTCGAGCAGCAACACACCGATGCCATCGCGGACCGCCTGGGCCGTGATGCGTCGGCACTGGCCTATCGGCAGGAATTCGAGGCCGACGCCTTTGCGCTGAGCACCCTGCGCGCCTTGGGCTTGCCGGACCAGCATGTGGTCGCCGCCTTCATGGACCTCGGCTTGCGCAACGACACCGCGACGCACCCGGGCACGCGCAAGCGCCTCGCGGCATTGCGTGCCCTGGGCCCGGACGCGCGTTCGGTGCAGCCCTGAGCTCGGCCATGCCGCCTGCGCGGCTGCCAAGCTTAGTAGCGGTAAGGATTGTTGGGGCGGCGATCGTAGCGGTTGGGTACGCCGTCGCCGTCGCGGTCCATATAGGCGCCGCCACGTGGCGGCGGCGGACGGTAGTTGTCGTACGGCGCGACGATGCAGCCCGACAGGGTCAACGCGGCGAGAACAAGTGCGAGGCTTTTCATCTGGGTCTCCTTGGGTTGGAGATTCCATCGTGGGACGCTCCGGTGTCGCTCGCGTGTCGTCAGCACGCTGAAGCATGAAGCTCCGTTACCGGATGTGCGCTTCGCCCTCGGCCATCTGAATAGGGCCGTCGCTATACTCCGCCCCGTCACGCCAAAAAAAGACGTGATCGGGTTTGACAGCCCGAAGCAATCTGAGAACGCAAGCCGCAGTCCCGCACAGTGACTGCGGCTTAGTTGTTCGTGCCACCATTTTTGAATGAAAGGGACATCCCCGTCCCGAGTGACCCACCGTGAGTGGGTCGACGGCAACCAAGTGCCATGATGGGATAGTCAACTCTCATCAACTGCTGGAAAGGGGATGCCATGATTATCGTAACTGTCGGAATCGACTTGGCAAAAAATGTCTTTGCCGTGCATGGTGTCAATAAGGCAGGCAAACCCGAGCTGGTCCGTCCCGATGTCAAGCGAGCCAAACTGCTCGAACTCATCGCCAGTCTGCCACCGTGCCTGATCGGCATGGAAGCCTGTTCCGGCTCTCACTACTGGGCACGCGAATTTCAGAGGTTCGGGCACACGGTTCGCATCATGGCGCCCAAGTTTGTGGCTCCTTACCGCATGAGCGGAAAGCATGGCAAGAACGACGCGGCCGATGCGGCGGCGATCTGCGAGGCGGTGACGCGACCGAACATGCGCTTCGTGCCAATCAAGACCATCGAGCAGCAGGGCAAACTGTTTGTGCACCGGGCGCACCAGGGCTATGTCGCCGAGCGCACCGCACTCATCAATCGCATCCGTGGATTGCTCGGCGAACTGGGCATCGTTCTGCCCCAGGCGTTCAAGGCATTTCATCGGGGTGTGCACGAAGCACTGGAAGACCTGCCGGGGTCTTGCAATGAGGTCATAGGCGATCTGATGAACGAGCTCAGCCATCTGCAAGATCGCATTGCCCAAAGCGAGCGCCAAATCCAACTGCTTGCCAAGGCGGATGGCCAAGCTCGGTTGCTAATGCAGCTGCGTGGCATCGGGCCAACCACAGCCAGCGCCATCGTCGCCACTATCGGCAGCGGGCACGACTTCAAGAACGGTCGCCAGTTCAGCGCCTGGGTCGGTTTGGTACCGAGCCAGCAAAGCTCCGGCGGCAAAGCCAAGCTGGGCCGTATTACCAAAGCGGGCGACAGCTACCTGCGCACACTGCTGATATTGGGGGCCAAGTCACTGATGATGAAGGCCACCGACAAGAACGATCCGATCAGCCGATGGGCTTTGCAACTTAAGGAACGCCGTGGCTTTGGCCGTGCCGTGGTCGCCATAGCGGCGAAGAACGCACGTATGTGCTGGGCGGCGCTGAGCTTGCAGGAGAAATTCAAGGTTCCGGCCTGAGCATTGCCAGCAACCGGAGCATCGGCAACAGGAATACGACCGCCGCGTGATGTGCATCAAGTGATGAGTTGAAGGTTTGGACCTGCGCCGCAGAGTACTCGACGAGCCGCCAAGGTACGTCTGCCTGATTTTTGAATGGAGTCTGTGGTGCGCGTCTTTCATCAGGGTCCGCAACCAGCCCAGTGGCTAGGGTGCACGAATGACCGTTTATAGGCTTGCTGTCCGCAACCTTTACTTCGTCGCCTGAAATGCACCTACGCAGGGGGTTGACCCACCAGAGGATGTCCTTATAGGCGGCTCGAACGGGGAGCCGCAAGGTTCGCCGGTTTTCCTTGGATTGCCCGGTCTGTCAACCCGTTCGAGCTGCCGCCATCGTTTGACAGCGGGCGCGGCGGTTGTAGCAAACCGCAATCCTTGGAGGCCACTCTTGGCACACCCTTCTTGCGCGCCCGCGCGCCACCCCACGACACCATCCGCCGGCGAGTCCGCGCCTGACTCGACCAAGACGGACCTCGCCGTGCTGACCCGACAGGCAACCGCCGACGTCGACGCTGTCAGAGAGGCGCATATCGCCTTGGCATGCGTCAACAAGCTGCTGCTTCACGCGCGCAGCTTCCCGGGTGACAAGGGCCCCGTCAGTCTCTTCGAGCTGAAAGCGCTTGCAGCTCTGACCAAGGCGGAAGTCGAGCGCCGTCTGCGAGCGGCTCATTCGACGATTGCGTCGATGAAGGACATCGGAGCAGTCGAGCCGCGCCGCTTCGAGGCCTTGATGGAAGGACTCCCCGACTAAGAGTTGAGTCGACGATCGCGATACAGCGCCCAGAAAAAAACCGCCCTCGGGCGGTTTCTTCTTGCTCTCTCTCTCCCATGGAGAGGGAGAGGAGTCGATCTTCATTCTTCGACGAAGGCCTCTTCCCGCTTCGCCTTGATCGACGGCAGCAGCACGATGCCCAGCAGCAGGCACGCAGCCACCAGCAACCCGGCCGACAGCGGCCGCGTCACGAACACGCTCCACGTGCCGCGCGACAGCAGCAACGCACGGCGCAGGTTCTCTTCCATCATCGGCCCCAGGATGAAGCCCAGCAGCAGCGGCGCAGGCTCTGTCCGCAGCTTGATGAACAGATAGCCGATGAAGCCGAAGGCCGCCACCATCCAGATGTCGAAGGTGTTGTTGTTGGTCGAGTACACCCCGATCGCACAGAACAGCACGATGGCAGGGAACAGGAACTTGTAGGGCACCGTCAGCAGCTTGATCCACATGCCGATCAGCGGCAGGTTCAGGATGATGAGCATGGCATTGCCGATCCACATCGAGGCGATCAGGCCCCAGAAGAGTTCGGGGTTGCTGGTCATCACCTGCGGGCCGGGCTGGATGTTGTGGATGGTCATCGCACCCACCATCAGCGCCATCACGGCGTTGGGCGGAATGCCCAGCGTCAGCAGCGGCGG
>NZ_JBFUKW010000038.1:0-54390 GCF_056400665.1 Variovorax sp. P5_A3 | reverse complement strand
GCCGATGTAGTCGTCAAGGCACTCGGGCAGCAGAGTGACCTGCTGACGGTCCTCGCCTTCGATGAATCGCTTCATGGGCCACCACCTCGTTCAGACGGGTTGGCTCAATATAGGCGACCATCAATGGAGTTTCCACACACCCTCGGCCCTCACGCGACTTCGGGCGGTGGCGACGGAGTGGGGCGCTGTGAATGACCGTAGACCGCCGGATTGCTGTCCGCCGCTTCCGCCTGCTTGGGAGTCCGCTGTCGCTGCCCGGCCGCACAGGCGCTCGCTCCCGCGATCTACGATTGGAGTGGTTGAAAGCTCCAGAGTGCAGCCGTGGGTGGCCGCGGCCATGACGGAGGGGCGGCCAATGCCGTCCGTCAAGGAAGGAGCGCATCATGGAAGCGCATGTCACTTCAAACAATTGTCCGTGGAACAAGGGAAAGCTGGTTGGGCAGAAGGCCCCATTGAAAGCGAAGGTGATCTGGGCCATTCGAACTCATCTGCAAATGAGCAAGCGTGTGCGCGATCTAGCGCTGTTCAATTTGGGGTTCGATAGCAAGCTGCGGGGATGCGATTTGGTCGGACTGCGAGTCCGGGACATCTGCCACGGTGACCGGGTATCAAGTCGCGCTATGGTCACGCAGAGCAAGACGCAGCGTCCCGTGCAGTTCGAGATCACGCAGACGACTCGTGAAAGCGTCGAAGCCTGGATTCAACGCAAGCATCTACGCTCCGACGACTTCCTCTTCCCAAGTCGGGTCACGGGGACGGCCCATCTCGGCACCCGTCAGTACGCCAGAATCCTCCACGGGTGGGTGGAGGACATCGGATTAGATACCGTCGAGTACGGGACGCACTCTATGCGGCGCTCCAAGGCGTCGCTCATCTACAAGAAGACGAAGAACCTGCGGGCGGTCCAGATTCTGCTGGGCCATAGCAAGTTGGAAAGCACCGTCAGGTACCTCGGAATTGAAGTGGACGACGCCCTTGAAGTTGCGGAGCAGATCGACGTCTAAGGTCTGATGGCAGCAGGCGGCGTACAAGGCGCCGCTTGCGGGCGCTGACCGGCCGCGATCGGGCGTTCCGCTGAAGGTTGCCTATCGCTGTGCGGCCGCCTAAGAGGAGGCCGCCTCGTTCATGCTGATTTGGCGGCGCCCAGTCGATCCAGGGCGGCGACCGCATCGGCCGCTAAGTCGAGCTTCGACGCCGCAAGGTTCTCGCGCAGATGCGTGACGGACGAGGTGCCCGGAATCAGCAGGATGTTGGGCGCGCGGCGCAGGAGCCATGCGAGCGCCACCTGCATCGGCGTGGCGCCCAACTGACGGGCCACATCGGAGAGCTCCGAGGACTGCAGTGGCGTAAACCCGCCCAGCGGGAAGAAGGGCACGTAGGCGATGCCGTCGTGCGCGAGGTCGTCGATGAATTCGTCGTCATGTCGATGCGCCAGGTTGTACTGGTTCTGCACGCAGACGATCGGACAGATGCGCCGGCCTTCGGCCACCTGTTGCGGCGTGACGTTGCTCAGGCCGATGTGATGCACCAGCCCGCGGTGCTGAAGCTCGGCCAGGGCCGTCAGCGGTTCCTCGATCGCACCCTCGGCCGGGCCGTGCGCGTCGAACATGAAGCGCAGGTTGACGACATGCAGTGCGTCCAGGCCGAGGTTGCGCAGGTTGTCGTGCACGGCCTGTTCGAGCTCCTTGGCGGACTCTGCCGGCAGCCATGCGCCCTTGTCGTCGCGACGCGCGCCGATCTTGGTGGTGATGACGAGGTCGTCGGGGTAGGGCGCGAGCGCCTCGCGAATGATCTCGTTGGTGATGTGCGGTCCGTAGTAGTCGCTAGTGTCAATGTGATTGACGCCCTCGGCAATTGCTTCGCGCAGCACAGCGAGCGCGCCCGCACGGTCCTTCGGCGGCCCGAACACGCCGGGGCCGGCCAGTTGCATTGCGCCATAGCCGACCCGCTTGACAGTGCGGTCGCCGAGGGTGAATTGGGTGGAAACGGTGGAGACAGGAGTTTTTGACATGGTGCTTCCTTGTTGATTGGACTTCAGTCTAGGCAACCCATGGCTGCTTGATAAGCCACCATAATCGGCACAGGCTGTGTGGAAATCCAAACAATGAAAGTCGACCTTGGCGATCTGAACGCATTCGTCGCGGTCGCGGAAGCCAGGGGCTTCCGTGAAGGTGCACGACTGCGTGGCGTCAGCGCGTCGAGCCTGAGCGAAGCCGTGCGGAGGCTGGAAGTGCAAATGGGCGTGCGACTACTGCATCGCACGACGCGCAGCGTGCTGCCTACAGAAGCAGGCCAGCGACTGATCGAGCGGCTGAGGCCTGCGTTCAGCGAAGTCGAAGCAGCGCTTGATGTGGTCAACAGCTTTCGCGATCGGCCGGCCGGCACCTTGAGGCTGAACGTGCCCATCAGCGCGTCACGTCTGGTGTTGCCGAAGATCGTGCCGGATTTTCTCGCAGCCTATCCGGACATCTCGCTCGAGGTGATCGCAGAGGATGGATTCGTGGATGTGCTGGCGGCGGGCTGCGATGCCGGCATTCGCTACGAGGACCGGCTGGAGCAGGACATGATCGCCGTGCCCATCGGACCGCGTACCCAGCGCTTTGCCGTCGCTGCCTCGCCCGAATATCTCGATCGCCGCGGTCGCCCCAAGCATCCGAGCGAACTGCTGGGGCATGCCTGCCTGCGTGGCCGCTTTGCCAGCGGCCTTATGCCGCCGTGGGAGTTCGAGCGAAGGGGCGAGAAGCTGCGCGTCGACGCGGCGGGCCCGTTGGTGGTGCGACTGGGCGGCACGGCCGATCTTGCGGTGGATGCGGCCCTCGCGGGCGCTGGGGTCATCTATCTCTTTGAGGACTGGCTGCGACCGCACCTGGATAGCGGTGCGCTGGAGCCCATCCTCGGGCCGTGGTGGCCGCGCTTCTCAGGGCCGTTTCTGTACTACCCGGGTCGACGACTACTGCCCGCGCCGCTGCGGGCATTTGTGGATTTCATCCAGAGGATGGTTTGGCAATGAATCCCTAAAACGGCAAGCTTCGTCGGGGTCAATGGACTGGCACGCGTCGAATGTCCCCAGGCTGCCTATCCTCAGTCTCTAGCGCTGGCCGGGCTGGAGGTCGGCTTTCGCTGCTCAACGAGCGCCCGCGCAAATTGTCCAATGGAACCCCCGTTGGGCGCGGAGTCGCCTGCTGAGAATTTCTCATTGGATCGAATGCACCCCGCCGCTGGGTCACAGTTCGGGGCAAGGTGCGGGGCAGCGACAATGCCCTTATGAGCATAGGCAAGCGCATCTCGGCAGACATCGGTGGTGACGCCCTGCACTCGATTCGGGAATTGGGTGCGGCGGCCAGGCTGGCCCGGACGACGGCCGGGGAGGGGCAGGCCGCAGCGGCCGCGCGCCCGGGGCGTGCATATCCAAACCATTGGGCGCATCGAAGCGGGGGAGCCCGGCGTTGCTGTGGGGCACGTGCTGGGGTTGCTCGCGCTCTACGGCATCGGTGTGAGACTGAAGCAGCCGGAGGACCGTTGAGCCATGGACTTGCTGTCGACAGAGCCCATCACCATCGCCCTTCGCACGCTTGCGAACGGGGCCCTTCGGCAACGCGCTGCTCGCAACAAGGCCAAGTACGAGCTGTCTCAGTGACTCGCTCGCTACTTGTTGCACCGCACTTTCAGCGCTACCCGAATCGAGAATGGGCCGTCGTAGGCAATCCGGTCGCGGCGGCGGCGGGCGTACGTTCGGGTTCTAATGCGAGCCATGAATACGACCTACCGCATGCCCGGGGCAGTTTTGACCGAGCGCGAGCACTCGGTTCCCTTGGTTCACGGCGATCCGCTGCGTGGCACGATCAGCGTGTTCACGCGCGAGCTTGCTGCCCCAGACGGTCTTGATCGCCCCTACCTCGTGTTCCTGCAGGGCGGCCCAGGCTTCGAGGCCGCCCGCCCGACGAGCCCGCCCTCAGGGTGGATGGCGCGTGCCCTTGCGGACTTCCGGGTCCTGCTGCTTGACCAGCGGGGCACAGGGCGCTCTGCGCCCGTCGGGCCAGTCATTCCTGGAGCAGCGCCTGCCGATCAGGCCGAGTACCTCACGCATTTCCGCGCCGACTCGATCGTGCGCGACCTCGAACTGATCCGCGCTGAACTCGGCGTCGACTGCTGGAGTCTGCTCGGTCAGAGCTTCGGGGGATTCACCTCGCTCACCTATCTGTCGCTGGCGCCCGAGGGCCTGAGGGAGGTATTGATTACCGGCGGCCTCGCGCCGATCACGAATCGGCCGGTCGACGAGGTCTACGCGGCGACATGGGCGCGCGTGCGCGAAGCGAACCAGCGCTATCACGCGCGATACCCAGGAGACCTCGATCGTTTGCGGACGATCCTGCGCCGGCTCGACGAGGAAGATGTCCGCTTGCCCAACGGCGACCGGCTCACATCGCGTCGGTTTCGGCAGACCGGAATGTGGCTCGGCGACAGCGCTGGGTTCGAACGGCTGCACCACCTGCTCGAACTGCCCTTCCGCTCGGCCGCATTCATGGTCGACGCGCAGATGGCGTCATCTTGGGAGCGCAATCCGATCTACGCGACGCTCCATGAGTCCTCGTACGCCGATGGGGGTGCTACTCGCTGGTCGGCACACCGGCTCGCGCCCGAGGAGGCGATGACCGGCGACCTCCTCGGCGCAGAGCACGTCTTCCCTTGGATGTGGGACGACTACGCGGGCTTACGCGCGCACCGCGAGGTGGCGCAGCTTCTGGCCCAGCATCCATGGCCGCGCCTGTACGACGCTGACCGCCTCGCCCGCAATGAGGTCCCAGTGGCAGCGACCGTGTACGTCGACGATGTCTACGTGGAGCGATCATTTGCCGAGGAGACGGCCCGTGGCGTTCGTGGGCTGCGGGCCTGGGTTACCAACGAGTACGTCCACAACGGGCTGCGGGCCGATGGCGAGCGCATCGTGGGTCGCCTGCTCGACATGGTCCGCGGCCGAGCCTGAACCGATGGACGTGGCCTTCGCGTACCCAGCAAAGGAATGTCTGCAGAGCGTTGGCTAGCGGGGGCCGAGGCTGTGTGCAAACCGTTGGCTTGCAGTGTGCAGGACATGACCGCGAACGCGACGGGTGGCCAAGAGCGGCTTATCCAGTACTGGTGCGTGGCAATTGCGCCCGGGGGCAGTCGAATTGATCGTTGGGAGGCATTAAGAGGCTCACGCCTCCATCGATCTCATCGCCTTCATCGTTCTGGCTATACCCAAGATCGCGATGACCCTCTTCAGGTTGTAAGCCAGCACGTGAAGGCTCATCTCGGTGCTCACGTGCTCCAGTTTCCTCGTCAGGAAGTGCGTCCAACCCATCCAGTGTTTGAAGGTTCCGAACACGTGCTCAACGATGCATCTTCGCAGCGTCATGGCCACAGGCTTGCGATCCATGCGTTGCTGGACACGCTCGAGGACCTCCTCATGCTCCCATCGACGGATGCGTCGGTAGTCGCCGGGCGTGCATCGATCCTTCATCGGACATCTGGGGCAAGCGCTGGTCCAGTAGAGACGCGCCTTGAGCCCGTTCCTCTCTAACGTGCTGAACCTGTAGATCGCTCGTTCGCCGGCAGGACACTGATACTCGTCAGCCTTTGCGATGTAGATGAAGTCGCTTTTGTCGAAGCGCCCCTCGGCCTTGGCATTCGAGGTCATCGGCTTGGGCACGTAGGTCTTGATGCCCGCGTCCTCGCAGGCCTGGAGTTCCGTGCCGTTGAAGTACCCGCGGTCGGCAAGGGCTTGCAGCTTGGTCTTGCCCATCGCCTCGCGCGCAGCCTTTGCCATCTTGCTGAGTTGCGCGCGGTCGTGACCAACGTTGGTGACCTCGTGCGCCACGATCAGGTGGTGCCTCGCATCGACGGCCGTCTGGACGTTGTAGCCCACGATGCCCGTGCTCTTGCCTGACTGAAGCATCGAGCGCGCATCGGGATCGGTGAGCGAGCGCTGCCCATCAGGCTCCTTCTTCAGCTCTTGCTTGGTCTCGTCGAGCTTCTTCATCTGCTCGCGCAGCTTCTTGATCTTGTCCTGCAGCCGCTCGGTCTTGGCTTCCACCTCAGGGGGCTGCGTGCGGTCGGCTGTCTCCAGTGCGTCGAGGTAGCGTTGGATGCTCTGCTCGATCTGCTTCTGACGACCGTCGATCTTGCCTGGGGTGAAGTTGCGGTCGCGGCTGTTGACCGCCTTGAACTTGCTGCCGTCGATGGCCACGACGGCGTGCGTGAACAGCCTGAGCTCACGGCACAGGATGACGAAGCGGCGGCAGACGTTGCGAATGCCCTGGCCGTTGTCGTGGCGGAAGTCGGCGATGGTCTTGAAGTCCGGCGCTAACCGGCCGGTGAGCCACATCAGTTCGACGTTGCGCAGCGCCTCGCGCTCCAGCCGACGACTGGACTGAAGCCGATGTAGTCGTCAAGGCACTCGGGCAGCAGAGTGACCTGCTGACGGTCCTCGCCTTCGATGAATCGCTTCATGGGCCACCACCTCGTTCAGACGGGTTGGCTCAATATAGGCGACCATCAATGGAGTTTCCACACACCCTCGGCCCGTAGCGACCGCTTCCCGGGCTGCACTTATGAGCCGAGCCTAGGCCTCTACAGTTAACTCAGCTGCTGTCGTTTGGTGCGAATCGGGCACCACTGTGAGCCCGTTCGCATGCCTACCGCTTCATCCCCTCTCTACCTACGATCAAGCACATGCGGCCTTCCGCCGTATTTCGTGCTCCGACACCCATGGGTGTTGAACTGCAATTTGCTGCCAGTTGCCTAGCTGGCTTGGCCCGAGTCCCGGGCCGTCCCTTTTGGAGATTTCGCCATGTTTTCTGTAGACGACACCCTGCATTCCGTTAGCCAGAGGTCCAACGATGCGGTTCCGTCCCGTTACGCGTTGCGGGTCGGCGAGATTGACGCCCTGGTGGTCAGCGATGGAGTGCTACCGCTGCCAACCTCGACGATGGCCACCAATGCCGAACCGGCTGAACTGGCGAACTGGCTGAACCACATGTTCATGCCGCCGGACAAGTTCGACTGGCCGCTGAACGTGATGGTGGTCCGTAGTGGCGAGCAAACCATCCTGATCGACGCCGGGCTGGGCAGACAGTTCTCGGGCTTCCCGCGCGCCGGGCAGTTTCCTCAGCGACTGGAGGCTGCCGGCATCGAACTCGAGTCAGTGACCGATGTGATCATTACCCACATGCACATGGATCACGTGGGCGGGTTGCTCGTCAGCGGGGTCAAGGAGCGCTTGAGTCCGGATGTGCGTATCCACGTCTCCGCTACCGAAGTCAAGTTCTGGACCTCACCCGATTTCTCCCACACCGTCATGCCGAAGCCGGTGCCGGAAGTACTCCGATCGACCGCCACGAGCTTCTACAACGAATACCGCGACCGGCTGAGGACCTTCGAGGACACGCATGAGGTCGCACCGGGTGTGGTCGTCCGTATGACTGGCGGCCACACTCCTGGGCATAGTGTGGTCGACTTGGTGTCAGGCGGTGAACGGCTGACCTTCGCCGGCGACGCCGTGTTCCCAGTGGGGTTCGACCACCCCGACTGGCAGAACGGATTCGAACATGACCCCGAGGAGGCGACCCGAGTTCGTGTCCGTCTTTTCCGGGAACTGGTGGAGACCCGCGGACTCTTGGTGGCCGCTCACCTGCCGTTCCCGTCCGTTGGTCGGGTGGCGGTCGACGGTGATGTGTTTCGTTGGGTACCGGTCATCTGGGATTACTGACCGCGTGCCGGCGGCGGATGGCAATGTACTGGTCGCCTGATTCGTTCAGCGCGTTTTGGTCAGGGGCGCTGCCAGCGATGGGTAGGTGTGTAACATTGCCTCGACCTCTCCCCTGCCATCGACAAAGTAGCGACCATGAAGAACGCCATCGCAGCCTTCCTCGCATCTGCGGCGGCGTGCATCGCGTCACCGGCGGCGCTCGGACAGGATGTGAAGCTGGATCCCGACACGGGCTTGCCGGCGTCGCAGCCTTTCGATTTCCCTGAACTGGGGGTGGTTGCCCCGTTTTGGGCAAAACGTCTGACAGGCTACTTCACGACGGCTGACGGGACCGACCTACGGTACAGCGTGCTCTTACCCAAGGGATCGGGAAAATTCCCCGTCATATTGAGCATCAATGGGTACGACGCGGGCTCTATCGGAGGCTCTCCCTATCTGAAACATAGGACTGCCATGTCGGTCGAGCTCGACAAGCTGCTCGTCGAGGCTGGCTATGCGGTGATGGGTGTCAACGCGGCCGGCACGGGATGCTCCGGGGGGCAGCTCGAGTACACCCGACCGCAGCTTGGCAGACACGGCGCCGAAGCCGTCGAGTTCGCTGCGTCGCAACCCTGGTCGGACGCAAAGGTCGGGATGGTCAACTGGTCGTACGGTGGCTCTTCCCAACTTGCGACTGCGCAGTTCCAGCCGCCGCATCTTCGGGCCATCGTGCCCGGCATGGTGTTGACGGACTTCCGCGATGCCCTGGTACCCGGCGGTGTTCCGGCGCCCGGGTTCATCACGCCCTTTCGGATCGCTTTTCGTTCGTACTGGGAGAAGGTGGTCGCGCAGACCGCAAAAGAGGAGGGCGACGATCGTTGCCTGAAGCAAATCGAGAGGAATCTCGCAGCCGAGGACTCCAACTCCGAGATGCTTCTGTTCTTGTCCCATCCCTTGCGCGACGAGTACTTGAACAGTTTCGACCTCGCACGCCTTGCCGATCGCGTTCAGGTCCCCGTGTTGTCGCTCGAAGCGTTCCAGGACCAGGCCATCACGCCTCGCAGCGGCTACTACCAGTCCAGGCTCGATCCCGACAGGCTGTGGCTGATCCAGACGAACGGTCGGCACGACATGTATTTCGCCACGGAATTCCAGGCCGTGGCCAAGAGGTTCCTCGACCGATTCGTCAAGGGCGAGGACAACGGCTTCGAGCGCGACACGCCACGCACCACCGTCTGGATGGAGGCCTTCGAGACGGGGGACAAGACTTTGGAGCGGCGGACATCTCCAAAGGCCCGCTGGGTGGTGCGCAGGGGTGCGATCAAGGCCGATGATCTGGTCGTCAAGGAGTTTCACCTTGGTGCCGGCAACCTTCTCGCCGACAAGACCATGCCCGGGGCGGCCGACGGAATCGATTACCCGGGTGCCGGAGTGGCCGTCAACGACATCGCGGGCAACACGTTCTGGGGACCATTGCCGGCCGACTGGACGAAGGCGAGCGTGGCCTACACCTCGGCACCACTCGGCCAGGACATGATGGTCTACGGACCGGGCAGCGCGGACCTCTGGGTCTCGGCCAATGGCGGCGATGCGGATGTTCAGGTCACCGTCACCGAACTGCGGCCTGATGGTCAGGAGACCTACGTGCAGCGTGGCTGGCTGCGTTTGTCGAACCGTGCGCTCGACACCGCGCGTTCGACCCTTCTTCTGCCGGTGCATGCCGATCGTCCCGAGCAATTCCTGCCTCTGTTTCCGGTACGTCCGGTCTTCGCTCGCGTCGAGATCAACAAGGTGGGGCACTACTTTCGCAAGGGTTCGCGGCTGCGTATCTGGATTGATACCCCGGCTCAAACCGGCGGCCTCCGGTTCGACACATTCACGCAGCAACAACGCATCTACATACTGCACAACGCGAAGTACGACTCGCTGGTGCGATTCGGCGTCCTGAAGGATGTCAAGGGGCCGGAGGTCTACCCGGAGTGCGGCAAGGCGATTTTGCAGCCGTGCCGTCCGGATCCGTTGGCGAGCAACTGAGCGGCCGGCTCCCATGCGCTACAACCCGGCGCTCGACGGTGTTCGGGCCCTGTCCATCCTCGCGGTCCTGTTTTTTCACTGTGGCGTGCCGGGCGCCGGCGGTGGGTTCGTCGGGCTGGACGTATTCTTCATCCTCTCCGGCTACCTCATCACGTCGCTGCTCGCGACGGAGTACCGCAGCGGCGGCATCCAGATCGGGCGCTTCTACGCACGGCGAGCCCTTCGGCTTTTTCCGACTTTGCTGTTGGTGGTGGTGGCCTACGTCGCGCTGGCGCCCGTGCTTTGGCCATCCGAGGATCGATGGTTGTCCGCCGGCCTCGCCGGGTTGTACATCTATGACTATGCGTTGGCCTTCTACCAGGTGCCCTACACGATCGGCCACACCTGGTCGCTCGGTGTCGAGGAGAAGTTCTATCTGCTGTGGCCTCTTCTGCTTCCGTTCCTGTTGCGAAGGCGACACCCGGTCGCCTGGCTTCTGGCGGGTTTTCTTGCAGTAACCGCGTGGCGGTATTACGTGGCCATGACCTGGCCGTGGCCGCAGGCCTACTTCCGTTTCGACACGCGCATGAGCGGCATAGTGCTTGGGGCGATTGCCGCACTGACGGGCTTGAAGGTCTCCAGGTTAGCGGTCGTCGTCGCATGCGTGGCGCTTGCGGTCCTCGTCGCGCTACCGTCACTCCCGAGGATCTATCAGACGGAGGCGGTGACATTGCGCATCACGTTGGCAGAACTCTCCGCCTTCGTGCTGGTATGCCACGCCGCGGAGCACAGCAATTCCTCAGTCCTCGCGTCACGCCCCTTGGTCTACGTCGGCAGGCTGTCCTATGGCGTCTACCTCTGGCATTTTCCTTTCGCCGTGTGGGTGCGTGACTCCCAGCCTTGGTGGATCACGCTGAGTACCACGGTCGCCTTCTCTTTCACGATGGCCGCGCTCTGTCTGCACTTGGTGGACGGGCCAATCAAGCGATGGCGCCAGAAGGCGCTGCCGCTGGTCCACAGCGCCACCTGACCTGCGCCGGCAGCCACTGCCGGGGATTCCGAAGGTGCACCCCTCCAAAGGATGACCTTAAGATCCCCTCATGAAAATCGCCGAGGAGGCATCCGACACCCACTGGCTCTTCGGGTCTTTCGTCGTCTGGGAGACGCAGCGCCGGCTCGAACGCTCCGGACAGGCAGTGCGCCTGGGGCCGCGATCGTTCGACCTGTTGCTCCAGCTGATCAAGCGAGCCGGTGAGTTCGTTGGCAAGGAAGAACTACTCTCCACGGTCTGGGCCGGCGTCGTGGTCGAGGAGGCCAGTGTGCGAGTCCACATGTCCACGCTTCGCAAGGCCCTGGGCGAACCGGATGATGGCGACGGGTGCGAGGAATGGATCACCAACGTTGCGCTGCGCGGCTATCGATTCAACGGCCGGGTCCGGCGCGAGGCCATCGTCGACCCATCGATCGCCCTGGCGCCGCCGATTGCTCCTTCGTTCGCGAAGCTACCGGTAAGACTGACCGACCTTGTCGGACGCGAAACCGACGTCGAAGGCGTTCTCGCGTCGCTCGCCGATCACCGGCTGGTCACGATCGTCGGCACAGGGGGCATCGGCAAGACCAGCGTCGCAATTCGTGCCGCAGAGAGCCACCAACTCAAGCACGGCACCACGATCGCTTTCGTCGACCTTGCGCCACTGATTTCCCAGGACCACGTGCTCGGCACCATCGCGCGTTCGCTGGGGGCGCCGGCCGACATGCCCGATGTCGTCCAGGCCATCCATCGGTGCCTGACAGGGCGAGACGTGCTTGTGCTGATCGACAACTGCGAGCACGTCGCGGATTCACTCGCGTTGGCGATCAACGGATTGCTCTCGACATTGCCCAGTTTGCGTGTCCTGGCGACCAGCCGCGAGGCGCTGCGCGTGACCGGAGAGTACGTGCTTCGGCTGTCACCGCTCGCGGTTCCCGATGCAGAGTCTGACACGCTCGCGGAAGCGTTGTGCTGGCCCTCGGTCAAGCTGCTCGTCGAGCGGGCCAAGGCTGCGGGGGCCGGCGTGTTCAACGATTCACATGGTCGTTTGCTCGCGAGGATCTCGCGGCAGCTCGATGGCATACCACTCGCCATCGAACTGGTGGCCGCGCGGCTTGGCGTCCAGTCCGTCGGGGATCTCGCGCTCCGGCTGGATGATCACCTTCGGCTTTCCTCCGTCGGCAACAGGGCTGCTCCACCGCGGCATCGCTCGCTTGCGGCGGCGCTCGACTGGAGCATTGCCCTGCTGAGCGAGGTGGAACTGCGGCTGTTCCGGCGGCTGTCTGTCTTCCGGGGCCGCTTCGACGTCGAATCCGCGCTCAGCGTGACTGCCGGCGATACGGATCCAGAGGTGGCGTTCGATGCGCTGATCTCGCTGGCCAACCAGTCACTGGTTTTCTTCGATGGCAGCGACGCCATTGCACCTTATCGCTTGCTGGACACGACCAGAAGCTATGCTGCCGCGCTGTTGGCGCAGAACGAAGAAAGTCCGGTGTTGCTGCGCCGCTATTCGCTGTTCATGCTCGACCTCATGAAAGCGGCGACGGCGGATCTGCCGAAACTCTCCGAGCAGGCATGGGGCGACCAGTATGCGTTCCGCCTGGATGATGTGCGCTTCGCGCTCGAGGTCTGCCTGGCGCGGCAACCCGACGCGAAGACGGCCGCTTCGCTTGTCATTTCGTCCGCGCCCTTGTGGTTTCACGTATCGCAGGTCGCGGAGTATCGCGACAGGATTGCGGCTGCGCTCGAATTGATCGACCGGCAGCCCGAGCCGGACACGGAGACAGCCACTTGGTTGAGTACCGCCCTGACCAGTGCCCTTCTTCATACGGGAGGCTCGATTCCGGAACTGAATGCCGCCTGCGACCGCGCACTCGCCGGAGCGCTGGTGGTCAACGTGCGCGTGCTGGAGGTGCAAGCCCGCTGGGGCAAGTGCACGCATGACATGTTTCGCGGCGAGCATTCGATGGCGCTAAGGGAGGCCGAGAAGCTGATGACGGTCGCGCAATGCTGGTCCGAGCCGGCAGCCCTCAATCTCTCCCACCGCGTGATGGCGATGGCGAGTCATTTCTGCGGCAAGTTCGACGCGTCGAGGCAGCATAGCGAAGCGGCGATCCGCACTGGCGGCGGCCTTGGACTTACGCGGGCCAGCATGGTCGGGGTGGACGTTCTCGTCGCGGCGAACGCCATGCTTTGCCGGACACTCTGGGTGCAAGGGAAGACGGCGAAGGCGCTGGAGTCGGCCAGCGAGGCCGTAGCGCGCGCGGAAGCCGCCGGAAACGCGGTGTCCCTGTGCGCCGGGTTGTACGGGGCTTGCGCTGTCGCCCTGTGGTCAGGCGAACTGGAGCTTGCCCGCAAGTGGGTTCCCATGATGAAGGATGCCGCGCAGCGAAGGGGGCTCGTGGGCTGGCTCCGCTATGCCGAATGGTTCTTCCAGGGCCTACTGCTCGAGAGCGCGGAGGATCGAAGCCTCTACATCCGTGAAGTGTCCGATCGGCTCGCCACTTATGACGCGCCGCGCAGGGAGATGCTGGTGACCTTCTGCGCCGACTGGGTCGACGACGAGATGATCGCGCGCGTTTCCGGCGGGGAGGGCTTGTGGAGCGCGTCGGAGGTATGGCGAGCCGCCGGCGGGCGCGCCGAACGGCGCGGCACGCCCGATGAAGCCGAGGTCTTCTACCTCCGGGCCATCGAGACCTCCAGGCAGCAGGGCGCGATGGGTTGGGAACTTCGAGCGGCGCTGAGTCTGGCGAGGATGTGGGCGAGCCAGGGTCGACCCGAACAAGCGGTGAAACTGCTGGACGAGACTTGCGCGCGCTCCACCCCCGACAACAAGAACGCCGCGCAAGCGGAGGCCGACGAGTTGCGCAAGCAACTCTCGCCCTACTAAAAAAGCCGGGTTTTGTTCCATGCGGAGGCGGAGTTCATACGCGGCGGGGCGCGCGCGTCACTCCGAGGGCGGACGTGCGGGTGACACGGCTCCATTGAACCCGCGCGCCGACCAGAGTTCGGGAAAGGGGAGTTCATCCATTGCTGGCGCCAACGATGCGTGACGTGTTGCCATGCGTTCGCGATAGGTCCAGGCCGAAAAGGCTTCAGCTATCTCCGCGAGCGTGTCGCCGAGTAGCTGGAGGGAAGGGTCCGGGAACGGATCCTCATGGATGTCACGCCAGATCTGCTCGATATCCTGGTTAGGGACATAGGGGGTGCTCGGATCGCGTTCAAGCAGATGTTCCGGCACGGTCATCCCGGTGCGGCTGAAATAAGCCAGGACGTCGTCGTAGAGGCTGGGTTCGACGAGCGCAGCGTTCGCCTGCTCGACGCCCAGCAGGCACACAAGGTGACGATAGCTCCGACCTTGAAGGGGAGTTGCGTCTCCGAGCCTCGCGGAAACTTGCGAAGTCATCGCGAGCAATCCCTTCGGCTTCATCCATGCGATCGAGCGCCACGTAGCGTTCAGCGGTTCGAAATGAGCGACAACGCGCTTGAGCGTTCGCGTCGCTTCGGCGAGGTTGTCGACGCGCAGTTGCTGCTGAGCGGCCTGAAGTTCCCTGGCGATCAGCATCCACCAGAGTTCGGACACCTGGGCTGCGACGATAAAGCCGAATTCGCCCGAGCGGTCGATGAGGGCCTGCTGAAAGTTTTCGTGCTTCACCACAGGCTTTCCAGCAGCGCGTCGAGCTTCGCCGTCGCGCCGTGACCAAGATCCGCAACTTCGTTGGGGTAGTTCTTCTTGAGCAGTGTGGCGACTTCGGGAAGTCTGGCCTTATCAAGATCGAACGCATCGACACGATCTGGCAGGCCCAGCGCGTTCACCACGCCTGAGATCCTGCCGGCAAGCCGCGCCGCGACATCTTCCTCGCCAGGATGCGCGGAAAAGACTTCGAGCTTGTCACCATAGAAATCCGCGCAGGCCCGGATGACAGGCGCGAGGGTGATGCAAGACGTCGCGCTGTGGGGCAGCCCGTAGGTGCCGCCGAGGATGTGTCCGATCCGGTGGCTGAGTCCGTAGATGACCGATGCGGGAGAAAAGTAGCACTGCCACGCGGCCAGTTGAAGTTGCAAAAGGTCGTTGGTCGTCACCAGGCCCTTGTCGATTGCCTCGCGCGTCTGCATCGTCTTGGGCCATTTCTCGAGAACACGGAGAAATCGGGCGACCCCACTCGCGGCCATGATTGCATGCGGATGCTCCTTGGTCACCTTGCGCATACCCTCGACTGCGTGATCCATGCCCTTGATCGCCGAGGACAGGAGCAGCGCGCGCGGCGTGTCGAGCACGAGCACGGGGTCGACCACGACGACCTTCGGGGTGGTCTCACGAACGGCGTAACTGCGCTTGAACTTCTGTGCGCCGTCGGTCTCGGTGATACCAAAGTAGTGCGAGAACTCCGAACCGGACAGTGTCGTGGGCATCGCCGCGATCGGCAGGAAGCGGCCGGTCTTCTCATGATGCAGATGGGACACCGCCTTCGCCGCGTCGAGCACGGATCCGCCACCGAGGGCGATGATGGACTCCGCACCGGCATGCAAGCACGCATCGAGTCCTTGCTGCACGGCGATGTCAGGGACGTGTGCAGGCAGATCCGTGAAGCTGCCGACGCCCTGCTTCACGTTCGGCTGCACGTGGGTCTGGTTCAGCTTTGCCAACGGCTCCACGGTGAAGGTGATCGCGCGGCAGATCCCGTAGTCCCCGAGCCGCGCCACGGTGCTTTGCAGGATGTGCTCGCCCCAGAAGACTCCGTCTTGCGGCAAGCAGTTGTATTGGTTCATTTCGATCGACCTTTCCGATGACTGAATCGAAAAGATAGACCCTCGGCTTTCCTCTCACAAGCCGTCGAAATTCAAACGCAGCGTCCATGTCGGTGGACGACCGAGGTCCGGGAGCGCTACGGCCCGTCGAATGCCGTGATGACAGGAATCTCGACGGCCAGGAAGTCAACCAACGAACGTACGGCTGGCAGCAATCCTGTGCGGAAGGGAATCAGCGCGGACATGCGAGCGTCCGCAGCCACCCAGTCGGGCAACAACTGTCGCAGGCTGCCGCTTTGCAGTTCCGATCTGCAGATGTAGCCGGGCAGTGCGGCGATCCCGAGGTTGGCGCAAGCTGCTTCCTTGAGCGCGACCATGTTGTTGCTCTGGAATCTGGGGTCGATGGGCATGACGACTTCCGCGCCGTCAGGCCCTTGCAATTGCCACTGCAAAGGTCCGTTGCGCACCATCGAAATGGTGGCGTGTTTCGCAAGATCCTCGGGACGCTCGGGCACGCCTATCTGGTCCAGGTACTTCGGTCCGGCGAAGAGATACCAAGGTACGTGGGCGATCGCCCGCTGCACCAGCGTCGAGTCCTGCAGTGGTGTCGTGTGACCGCGTATCGCGAGGTCAAAGCCTTCGCCGACGATGTCCACGTAGCGATCGGTCGCGATTTCGATGATGTGGACCTTCGGGTGCCGGTTGAGAAAGATAGGCAGAAGATCCCGAAGCGCGAACTGGGCAATTTCAACGGCTGTTGTCAGGCGAATCACGCCGCTGGGCTCGGTCAACCTCTGTCGGACCGCCTCCTCGGCAGCCTCCGCACTCTGGAGCGTCGCGATGGCGTACTGATAGAACTCCTTGCCAATGTCGGTCATTCCGAATTGGCGGGAGGTCCTGTTGAGGAGGCGAACGCCGAGGGACGCCTCGAGTTCCTGTACGCGGTGACTCAATGTCGACTTGGGCAGGCGAAGGCTCACGCCGGCGGCCGTGAATCCGCCGCGGTCGACGACCTGCACGAAGTAGTAGACATCCTTCAGATCCAGCATGTGAGCCCTGATGAGAAGTGGCGCGAGGCTGCAGCATGATGCCGGAAGGGCGAGGCGGTCAATGGACCGCCCCGTTCAACGTCCCTGAATTCGCTCAGGACACGGCCTCGAGTTCGCGCTCGCTGGCGCTTGCCAAGGCCTGTGCGACCGATGCGACGCGTCGCCCCTGAAAGTTCGCCACCGCCAGGTGGTCCGCGTCGGGCATCACGGAATCCTGATGCGATACATGGGTTGCACCGTAGGGCGTACCGGCCCTGAACATCGCGGCGTCGGCATATCCCAGCGGCACGATGATCAGGCCAAGGTGCGCCATCGGTCCGTAGATCGACAGCAGCGTGGACTCGTTGCCGCCATGCTTCGACGAGGTCGAGCCGAACACCGACCCAACCTTGCCGTTGAGCTTGCCCTGGAACCAGAGGCCACCGAGCCCGTCGATGTAGGCCTTCAGCTCCGCGGAGATCGATCCGAAGCGCGTCGGCGTTCCGAAGACGATTGCATCGGCCCATTCGGCGTCTGCCTCCGTCGGGGCTTCGTACTTCGCATTCATCTCGGTGGCGCGCTCCGACCAGCCGGGCGATTGGCGCATGACTTCGTGGCTCACGAATTCCCGGGCGCGACGAAGCCGGACTTCGGCACCCTCCGAAATGGCACCTTCCGCGACGGCTTTGGCCAGCAGCTCGGTCGAACTGTTGCGGGAATAGAAGGCGATGAGGACTTTTGGTTTTGACATGGAATAGACCTTGGTTGAGGTGGAACGAGTTCCTTCCCGGTACTCGTCGGCCGCGTCCGTGCAGACCCGCGGGCGTCCGATACCGGGGAGATACAGCTTTCAAAGCGACGCGTGCCGCACCAGTGCGGCGAGCGTGGCGGTGATGAGTTCAGACCGCGATCGGCTCCAGGCGGCTGAGGAGTTCGTGCTTGCGCTCGCGCAGCCACGGCGGGAGTTGGAACTCCGCGCCGAAGTGACCGGGCTCTTCGTCTATGGCGAAGCCGATGTCGGTCGTGGCCGCCTCGAACATCACGCCACCAGGCATCTTGAAATACATCGAGCGGAAGTAGTTGCGATTGACGGACTCGGAGGTGTCGATGTGGCCCATCGACATCAGCTTTTCCTTGATGATCATTTGCTGTTCGACGTTGTCCACCGCGAAGGCAACGTGATGGATCGTGCCTTCGCCGTAGATCGAGGACCCTTGCAGCCGGTCGGGCTCGTGCAGGAACTCGACGACCGTACCGGGCGTGCCGTCGGCGGTCTCAAAACGGTGGTAACGACCCGACTCGCCGGCGTAGCGGAATTCCAGGGCGTCCTGCATGAAGATGATGGACTCGGCCACCTCGCGAAGCGACAACGTAATGCTGTGTACGCCGCGGATCGCGAACTCCTGTGGAATGTCGCTGGCCGAGCAGGGCGGGCGAGAGTCCCTGTCCGACGCGACGAGGTCGAACTCGATGCCGCAGGGATGCTGGAAGCGCTGCCGCCGTTCGCCGAAGCGCTCCACCACGTCCCTGTCGAACACGATGCCTTTGGCGCTGAAGCGCTCACGCCAGAAATCCAGAGAGTCCCTGGGCACGGAATAGTTGATCACCTTGATCTGACCTGATCCGCGTCGTCCCTTCACGCCCTTCTGTTTGAAGGGGAACGAGGTCACCAGTGTGCCGGCGTCGCCATCGGCATTGCCGTAGTAGAGGTGGTAGACGGGGTCCTCGCCGTCGAGGAGGACTGTCTTCTTGACGAGACTCTGTCCCAGAAGCTTGACGTAAAAGTCCACATCTTCCTGTGCGCCGCTGACGCAGGCGGTCAGGTGATGGAAGCCTTTGATGATTGACATGGAAATTTCCTGTAGATGATGAAGCGGGTGTCGGATGACTTCTCGGATGCCTGTGCTACGCGTCGATGAAAGAGGTGAAGTCATCCATCTGTACCTTTTGCAGGGTCATCTGGTTCTCGGGCAGGCTGTTGTCTGCCCAGCCGAGCGACATACCGGCAATGACCATCTCGTCTTCGGGAATGCCAAGCTCGGTGCGCAGCACGGGATACTGCAGAGACCAGATTTGTTGGGGACAGGTATCGAGCCCTCTGCCCTTGGCGGCCAGCATGATGCTCTGCAGGAAGCAGCCGTAGCAAATGAAGCTCGCCCACTCGAGGCGTCGGTCCATCGTGAAGATGATGCCGACCGGTGCATCGAAGAAGAGAAACTGCCGTTCGACATCACGCATGCGCCCAGTCTTGTCGCTGCGATGAACGCCTTGCGCGTCGCCGAGCTGGCCGCGGAATGTGTTGAAGCGGGTCGAGTACGGGTCGTGAAGCGGCTGCGGGAAGAAGGGATATTCGGGTGCCAGCTTCTCGGGCCCGGCACGAAACGCCGCCACGGCTGCCGAGGTCACGCGTTCGCGCGCGCTGCCCGTCACGACATAGCAGCGCCAGGGCTGCGTGTTGCTCGAACTCGGTGCGTACTTCGCTGTGGAAAGTATTTCCCTGACTGTTTCGAGCGCAACGGGTCGATCGAGGAAGCCTCGCTTGGTCCGTCGCTCTCGAATCAGGTCATCAATGAACGGGTTTGCAGTCATTTCGTAATCCTCGATCCGTGGGTTCGCTGACATGGTGTGCTCCTCGTGTGTGTGACGCCTTGATGAACGCAGGGAAATCGTAGGGACGCAGTGATCGGTTGAGAAGGCGGCAATGCTTGTACGCAGGGTTTCGGATTGCCGAACGATCCTTGCTCGAATCCACCTTAGGCATCAGCGGCAGCATCCGCAGCGGACATTGGGTCTGCCCCGCCCTCTCTCTTTCGAGGGGGGCTTGCTCCAATCGTCGCCGGACCTTGCCCACGCGAAGGGGCTTCTTCCTCCGCGCACCGCGCCGCTATCTTCCTTGACTGGCCATATGCGGGCACACCGGCGGAGGATCGCCGATGAAGGTGCGGGCCGACCAGAGCTCTGGGAATGGAATTTCGTTCATCGTGGGAACGAGCCAAGCAACACCTTCAGTGCCGAAGTAGGCAGGCCGCGCGCCGAAGGTCCGGCGCGTCGCCATCAAGTGGCGATGCTTCCAGGCGCTGAATCCTTCAGCGATGTCGGCGAGCGTTTCGCCGAGTTGCTGGAGTTCGGCATTCTTCCCCGGATCCGCGTAGATGTCGCGCCAGACCTGTTCGACTTCCTTGCTGGGCTGGTACGGCGCGCTCAGGTCGCGTTCGAGCAGTGCTTTCGGCACGTCCATGCCGCTGCGCCTGAGATAGGCGAGTACGTCGTCATAGAGGCTCGGCTCCGAGAGGGCTCTGCTGAGTTGCGCCCAGCGCTGGGGTTGTGGCTTGAAGTGCTCCAGGTGCTGTGCCTGCTTGATCCCCAGCAGGTAGACCATCTGCCGATAGGTCCAACCCTGGAGTGCGGTGTCCTTGCCATAGGTGGCCACGGCGCGCGAAAGAATGGACAGCAGGTCGGTAGGCGTCATCCAGTCGATCGAGCGCCAGATGGCCTGCAGCGGCTCGTGGTGGGCGACCACGCGTCGCAAGGTACGGTGGGCCTGGAACAGGTCGCCGGCGCGTAGGAACATCTGAGCGGCCTGGATCTCCTTGATGATGAGCATCCAGTAGAGCTCCGACACTTGCACATGGGTGATCCATGAATGCTCTCCAGGATGATCGCTGACCGTGCGCTGCAGCGAATGCAGGGCGTCCGTCTGCATCCACGCGCTGTAAGGCGTCTGTCCGCTCGCCTGGCTGGTCGGCGCGTGGCTCTCGAGGCTCGTAGGGGTGTTGCTCATCGTGGTGCTCCTGGTTGTGTTGACGTGGGTTGTTTGACTGGTGGCCGGGCGCCAAGGATCAACTCCATCTGCTGCGCAATTTGCAGGAGCGCGCCGTCCTGGCCGGGCCTGGCCACGATCTGCAGCGATGCAGGAAGCGAGGAGTCGGAGCAGGCCAGGGGAATCGAGATCGAGGGGAATCCCGAAACGTTGAAGGGGGCGGTGTAGGTCATCAACGCCTCGCGGACGGTGCCGGTCCATCGGCCGATGGTTGCCGACTGCGCGCCAGCAAGTGGTGCCGCGCAGGGGCAGGTCGGCAGGACAAGGTAGTCGATCGCGAACATCACCTCGTGCAGGCTCGCTGCAAAGCGCCTTCGGATCTGCTGCGCCCGCGCGTAGTCGCGAAGAACGACGGACTTTGCGTGTTCCAGCCGCTCGATCGTCTCCGGGCTGTAGTGCGTGATGATCCGGGCCCACTCATTTCTCCTGAGGTGCTCGATGGCTCCTTCGGTCAGGACAATGCTCGCGAAGGCCTCGTAGACGGAATCGAAGAGGCTCTGTGCATTGACTTGCTCGCACGCGAATACTTCGTCGAGACACTCGATGGCGTCGTCGAATGCCAATGCAATTTCGGGACTCAGTGGAACCGGCGGAATCTCGCGCAAGACGCCGAGTCGCGCGGAGACCCACGCATCGTTGCCGGGAGCCTCGATATGGAAGGCGCTCGCGAGGATGCCGACGTCTTCAACGCGCTGTCCAAGGAGGCCGGGGTGATCCAGCGTCGGCGCCAATGGGAATACGCCGCGCGTGGATAGCGTGCCGATCGTCGGCTTGAAGCCGACGACACCGCACAGCGCGGCGGGAATCCGGACGGAGCCACCCGTGTCGGTGCCCAGCCCGGCCGCGACTGACCCGTAGGCAATGGCGGCAGCCGCCCCGCCACTGGATCCACCAGGAATTCGAGTTCGGTCCAGAGGATTCAGCGCGTCACCGAACACGGTGCTGGAAGTCGTCACGCCCCACGCGAATTCATGGGTGGTTGTCTTGCCGATGGGAATGGCGCCTTGCTCGACCAGCGATCTCACGACGTCGGCATCGGCGGTGGGGATGTGGCCGAGATAGGCGGCCGAGCCGTAGCGGGTTTCGACGTCCTTCGTGTCGATCAGATCCTTGACGCCGAAGGGCAGCCCTTCGAGCGGCCGCTGCCTGCCTTGCGCGATTCGAAGATCGCTGTCCGCGGCGGCTGTCAAGGCGCGGTCCCAGGCGATAACCGAGAAGGCATTGACGCTTCGCTTGCAGTCTCCCGCCGATTCGAGCGCTTGCTCCGTCAACTCGACAGCGGTCGTGCGTCGCGCGGCAAGGGCGTCGGCAGCCTCTCGAAGGCCTGGGGCCCGCATGGGTGAATGACAGGTGTTGCTCATGGGTGGGTTTAGCGATCAAGGCGTATCTCTGGCGCAAAAAGATATGCCATCCACCGACCGTTGTGTTCCGTTCATTCCGGGACACAGCGTTCATGAACGTGGACGATCGACGGAGCAAGAGATCGTTCGCCTTACTCGGACCCAGCGTGCAAGGAGTGCCAACTTCTCAAAGGTCGCAGGCGAACCTAGAGTGCCCTTCGACCACCCTGAATGGAGTACCTGTCATGAATACAACCCAGATTGAAGCTATAGCGAGTGATCAGTCGTTGACGACGATGGCGGCTGCCGCTCGCGCCACCATGGCGGACCCTGCCCGCTCATCCATCGTGGGCGGCGACGACAATCCGCGCTTTGAGCTGTTCCATGCGGCGAGTTCCCTGTGTTCGCAGAAGGCGAGGACGGTTCTCCATGAGAAGCAGTTGTCCTATCGCTCGAACGACATGGTCATCCTGGGTTCGATGGGCGCGGAAGGGCTTGTCCCCGCCGAGCATTACAGCCCGGCATACGTGCGTCTTCGGCTGATCGCCGGCAGGGAGCTGGGCCGGGAGTTCGTCTCCAGCTACAGCGGTCGAACGTCGGTCGAGACAGAAGGCTTTGACCCGTGTGTCGTGCCGCTGCTCGTCGATCACCAGGCTGGTCGCGTGATTGCAGATTCCTTGCGGATCTGCTGCTATCTCGATGCCGTGTCGCGCGAGCCGATTCAGCTTGTTCCGGATGACCCCGATGATGTCGCGGAGGTGATGCGCCAAGTGGGAATTGTCGACAGGATTCCCAACACGGCGTTGCTGTACGGCTTTCATCCGGATGCCGACAGGCGACCGGAGCCGCTCAGGTCGACGATGGCAACCGTGTATGAGCACAAGATCATGGCGTTGGAGGCAATGATCGCTGCCAGTGCCGGTGAGCCCGAGTTGGTCGCCGCATATCGCGCCAAGATGGCGAAGGAGAGCGGCGGCCTGAGGATGCGTTACGAGGCGTCGTTCCAGCGCGCCGCTCGCGACCATGCGGCGGACCTCCTGAAAGACCTCGATCTCGTCATGGAGGGGCAATCAACCTACTTGAACGGCGCCTCGTTCACGCTTGCGGACGCCGTCTGGGGTGTAAACCTGGTTCGCATGGCGTATCTGGGCCTGGCGCCTATGTGGGATGGGCTTCCCAACGTCGCTCGCTACTTCAATCTTCTCGTCGAGCGGCCTTCCTTGCGCAAAGAAGCGATCCAAGCCTCGATCGACAGTTTGCCACGCTCGGATGCCATGGGTGCCCTCTTGCGCTAAAGCCGAAGCGACCTGCTGCAAAGGATGGTCATAACAAGCCTTGACAGGCATTAACTGGTCTTTGCGAACCTGGGCGAGCAGAGTAGCCGTACCGATTTGTATCGCGAAACGAACTCTCTGCCTCCTTTCCAACCAAGGAGCTGCCCACATGACATCCTCTTCCGCCGTCTACCCTGCACCCACTCCGCTATCACCGCGCGCGGATCCCCTGGCATCCAGCTTCGCCACGACCTACGCCGGCGTTGTCGCCTTCATTGCGGTCGTCACCGAAGGCAGTTTTGCCCGGGCTGCCGACCGTCTCGGCATCGGTCGCTCGGCGGTGAGCCGCAGCGTCCAGAAGCTCGAAGACCAGTTGAACGTCCGCCTTTTTCTTCGGACCACGCGAAGCACGAAGCTGACCCGTGAAGGCGATCTCTTCTACGCCAACTGCCACACCGGGGTCGACCGAATCGTTCAGGCCGTCGAAGAAATGCGGGATCTGCGCGAGGGACCTCCTCGCGGGCATCTGCGCATCAGTTCACCGGTCGGATTCGGTCGGAAGGTTGTCGCGCCGCTGCTCGGGGAGTTTCGTGCCGTCTACCCGGACGTGTCAATCGATCTCGTCCTCGACGACAAGCCGACCGATTTCATCTCGGACCGCGTAGACATTGCGTTTCGCAACGGCCGTATGGAGGACGCCCAGATCATCGCAAAGCAGATCATTCCCATGCAGGTGCTGGTCTGCGCTTCGCCCGAATACCGGGATGCTCACGGGTTGCCCGAAACGGTAGATGACTTGCTCCATCACAGGTGCATCAACTTCCGCTTCGGATCTGGTCGGATCTTCGAGTGGGAGTTCAAGGTGGATGGCCAGGCGCGCAAGTTCCTGCCGCAAGCAAATGTCACCTACAACGACCCCGACCTGGTGTTGCAGGCCGTGCTTGACGGCCACGGCATTGCCCAGATGGCGGGGTACCTGGTCTGCGATCAACTCCGCTCCGGTGCCCTTGTTCCGTGCCTTCTGCGGAATGCGCCCGATGACCGCGGTCACTACATCTGCTACTTGAGCCGGCAACACCTGCCTTCGCGTATGCGAGTCTTCATCGACTTCATGACCACCAGGATCAGGGCGTCCGACCTTCAGTGCGCAACGGACTTCGGCGTGACGGCCGGAGTACCGGGAGCCAGGGTCTGAAGACGACTATTGGTGCACCCGCAGCAACAGCATGAGTCCTGTTGCGGATCTACAGGCATCGGCAGCCCGAACCTACGATTTGCGCCATGGGCCGACATCGCCAATCCCACGAGGAGGCGTCCGCCGATACATCATTTACGTCAGACAGGAACCGCTCATGAACACCCCGCAAAACCCATTGCGTCGCAACCTCATTGCGACCGGAGCCGCAGCCGTTGCCACCAGCACGCTTGCATTCGGCCTTCACGACGCAGCTGGCGCCGCAACCCAGCAACACACCACCCAATCCGAACGGAGCTCAAAGATGGCCAGCAGCACTATCACCATCAAGGACGGCACGCAGATCTACTACAAGGACTGGGGCGACGGTCCCGTGGTCACGTTCTCGCACGGCTGGCCGCTCAACGCCGATGCGTGGGACGGACAGATGCACTTCCTCGCCCGCAACGGCTTCCGCGTCATCGCCCACGACCGCCGCGGTCATGGCCGATCGACCCAGTCGTCGTCGAACAACGACATGAACGGCTATGCCGATGACCTGGCAGCGCTCTTCGACGCGCTCGACCTGAAAAGGGTCGCCATGGTTGGCCATTCCACTGGCGGCGGCGAGGTCGCCCGCTACATCGGCCGCCACGGCACGAAGCGAGTGGCCAAGGCCGTGCTGATCGGGGCCGTGCCGCCGATCATGGTGAAGTCCGCAGCCAACCCTGAAGGCCTCCCCCTCGAGGTCTTCGACGGCATTCGCGCCGGTGTCGCGGCCGACCGCTCCCAGTACTACAAGGATCTGGCGATGGCGTTCTACGGCGCCAACCGCCCGGGCGCGAAGGTGTCGCAGGGTATCCTCGATCAGTTCTGGCTCTGGAGCATGCAAAGCGGCCAGAAGAACGCCTACGAGTGCATCAAGGCCTTCTCCGAGACTGACTTCACGGAGGATCTGAAGAAGTTCGATGTGCCCACGCTGGTGATGCATGGCGAAGACGATCAGATCGTGCCGGTCCACGACTCCGCGAAGAAGTCCGCGCGTCTCATCAAGGGCGCGAAGGAAATCTACTACCCCGGCGCGCCCCACGGTCTCACCGCGACGCTCCAGGACAAGGTCAACGCAGATCTTCTCGCGTTCCTGCGGAGCTGAGGCATGCAAATGGCCGGATGCCACATGACTGTCGCGCCATGCTGAAGCTGTTGCTGCAGACTACGATCGAGGGTGACCCGGACGACTGGAACGTCGATCGATTCAGTCGCCTACGCTCGTTCCTTTCCGAATTGCAGACCCAGGAGGGCGAGCCCGCATTTCGGGTGGAGGCTCGCAATCGGACAAGGCGTGGCGAACCGGACCCCGTTTTATCGAATCTTGACTATTCGGATTTCGACCAACTCTGGCTTCTCGCCGTGGATGTCGGTGACGGCCTGACTTCCGAGGACTGCCAGGCCATCAGCCGCTTTCGACGTCAGGGTGGCGGGCTATTGGTCACGCGCGACCACATGGACCTGGGTTGTTCGATCTGCGACCTGGATGGTGTCGGTGCCGCACACCACTTTCACAGTCATAACCAGGAACCCGACGAGAGTCGTCGCTGTCTCGACAACCCCTTTTTGGCAAACATCTCGTGGCCTAACTATCACTCAGGTGCCAACGGCGACTTCCAGCGAGTGCAGCCCGTCGGAAGCATTCATCCGGTAATGCGAGACAGGAACTCGCCGACCGGCGTGATCCAGTATCTGCCCTCTCATCCGCATGAAGGCGCCGTGAGTGCTCCGCCGGACGATTCGACCGCACGGGTTGTCATGGAGGGAAAGAGCTCGGTGACAGGTCGGCGCTTCAACTTGTCGGTGGCGTTCGAACGTGCCGGGAAAGGTGGCCGGGCGATCGCGCAGTCGACCTTTCATCACTTCGCCGACTACAACTGGGATCCGTCGACAGGCTGCCCGTCATTCGTGAGCGAGGCCCCCGGCGACGGCATCGTCAAATTCCCGGAGGCGCTTCGCTCGACCCAACAGTACGTCCGGAACGTCGCAATCTGGCTAGGCGCCCGAAACCAGATTCCGTGATGGAGAAGACCATGAACAATCAGATTCCTATCGGCACATCCGACGGCACTTTCATGGCGTATGTCGCGCGTCCACAGGTGATACCAGCACCTGCGGCCGTCGTCGTCCATGAAGTCTTCGGCGTCAATGCAGACCTGCGACAGTCTTGCGACGAGCTTGCGGCACGAGGCTATCTCGCGATCTGCCCCGACCTCTTCTGGCGGACGGACCCGGGTATCAGCATGACCGATCGAACCGAAGCTGAGCGGGCGAAGGCATTGGCGCTGTACATGGCGTTCGACTCCGATGCCGGTGTGAGCGATATCGCGGCCACGATTGACGCAGTTCGCGTGATGCCGGACTCCACCGGTAAGGTTGGCCTAGTGGGTTACTGTCTCGGCGGCCTCATGACCTACCTGACGACCGCACGGGTGGGTGCGGACGTTGCGGTGACCTACTACCCCGGCAACGCCGACAAATATCTCGACGAAGCAGTTGAAGTAACAAGTCCGTTGATCGTCCATCTCGCGGAAGAAGACGAGTACATCTCGAAGGATGCGCAGCAACAGATCTTGGCCGCACTGAAGGGCAGTCCGTGTGTTCAGGTTTATCGCTACCCGGGTTGCAAGCATGCATTTGCTCGCCATGGCGGCATCAGTTTCGACGCATCGGCGGCGGCACTTGCCAATGGCAGGACCGATGCATTCCTTGCGCAGTATCTGAAGACGGGCTAAGCGCCCGTGAAAGCGATGGACTGGACCGCGCAGCAACAGGAGCGACCATGAATCAGGCGTCGCGTCACATATCTGTCCGCATTTGTCATGACGAGCCATTGCTTGCCGCGGGGCTGCTTGCGCTGATCGAGCAAGCGCCTGGCATCGAGGCGGGCTACTTCAGACGCGATGGTGATCGTGACTTCGATGTCGTTGTGACGGACCTTCCGAATGGACTTGCACTTCTCGCGTCCAGGGGAGCGGCACACAGTTGGCCCAGGATCATCGTCATCACACGCCAGGCCTGCGAGGGCGATGTGATGAACGCGCTTGAAAGCGGGGCGCACGGATATCTCCTGCAGAGCTCCGATGCGGGAGAGTTGATCGACGCGATCCGACACGTCGCACGGGGTGGTGCACGCTACCTGTGTAGTGATGCAACGGCGCTGGTCGCCAGCGGTGTTCTACCAGCGAAGCTCACGGCGCGGGAGAGCGAGGTACTTCGCCTGCTGGTGCAAGGCGATCGCAACAAGGGAATTGCACGCCAACTCGATATCTCGACACACACCGTGAAGGCGCATGTATCGACCCTCTGCAACAAGCTTGACGCGATGTCGCGCACGCAGGTGGCGATCAAGGCGAGAGGACTAGGGCTTGTGCGAGTGGATGTCGGCTCGATTTCGGGCTGGATCGAGACGGAGTGACGTCAGAGCCTCCGTTGAGGAGCGCCCTGCCTAACTCGGTAGCCGGCCCAGAATCTGGTGAGCTGGGCTGGGGGCGGTGAGCAGTTCGGGCTACTTCACCGGGATGAAGAAATCAGCGCCCTTGTCTTTGATAAGTGTCACGATGAACTTGGCGGGTTGAGTGCTGCTCGCATTGCGCCCGACCGTATGGACATCGTTGAGTCCTTCGTAGAAGGACTGCCCCTTGGTCAGCGTGACCTCCTTTCCGCCCTTGACGCCCATCACGATGGAACCTTCCAGGACGTAGACAAGCGCGTGCGCATCATGCCGATGCACCGGGTCCACCGCGCCGGGTGGATAGTCTACGCTGATCATCAAAACCTCTTTGCCCGGAATGTTGGGTAGGTCACGCGTCATCAGCGGTGTGACGACGGCTTCCGGCGCTGCGCCAGCTTGCTGCGCGAGCACGATGCCGCATGCCATCAACAGGTATCTTCCAGATTTCCAGATGGACATCTTTTCTCCTTGAGAGGCCCCGTTAATCAGGGCCGGGTTGCAGATCGTCGAGACGCCGGTCACTCGAGCGGCGCTTCGGACGGAGGCTGGCGCATGCCCACGGCCATCCGGTTCCAGGCATTGATCAGGGCGATCGTCCAACTCAGTTCGACGATTTCCTGCTCGCTGAACAGGTCCTTCAGCTTGTCAAATGCACCGTCCTGGTCTCCGTGTTGATCGGCGAGCCGGGTCATGGTTTCGGCCCAATTCAGCGCCGCGCGTTCGCGTTCGGAGTAGATGCCGACTTCGCGCCAGGTCGAGAGGCTGTTGATGCGCTGCCAGCTTTCTCCGTGCTTGCGCAGGTCTCGGGCGTGCATGTCGAGGCAGAACGCGCAGCCGTTGATCTGGGAAACACGGGTCTGCACGAGCTCCATGAGAGCAAGGCCAAGGGTGGACTTGGCAATCGTGGCGTTGACACCTGCCAGGGCCTGGTAGGACTTCGATGTGATCTGGGTCCAGGGGAGTCGAGCTTGGTTCATGATGGTTCCTTGTTGAGGTTGAGGTTAGGGTTGATCGGATTCGCTCACAGAAGACGTTTGACGGCGTCCCGTTGTGACAGGCCCTCCGTCAGGGGGCGCTTAACATTGAGGAAAGGCGGGCCAGCTTCTCGGGATTGCACTGGGCATGAATGCGCACGATGCGTGCGCCGTCCGTCTCCAGAGACTGGGCGGATTCCAGGACGCCGTCGATGAATCGCAGAAGCCTCCACTCGCCGTTGATTGGCGCCAGCCGAATGCGCAGCAAGCTCCCGTAACGCTTGCGGGTGGCAACATAGAGGCGCGCGATGCGGTCGCTTCCGCGCAAGGGCCTTCTGACGCGTTGGGCGTTACTGCTGCGGTAGCCGACCAGTTCTGCGTCTTCTGTCAGCATCGCCTTCAGCATCGCAATGTCCCCTCGCTCCGATGCTGCCGCGAAGCCACGCAAAAGGCGGAGGTGCCGCGTCCTCACGACCATGGAGCGGGTGTGCTTCTCCAGGAGCTGAAGCTTGGCGCAATGGACCAGTTGGCGACAGGCAGGCTCGCTTGTTGCCAGCGTGATTGCCACTTCGCCGAAGTCCGCACCGAATACCTCTGTCATGAGGAACGCTGCCCGCGCCTTGGGCGACAGATGGTCGAGCAGAGTGAGAAAGGCGATCGTGATGTTCTCGACGTTCTCGCATACCTGATCGGTCGAAGGGGGCATGTCACCGAAGAGGGGCGTGGGCAGCCAAGATCTCGAAAATTGCGCGGTCTCGGCCCGCACTGTCTGCAGGCGGCGGACCGCCAGGCGCGTCGTCACCAAAGCCAGCCAATCCTCGGCGTGGTCCCGCACATGGTGCTCAGCTTCCTGCCAGCGAAGCCAGGCGCCCTGAACCACATCTTCCGCTTCTGCGGTGGAGCCGAGCATCCGGAATGCGATGCCATGCAGACTGGGGCGCAGGCGGTTGAAGGTGTGAGAGGAGTCGTAAGAATGAGTCATGGTCGCCTACCGTTTCTGCGCCGGGCGGCCGAGCCAATCCGCGAAGGCAATCTTGCCGAGTCGAGGGTTCTTTCCTGGGGTGAGAGACACATCGTTCAAGGCGGCACCAAAGTAGAGGGCATCTGGATCGATAGTCACCCTGCGAGCATCCTTTGTCGCGCGCAGGTACTGTCCGACGAACTTGTCGAGGCCCATCAACACAGGGCCAGCGATCTCGATCACCCTGTTCGTGGCCACCTGGGTAGCAATCTCTGCCAGCGATTCCGCAACGTCCTCGGCTGCGATGGGCTGGACAAGGGCTGGTGACACGCGGACCCTGTCCCCTTCAGTGTTGGCGTCGGCGATATCTCCGACAAACTCGAAGAATTGCGTTGCACGCACGATGGTGTAGGCCACGAGCGCTGCCTTGATCCGCTTCTCCTGGGCCAGCTTGGCGCGGAAATAGCCGCTCGCGAAAAGGCGCTCCGTGCCCACGATCGACAGCGCCACATGGTGGCGGACGCCGGCAACCTGTCCTGCTGCCAGAAGGTCGCGACTCGAAGTCTCGAAGAAGTTGATGACTTCGGCGTTCTCCGAGGAGCGCGAATCGGTGACGTCCACGGCGACCTTCGCGCCTGACAGGGTCTCGGACAGGCCTTGTCCGGTCATGGTGTTGACGCCGTTGGAGGGCGACGCGGCGACGCGGCGACGACGTGGCGGCGGTTTGGGGGGTGCATTTGTGACAGGTCTGCATCAAGCGGTCCTTGAACACGTCCGTCAGGCCGTGGGTTGATAGTTCAAGCTTAGGAATGCCCGGCTCGGAAGGCAGCGGCTGTTGGATTGAGAAATTCCTGTCTCTTTGAGGGGGGCGCTAGGGACGGTATGTCAAGAGTGGGCGACCACGCATTCGAACGGCGCTGTTCGTGTGCTGGGAAGTTGGTGGGAAAATCGTCGCAACGCCCAATCGATGATGGAGTCAACAGATGCTGCGCCTCTATGACAGTCGCTTGTCCGGAAACTCGTGGAAGGTGCGCATCCTGCTGAGCCAGCTTGGTCTTCCGTACGAGCGAATCACGCTCGATCTCGGCAAAGGCGATTCGCACCGCCCCGAATTTCGCAAGTTAAGTCGCTTCGCACGCGTCCCCGTTCTGGAACTCGAGAACGGTCAGACGATCGTCGAGTCGGCGGCGATCCTGCTCTATCTTGCGCAAGGCACGCCCTACCTGCCTGACGATCCCCACGTCCGAGCGGAAGTCACGAGTTGGCTGTTCTTTGAACAGGCCGACTTGCAAAAGGCGATTGCCATACCGCGCGTCTGGCATCTGTACGGCCTCGCCGGTGACAGGCAGCTTGAGGTTCAGCGTTTTCACGCGGACGGGTATCCGGCACTCGAGAAGCTGGATCAATGGCTGCTCGAGCGAACGTGGCTGGTCGGCGATAGCTACACGATTGCAGACACCGCGGTCTTTGCCTACGTGTCGCTGGCTACGGAAGGCGGCTACGAAATGGAGCGCTTCGCCTCCATTCGCGAATGGATCCAGCGAGTCAGGCAGCAGCCTGCATGGGTGGAACTGATACCGGACGCCCGCTGAGCCGCGAGTCCAGCCAGACCAGCTTTTCGGGATTCCGTTGCGCCTGGATGCGGTGAATTCGGACGCCGTCGGTTTCAAACGCCTGTGCCGATTCCAGGACGCCACCGATAAAGCGCAGCATTCCCCATTCGCCGTTGATCGGCGAAACCTGTGTGCGCAACGCCCTGCCGTAGCGTCGGCTGTTTGCAAAGTAGAGCTGCGCGATGCGTTCACCGCCTTTAAGCGGCGCGCTGAAACTTGGAACCTTGCCGCCTCCATCTCCGATGAACTCGGCGTTGTCCTCCAGCAGCGACTTCATCGACATGAAGTCTCCGCGCTGCAGCGCGCCGGCGAAGTCTTCCACAAGACGCAGATGGGCTTCCGGGGACACTGCGAAGCGCTTGCGCTTCTCCGAGATTTGAGTCTTGGCGCGACGCACGAGCTGGCGGCACGCAGCTTCGCTCTTGCCCAAGGTGCGGGCGATCTCGCCGTAGTCCGTGTCAAACACCTCTCGCATCAGGAATGCGGCGCGCGCGTCCGGCGCAAGTCGCTCCAGTACTGTGAGGAGGGCGATCGAGATGTTTTCCACCTGCTCCAGCATCATTTCCGGCGAAGGGGACGAGTCGGGGGTGAGCGGCTCGGGCAGCCAGATGCCAACGTAGCGTTCTCGCTGGACTTTGGCCGCACGCAGCCTGTCGATCGCCAGACGTGTGGTCACCGACACCAGCCACGCCTCAGAGTTGTCAACCGCGCTGGCGGCCGCCTCACGCCAGCGCATCCAGACGTCCTGGACGATGTCTTCCGCCTCCTCATGCGAGCCGAGCATGCGGTACGCGATGCCTTGAAGTCGCGGGCGCAGGCCTGCGAACATTGTGTCGTCGCCGTCTGCGTCGTTCGTGACTCCCGGCTCGCCTTCGTGGGATGACAGGGAATTGATCATCGGCCTTGCTCCTCTGGTTGGCCGTCGTGGGCGACGGTTTGATCGGTCCAGGACTGCTGATGCATGGAGGGTACGAACGCAAGGATGCACGGGCAGCCGCTTTTGGCGGGAGGGAAATCTGTCCAGTTTTGGGGGGGCAGCGTCGTACATGAGCGATTGATTCCGATTGCTCAACACGGTGCATCGCTGGTTCGATCTACCGAACAGCGAGGTCGATCAATAGCATGAGGACCGTCGCAGTGACCGCAGCGCATTGCGCGCGAGTTGCCCACGCAGCGTTCACCCCACGTAGAAAGACTCTGATGTCCACGAATGATTCACAGCCGCCCGCGCGACGCGTCTTCCTGCGTCGGGTAGGCGGCGCATCCGGTGCTGCACTGGCGATCCCGTCGCTGCTCGGTGGCCTGGCGGTATCGCCCGCGTCGGCGCAAGACGCGGGCTCCCCCGAGGACGAAAAGTCCCAGCGTCCTACCTATCTGTCGCTGGGCCGGCAGGAAGCTGCGTGCGTCGAGGCCTTGGTCAACGTGATGTGTCCGTCCGATGCTCTGACGCCGAGCGGCGTCGCTTGCGGAAGCAGGCCAATGCTGATTGGTACGCGCACGCCTTCAACGTCGCGGTCCATGGCAGCAACTATCCGCACCGCGAAAACGACCCGGATCTTGATCCGACCTACCGCGACGCCTACGGCATGCCGCTGGTACGCATGACTTTCAATTTCCACGAGAACGACTATCGGATGAGCGAGTACGTCACGAGCAAGGCCGCCGAGATTGCGCGTGCGATGGGTGCCACGGCGGTAGGCACGCCGCAACCGAGACGAGGCGACTTCGACGCCAGGCAATACCAGACAACTCACACCACGGGAGGAACGATCATGGATGTCGATCCCTCCACGAGCGTGGTGTCGCCACGGCTGCAGCATTGGGACGCCCAGAACCTTTTCGTGGTCGGTGCGTCGATCTACCCGCACAACGCCGGCTACAACCCGACCGGACCGCTCGCAGCTCTGGCGCTACGCCTGGGCGATGATCTCGTGCGGTATGCCAGGCAGCCGCGGATGTTGTGAGGAAGCTGCGATGCGAACCATACTTCTTTCCGTCTGCGCAGCGGCCCTCGTGAACCTGGCTCATGCGCAGCAGCCCGTCGAACCTCCCAAGACATGGCTGACATGCGCGGCATGCCATGCGGCGCAGGGTTCGGCTGCGATCGGTCCGTCGCTCAGCGGCGTGCTGGGCCGGAAGGCCGGCTCGGTGCCGGGCTTTGGCTACAGCCGCGCGATGAAGGGCTCCGACATCACCTGGGACGAAAAGTCGCTGACGGCCTTTCTGAGTGATCCGCAGCAAGTCGTGCCAGGCAATCGGATGCCCTTTGCAGGCGTTCCCGACCCGGTCCAAGTGGCGGAACTCGTCAAGTACCTCGCGACGCTGCGCTAGCCGCTCACCGCCTTTTTCAACAGTCAATCATCATGACCAAGCTGACGCATGCGAACGGCGCCCCCGTCGTCGACAACTTCAACATCATCACCGCGGGCGACAGAGGCCCGGCGCTTCTTCAGGACATATGGCTCATCGAGAAGCTCGCGCACTTCGATCGCGAAGTCATCCCCGAGCGGCGCATGCATGCCAAGGGATCGGGTGCGTTCGGAAGCTTTACGCTCACGCACGACGTCACGGCTTACTCGAAGGCAAGAATGTTTGCCGAGGTCGGCAAGAAGACCGAAGCGTTCGTTCGCTTCTCCACTGTGGCGGGAGAGCGCGGGGCTGCCGACGCCGAGCGTGACATCCGCGGCTTCGCGGTCAGGTTCTACACCGAAGAGGGAAACTGGGACGTCGTGGGTAACAACACGCCCGTGTTCTTCATGCGCGACCCATTGCGATTCCCTGACCTCAATCACGCCGTCAAGCGCGATCCGCGGAGCAACCTGCGCAGCGCGCAGAACAACTGGGATTTCTGGACCTTGCTTCCAGAGGCGCTCCACCAGGTCACCATCATCATGAGCGATCGAGGATTGCCCGATGGTTACCGCTTCATGCATGGATTCGGCAGCCACACCTTCAGCCTCATCAATGCCCGCAACGAACGCCATTGGGTCAAGTTCCACTTTCGCAGCCAGCAGGGAATCCGGAACCTGACGGACCAGCAGGCTGCTGCTATCGTGGCGCAGGACCGCGAGAGCGCGCAGCGCGACCTGCTCGCGGCTATCGACGCTGGAAACTTTCCGAGATGGACGCTGTGTATTCAGGTCATGACCGAAGCCCAAGCGGAACGCAGCCCCTTCAACCCCTTCGACCTGACCAAGATCTGGCCGCATGCGGATTACCCATTGCAGGAGGTCGGCGTGCTGGAGCTGAACCGCAATCCTGCCAACTACTTTGCTGATGTCGAGCAAGCCGCATTCACACCGGCGAACATCGTGCCGGGAGTCAGCTTCTCGCCGGACAAGATGCTGCAGGCGCGGCTCTTCAGTTACGGCGACGCGCAACGCTACCGTTTGGGCGTGAACGCGCAACAAATCCCCGTGAACGCGCCGCGGTGCCCGTTCCATAGCTTCCAGCGCGACGGCCGCATGCGTGTGGACGGCAACCACGGCGCAGTTCCCGGGTATGTCCCGAACAGCCTCGGCGAATGGGCAGACAGCCCTCAACTTGCAGAGCCTCCGCTGCCGTTGAGCGGCACGGCGAAGCACTGGGACCATCGCGCGGATGAAGACTACTACTCGCAACCGGGCGCGCTGTTCAGGCTGCTCTCGTCGGAAGCGCGGCAGCGGCTCTTTGACAACACGGCGCGATCACTCACCGGAACGACCGAGGCAATCAAACAGCGGCATGTGCGCAACTGCTCACTCGCTGATCCCGAATACGGCACCGGCGTCGCCGCCGCTCTGGAGAGGCAGGCACTGGCGAGCCTTAACGGCATGCTCAACTTCATCTGACGGTTGCCGACCTCTTTGCCTGTCGAGCCCGGGACGTCCATGAATCGCGCTGAGCTTACCCGGCGGGGCCGACATCGCGGACAGCTGTCAGCGCGAGGCCCTCGATGTCAGGCGGGCGCGCATCGCACGCATCCTCGATGACGAGGACCGCACCATGTCGTCCACCAACTTCGTCCAGCAGGCTTCTCATGGTCTGTGCCGCGCGCAGCTCCCAGCCCCTCGCGCCTTGCTCGTTTGCGACGTCCAGGGCCCTCAAATAGAGAGCCTTCGCTGCGGCCTCGTTGCCTTGTCGCTCCTGGCAAAGGCCGGCAGCGCGGAAGACCTCAGCCGCACTCCACTGCCCCTCGCCCCGGTTCGCACGCGCGACCAGTCGGGCGGTGACCCATTCAGGCACGAACGTAGCGAGCATCTCAATTCGTGCGTCGTCCATTGTCGACAACCTGTTCGAGATTTTCTGGATGTACGCACTTCGATCGGCGACTTCGGAAACCTTAAGTGCATCGTCATAGCAAAGTGCCCAGTCGTGCCAGTAGGCGAAGGCCTTCGAACTGGTCTCCCTTAGCATTCTGTCAACCCACTCACGTGCGATCCTCTGCTCGCCGGCCCAGATGGCCACTGGGCAGATCCAGAAAAGCGCAACGCTCAGCGACATTGCATGGGCAAGCGCTTCTGCTTCTTCGAAGCAACGCGCGGCAGTGGTCATGGCAAGTCGATCGTCGCCCTGAATCCACAATGTCCGGGCGAGAATGGCCATTGCGGTGGTGCGCGCATCGGGTTGAAGGGCATTTGCGTGGTTGCGCCGGGTGAGGCCGCCCACATTCATCGCCGCTACCGCATTCAGCTTCGCCTCGGCAAACGCGCCGCAGAAATGGCTGGCGAGTGCCAGCATCCGATGCGACAGATTCCGTGTCGCGTCGTTTTCCGATTGGCTTGCGAAATCGCTGAGTCTTTTGGCATGCCGCAGTGCCGATGAGTAATCACCGCGAGTGATGTTCAACGCACAAAGGCCCCAGCGAGCCTGGAATTCAAGGGTTTCCGACTTGAACTCCAAAGCGATGGCAAGAGCACGCTCGCAGGTTTGGGTCATGTCGGCCACCGTCCCTCCGGTATGCCAAAGCGCGTTGTAAAGCGCAAGTAGCAGCCGCCCGGTCGTCATCCGGTCGCTTCCGGGCGTCGCATTGACGTAGTTCAGCGTCATTTCGATGCGACCGCGATACTCGCTGACCTCGGATAGACGAAACCAAAGCGGACCCGAAGCAGTCGCGAGCGCTCCGACGATTTCGGTATCTTCGGTCTGGGCGATCGACGCATCCATCGCAGCACGTACGTCATCGAGAAGAGATCCGTAGCGCTGCGTCCAATCCTGCGCGTCCAGCGTGGCCAAGTCGGCGGTCGCACGTTCCATCAGTTCGAGAATGAGGCGGGCGTGCCTTCTCGACACCAGCTCCCGCTCGTCAGCGCGGACAAGCAGGACTTGTGCATAGCTTCTTGTCGTGTCGAGCAGCCGGTAGGGCGCACGCGTGCCGTTGTTGGCGTCGAAGACGACCAACGACTTCCGGGCCAAGGCGATCAGCGCGTCCGACGCCACGTCATGCTCCATCTCTCCGCTCACGATGCTGACCGCGGCCTCGACTCCGAATCGCGATCGAAAGATCGACAGCCTTCGGAACAGGAGCAACTCCGATTCGTTCAGCAGGTCCACGCTCCAAGCCAGGGTAGCAGCCAAAGTTCTCTGTCGGGGAAGGACAGCGCGACTGCGCGCTGAATGGAGCCGCATGTGGCCGTCGAGCCTGGACGACAGATCGCTTGCGGACTGCACGGCCAGGCGTGTCGCGACCAGTTCGATCGCCAATGGAATGCCGTCGACCTGTTGGCAAATGCTTGTCAGCGGGCCGCTGCTCGCGTCGTCGAACGCCTCGGCGCCTGCGGCAGTGGCTCGCTCCAGGAGGAGCTGTACCGCAGGCGACTGCAATGCACGGCCCAGGGAGGCGGGCTGACGATCGTGGACGGCGAGTGGAAGCAGTCGCAATACACGCTCGCCTGCGATGCCCAGCGTCTCCCGGCTGGTCGAGAGGATCCGCAGATTCGGCAACGCTGCGAGGAGGCGGTAGGCAAGCGGTGCAAGTGTCGCGATGACATGCTCGCAGTTGTCGACAAGCAACAGCGCGTCTTCGTTTTCAAGTCGCCGGATGATCGCTTGTTCGACTTCTTGTCCGTCAGCTCGCACACCGATCGACCTGGCAACTGTCGTCAAGACGTGGCCTTGTGATGTCAAGGGGGCAAGATCCACAAGCCGAACACGAGAGTGGTGGCGTTGCCTGTAGTGCTCCGCGGCGCGAATGGCGACGCTCGTCTTCCCCACGCCACCCGTTCCCGTCACCGTCACCAATCTGCCGACAGTGAGCATCTCCAACAGCTGCTCCACTTCGACGCTACGCCCAACAAGGTTCGACAACAGGGCGGGCAATTCCACGTCCGGCTCGTCTTCAGTCGAACGGGCCGCCTGGACCGCGTCGATGGGCTGCCCGAACTCGCAATCAACCCGGCCCAGAAAGCGATATCCGCGAAGTGGAATGTTGGTAATCCACTCGACGCACCCGTCTTCCTGGCCGGGCCTACCGAGAACCTTCCGGAGTATCGACATGTGGACGCGAACACTGGCTTCGTCGACCACCACATCCGACCAGACGGCCGCGAGAAGTTCAGCCTTGCTGACCACCTCGCCCGCTCGCTTCAAGAGTTCCAACAGCAGGCCGAAGCTTCTCGAACCCAGGCGCACGGGCTGTTCATGGCGCTCGAGCCGACGCTGACTTTCACGGAGGACGAACGGTCCAAAGCGCCACACGCGATCGCTGGATTTATTCAACTGCACTCAACCAACTCTAGTCACGTCGCGTCAAGACCGCCATCGACTGTGATGATCTGGCCCGTGACCCAGGCGGCTGAAGGCGAAGCGACCGACACGATCCACGCGGCCACTTCTTCCGGGACACCGCGACGTCCGAGAGGGATCTGACGCCGTTCGTTGGCCTTCACGTCTTCCGCCTGCTCGGTAGTCAACTGCATGCGTTCCACCAGGAAGTCCGTCTCAGTGGGGCCGGCTGCGATGGCGTTGACCCGAATGCCCTCCGTCGCGAGTTCGAGTGCCCAGCAGCGCGTCATGTGTTCGACGGCAGCCTTGCTGGACGCATAGTGGGAAAGCGAAGCCGCCGCCTTGTGGCCGAAGGTGCTTGACAGATTCACGATGGTGCCCCGCGATGCCTTGAGGTGAGGGAGCGCAGCCGTTGCCAAGAGAGAAGGGCCGACCACGTTGACAGCGAAGATGTGAGCGACCTGCGCCGCACTGGCTTGCGCCAGGGGAAGGATGGCACCCGCGCCGGCGTTGTTGACGAGCACGTCCAGGGAGCCGCACATCGCGATCACGGCGTCGACGGTGCGGTTCGCGTCATCGGGATTCGCAACGTCGGCGACCAGGAAGTCGATGGCGGGATGCTCCTTCGCCAATGCTTCAAGCTGGCCCGCGCGGCGTCCGGTAACGACCACACGCGCCCCTTCGTCGGAGAACTGAAGGGCGGCAGCGCGCCCGATGCCGGCGCCGCCTCCGGTGATGAGAACTACCTTGTCCATGAACCGCTTCATTTGAATGTCCTGAGTGTTGGATGAAATGTCCGAGCCCTTGGGGACCCACGGTGGGCTCTGAGCGCATTTGCGACTCATCTGACAAGACGAATGAGCAGGGTGTTCTGTGACAAGAATCTGATTCGAGACGTGTGATTGGTGCTCGTCCGGCAACATGGTGCGCCACGACGAATGCCTTCCGTTGCCGCCCTTGGCTGCCTACGATCGACCAACTGAAAGCACCTCAGCCACCACCCGCATCGGCGAACCTGGGGCGGCTGCATCAAAGGCACGGATCACCCATGAAGCTCTATCACACGCCCGACGCGTGCTCATCCGCCGACTTGAACGTCCTCCAGTGGAGCTGCGCGGAACACAAGGAGATCCCTGTGCCAACCTCGGCGTTGCCGGTTCAATGAACATGCGCTGCGCGACCAGAGACAGTGTGCCGGCCATCGACGCCGATTCAGTCAGGCTCGAGCAGATCGTTGGGAATCTGTTGGAAAACTCCATCAAGTTCACGCCCGCCGGCGGACAAGTGGTCGTGCGCATTTTCTCGGAAGACGGCTTCGCCAAGATCTCCGTAGCTGACAGCGGCTGCGGTATCGCACCCGAATTTCTGCCGAATGTCTTCGGACTGTTCAGTCAGGCGGGGGGGCGCCGGCGGCGAGGGGATGCATGGCGGGCTGGACGTCGGTCTCGCCCTGGTTCACGGGCTGACCGCTGCACATGGCGGGTTCGTGAAGGCAACTTCCGCGGGAATCAACCGCGGCGCGGAATTCAGCGTTTGGCTGCCACTTCATCGAAATATGTGGCGCTCGTCTTCGCCTTCGTCCGACCTCGACGTCTCAACGACCGACTGCAACTCATGAAAATCACTCTCGATCCTTCTCTTGACTCGTCTTACCCACACACCTTTGCGTCGACTACGCTGAAGACTTGGTACGACGGAAATCCCGCCATAAGACGCCTCTGGGCCGTCCGGGCGGACGGGATCGCCGACGCCTCGGCGCTGCGCGTCATCGTGATGTTGGAGCCTTCGCCAGATGGAGACGAAACCAGTCCCACCTGGATGGCCCACGCCGGTACTTGGGCGCGTGAGCTGCGCGAGCTACTGGCTGGCGCGGTTCAACTGGAGCGAATCGATGGGCCGCTTCCCGACGAGTTCGAGATCGATGGCGAGGGCGTGGTGTTATCGACGTTTCATTGGCGCGATTCCACGTCATTGCAGGACTGATTGCGTGGCTCAGAAGTGAAGCTGAAGTTGAATTCCGAAACTCGAGTTCGTACTAGCCTGCTTTAGGGGGTACATCGTGCCAACTCGTTCATTTGATTTTCTCAACCGCGAAGGTCGGCGCCTGTCCGGCAGCCTTGAGTTGCCTGAAGGCGTACAACGCGGCTGGGCGCTCTTCGCGCACTGCTTTACGTGCGGCAAGAACAATCTGGCGGCGGTGCGCATCGCGCGGACGCTCGCCGCTGCGGGCATCGGCGTGCTGCGCTTTGACTTCACCGGTCTTGGGGACAGCGAAGGCAGCTTCTCTGGCTCGAGCTTCAGCATGAATGTGCAGGACCTCGTGTCGGCCGCTGCAGCGATGCAGGTAGCGGGATTGCCCGCCGACCTCTTGATCGGCCACAGCTTGGGCGGCGCCGCGATCCTCGCCGCCGCGGGCGAAATTGCCGGAGTCCGTGCGGTCGCAACTATCGCGGCGCCGTTCGATGTATCGCATCTCCTGCACCTGCTGGATCCCGTGGGTCTTGCACAACTCGAGAGGCGAGAGCAATCACTGGTCCAGGTGCTTGGACGTCCTCTGTCCGTGGGCAAGGCATTCGTCGATGATCTGCGTGGGCAAAATCAAGGCGTTCGAATCGCGGCGTTGCGCCGACCGCTGCTGGTGCTGCACGCGCCTCGCGACCAGACGGTTGATATCGAAAACGCCACGCGCATCTTTCTCGCGGCACGGCATCCCAAGAGCTTCGTCTCGTTGGACAAGGCCGACCATCTTCTGTCCAGTCGCAACGATGCGGAGCAGGTGGCAAATTTGATCGCGACATGGGCTTCACTCTACCTGCCAGATCCCGTACGTGGGCCGGCCGAAGCAGACGCAGTAGCCGAGGAGACCGGGTTGGGCAAGTTCCAGCTAGCGCTGCGCTCTGGCGGGTCGCGATGGCTTGCCGACGAGCCAGAAACTGCGGGCGGCCTCGGGTCGGGCCCCACGCCGTATGACTTGCTGTCGTCGGCGCTCGCCGCCTGCACCACCATGACGCTGCGTCACTACGCTGACAGCAAGGGCTGGGCGGTGACGCGCATCCGGACGGCTGTAGACCATCGCAAGGAAAAAGAGCGCTCTCCCGCTGATGTCTTCACCCGAAAGGTCTCCGTCGAAGGCTCGCTCGACGACGCCCAGCGCGCGCTGCTGATGGAGATGGCGCACCGATGTCCTGTGCATCGCACACTCGAGCGAGGCGTCCGCTTCGACTCCATAACGCTCGACCCGCCAATGTGAGGCCGATGCGAACAGCTGCAGCACGAGACCCTCGCTCCTCGGTGCCGATGACATTGGTTCTTCGCAGGCAACACCGTGAGCCTGCCCTCGTGCCTACCGCACGAGATGTTCGATCTCTACGATGGACTACACAATTTCTTCGGGCACGCCAGGGCAGACCATGATCATGACTGCAAGACAAATCGGCGCGACGCTCATGATCGCAGTGAGTGCACTGACCGCGGAGGAAGCGTTCGGACACGGGGCTGCGCACGACGCGGTCGTCATGCCGTTGCTTGTCAAGGAACTGTCTGACATGCCCGGCAAAGAAGTCTTGATGATGACCGTGGACTATGCGCCGGGCGACGTCGACCCTATTCACCGCCACAACGCGCACGGCTTCATCTACGTGCTCGAGGGCTCGATTGAGATGGGACTGAAGGGCGGAAGGGTCGTGACGTTGCATGCCGGTGAGACCTTCTACGAGGGACTGGATGACATCCATACCGTAGGTCGCAACGCAAGAAAGGTATGGCCCGCGAAGTTCCTCGTCGTCCTGGTCAAGAACAAGGGGATCGATGCCATTTCGCCGGTGAAGTAGACGCTTTTGCCTCCCACCCGCGGCTACGAAGATGACGGGGTCGCCAATCCACTTCGCGGCGTGAAATCCGATGCGGCCTACGTCTCGGCGGTCGTCGCTTCGGTCAAGGGACCGGTCGTCCTGGTCGGCCATTCTTCCGGCGGGTCGGTCATCTCCGCCGCTGCCGAAGGACAGTCCAATGTCAAGGCGCTGGTCTTCGTCGCGGCCTTTGCTCCCGAGACAGGAGAGTCCGCTGTCAATCTGGCGGGCAAGTTCCCAGGCAGCACCCTCGGCCCGACGCTGGCGCCTCCTGTTCCATTGCCGGATGGAGGCAAGGACCTCTACATCCTTCAGGACAAGTTCGCCAACCAGTTCGCTGCCGATGTGCCGCCAGCCGCTGCATCCCAGATGGCCGTGTCCCAACGGCCGATAACAGAGGGCGCGCTGGGCGAAGCGGCTCCTGGCGCAGCATGGAAGACTGTGCCGTCGTGGTTCATCTATGGCGACCGTGACAAAAACATCCCCCCTGCGGCATTGGCATTCATGGCTGAACGCGCCAAATCACGGAGGACGGTAGTGGTGAGAGGTGCTTCGCATGTGGTCATGATTTCGAACCCCGGCGCGGTGACGCGCCTCATTCTTGAAGCGGCTGAGGCCACGAAAGCGGAGGCAGCGCAGCCTTGAGCGCCTCGGTGCCCGGCGCAGCGCCGTGGCCGAATTGGTGCGCGTTGGGAAACACCGTAGTCCCCATCGGCAGCCTACCGCTCGGACACTGCCCAGCCTACCCTCGGCGGATCGTGCTGCCTTCGTCGCGTACCCCCTGCTGCGACGACAGTGAACGATCCGCCCCGGAGACCCTGTATGAACGCATCCGAACAAATACCTCGCAATAGCAATGGTCGAAGGCCGAGTCCGCTTCACCAAACGAGGCTCCATCGTCGCGCTGTATGGCTGCGGCGCTTGCAAAGCATTGCATGCACCGTTGCGGTGTTCATAACGTTTGCCGCCAGCTCTGTGGTCGCGGCCTCGGAAGCGCTTCATGAGCCTGGCAATGCCTTTCGAGCGTTCTGTGACGCGTTTGCAAGACCACGCGGCGCGTCGGGTGCACCGTCGCTTGATGCCGACAAAGCGACTGCGGATAGGGGGTTGTGATGACGCGTGTCGATCCTGAAGCAGGTTATCCCTTGGCTGCGGGCCTGTGGTCTAGCGAAGCCGATGATGTATTTGAAGCCACAGGAATTGCGGCGCGAGCCAAGCGAGCGGGAGAGCCCGCTCCCGACGTGGTCCTGCCTGATGCACATGGCAAGCAGGTGCGTCTTGCAGACCTCTGGAGCAATGGCCCGTTGGTGATTGTCTTCTACCGCGGAGGATGGTGCACTTACTGCAACCTCCAGTTGCGCGCGTGGCGTCGACAGGAGGGCGAACTTGCACGGCTAGGTGCGACGCTGTTGGCGATATCGCCGCAAACGCCAGACAACTCGCTGAGCACAGCCGAGAACAATGAGCTTGGCTTCACGGTCCTTAGTGATTCAGCCCTGGAAGCGGCCAACGGCTTCGGAATCGCCTTCACTCTACATCCGGGCCTGGTGGACTTTTACGCCTCGGTCGGCACCGACATTCCCGTCCTGAATGGTAACGGGCTCTGGGTGCTGCCCGTTCCCGCAACGTATGTGATTGACCGCGCCGGTTGCATCCGCTTCGCCATGATCGAGGAAGACATCCGCCAGCGGGTCGAGCCTTGCGATGTCATCGCAGCCATTGAGGAACTTGGTCCTCGCAGATAGCGAAAGTTCGGGCTTCATGTCAACCGCCCGTGCGAGCGAGGCGCGAATCAATGAAGGTCCGTGTTTGAGCCCCACCGTACTCAGGAAGAGATCATCATGCATATAGGCAAGACCTACAGAGTCTCCGAATTCATCACCTGGACGCGGCGGCAGATCTATCTTCTACTTGCGGTGGGCGTGGTCCCCGTGATCTTCTACCAGGTGCTCGGCCTCCGGTGGCTCAATATTCCATTGACCGTGGTGGGGCTCCTGGGGACCGCAACGTCATTCATCGTCGGCTTCAAGAACGTGCAGACCTATAACCGCACGGCCGATGCTCAGCAGGTCTGGACTTCGATCCTCAACAGCAGCAGGTTCTGGGGCATCAGCATCCAGGGATTCGTGACGCGTACTGGCGACGCCCGTCAGCTTGTGGAGCGACATGTCGCGTGGCTGACATGCCTGCGATATGAGCTCCGAAGTCCGAGGGTGTGGGAGTCGATGGACAAGGCATCAAATGCCGAATATCTCAGCGCTTCCTACCGCATTCCGGAGCGAGAGACTTCCATCGATGAGGCCCTGTGCATGCATCTCTCAGAGGCGGAGCAGCAGCAGATACTGAAGACCGGCAGCAAGGCCACTCAGGTTCTATGGCTTCAGAGTCGCGCGCTGAGGCGAATGCTGGACGAGGATGAAATATCGCTGACGTCCTATATCGAATTGACCAAAGTCATGAAGGAGTTCGTCGAACAGCAGGGACGCGCGGAGCGAATCAAAAACTTTCCGTATCCACGGCAATACGCCATTATCAATGCCATCTTCGTGTGGGCATTCTGCATCCTGCTGCCGTTCGGCCTTCTCAAGGAATTCGACAAACTCAACGAAGGAGTCGCCGGCTTCATGCAGGGCAGCATGGTGTGGCTCGTCATTCCCTTCAGCGCGACCATCTCGTGGATGTATACCTCATTGGAGCAGGTCGGCGAGAGCACTGAGAATCCGTTCGAAGGCAGCGCCAATGACGTCCCGATCACGCAGATCGCAAAGATCATTGAGCGCGAGCTAAAGGAGATCATCGGTTTGCCCGATCTTCCCGCTCTGCCGAAGCCGGTCAACGACATCATTCTTTGAGGACGGCGCGCGTCGAGCTCGCCCATTGGTGCCCGGAGCTCAACATGGTGCACCCCCGCGCGTGGCTACCGCCGGCGGCGTCTCAAATCTACGATCAAACCGCTTCCTCGCGATGTTCGCAAACGGGCAACTCAGCCGCTCTGAGTCAAGGTATGTATCGAACCGCCTTCCAAGGGAATCCGTCATGAAAATCGTCGTCATCGGTGGCTCCGGCCTCATCGGCTCCAAGGTCGTCAACAAGCTGCGTGCGAGTGGGCACGAGGTCATCGCCGCATCACCCGCGTCCGGCATTAACGCGATCACAGGCGAGGGCCTCGATTCGGCACTCGCAGGAACACAAGTGGTTCTGGACGTGGCGAACTCCCCCTCGTTCGAAGACAAGGCCGTCTTCGAGTTTTTCCAGACCTCGGGACGCAATCTGCTGGCCGCTGAAGCCAAGGCCGGGGTCAAGCATCACGTGGCCCTGTCGGTGGTGGGCACCGACCGCTTGACTGAAAGCGGCTACTTCCGCGCCAAGATCGAGCAGGAGAGGCTCATCCGCGAATCGAAGATCCCTTACACCATCGTCCACTCGACGCAATTCTTCGAGTTCCTGGGCGCGATTGCGCAATCGGGCGCCGATGGAGACACGGTGCATCTGTCTCCAGCCTTCGTGCAGCCGATCGCATCGGACGATGTCGCGGCGGCTGTGGCGGACTACACCGTGGGTTCGCCGTTGAACTCCGTGGTCGAGATCGCAGGACCCGAGCGAGTGCGCCTATCCGAGCTGGTGCAGCGCTTCCTCAAAGTCTCGAACGATCCGCGCACCGTGGTGCAGGACGTGCACGCGCGCTATTTTGGGGCCGAGCTCAAAGACGACACGCTTGTCCCGGGCCCTAACCCGCGAATCGGCGCACTCAACTTCGAAGCCTGGTTCGCACTGCCCAAGGTGCCTCGGTGATGCGAGCACCTCTGCCGCGACAGGTCATGAAAACTGTCTTCCAGGCTTGATTGATCATGGCCACGCTCCAACCGCCACCGGTAACGCTGTTGAACAAGTATCACGGGCCGGAATTTCATCCGATCTATTCGACGAGGGTCACGGCAACTGGCGGAGAAGCGGAGCATGCGCGTGCCTCGGGCATCGTGCGATCTGATGATGGCAATCTCGACGTGGAGTTGCGGCTCCCGCCCGAGCTTGGCGGCCAAGGGGGTGGCACGAACCCGGAATAGCTGTTCGCGGCTGCGTTCGCAGCGTGCTTCGATGGAGCGCTCAATTTGCTGGCGCTCAAGAGTGGCATTGCGATTCATGGCTCAAGCGTTCACGCGTCCGTGGCCCTCGGTCGCGATCCGATCGATGGACTCTTCACGCTCACGGTCGATCTTCGCATCGACCTGCCGGGCATCGAGAAGAGTCTCGCCGAAGAACTGGTGCGAAGCACCGAACGATTCTGTCCTTACGCGAAGATGGCAAGAAGCGGATTCAACAGCATCGTCGCGCTGGCAAAGTAACGAGTCGAGTTCACATGACAGTACAAACCCAAGATCCGAAGATCAACGTGGCGATCACGCATCAAGACGCGTACGTCGCCGCCGGAATCTCCGCGCTGCTTCGCTCACGTGCTGACTTTTCGGTGCGGGTCGGAGACCCGGAAGACGCAAGTTGCGATGTGTTCGTAACGGACTACGCGACCGGCCTTCATCGAGCGACCGAGACCTTGCGACTTCGCCGGCGTGCTTCCACTTCGGCTCTCATCGTTACCGACCAGAACGCGGGACTGCAGATTCGCCGGGCCGTGGATGCCGGGATTCGCGGCTATGTTCTGCAAGACTGCTCGGCCGATGAGCTGTCGGAGGCGGTGCGCAGTGTGGCTGCCGGTCGTAGGTACCTCTCCGTTTCGGTGGCGGAGCAGTTGCTGGACAGTCTCACATTTGTTGTACCCACAGCCCGCGAGCGGGAAGTGCTGCAGCTCATCGCCGTCGGCCTGAGCAACAAAGACATCGGGCGTCGACTCGGCATCGGCGAGGGCACAGTCAAGACCCACGTGAAGTCCATTCTGGGGAAACTGGGCGAGTCGACACGGACTGCGGCAATCGCGGAAGCACGTCGGCGCGGATTGCTTTCGGAGACGAAGGTTCTCAGGCACCCTCGCGGCTGATGGACAGGAACGGAGATCCGAACGGCGTGGTCGATCAGAACGAGTTCGGGATTCTCTCGCCGGTTTTCCTCGACGCGACGAAGCTCCGCTGATGCCTTTTCGGCAACACGGTGGTCACCGATGGCCGCCTACCGACTCGACGAACCGTTGGCTAGCATTTCGAAAGACGCCACCTAGGCATCGGACGACCCTGTTGATGGGATGCCGCGATGGCGAACACAAGCTCATCCAACGAAATGTTCCCATGCAACCTTGTCTGCAGCCAGTCATTCGCATCGTTCGGCAGGGCCGCCTCCTTAACGCGATCCTCGTTGCCGCCTTTGGGCTGACCGGACTTGCCGGCGCCGGCGAACCGTCGCTGTTACCCGATACCGCCTATGTGCAGGCCGGCGCAGGCGACAACGTCGCATCGGGAACCTTCGGTGTCACGTGGGACCTGCCCTGGCGCCACGAGAACGACTGGGGCGTTTGGGAAGGCTATCTGGATCTGTCGCTGGGGCGTTGGCACATGTCTGGCGGCGGGATCAGATCGGGGCACGACGATGTGACGCAAGTTGGAATCACGCCGGTGATCCGCCTGAGACCGACGGGCTGGAACCACTTCTTTCTGGAAGCAGGCATCGGGGTTAATTGGATCTTTCCGATCTACCAGAACGATTCCCGGCAGTTCAGCACGACCTTCAACTTCGGGGACCACCTCGCCGCAGGATGGCAGTTCGGCGCATCCGGCAATCAGGAGCTGACGCTTCGCCTGCAGCACTTTTCCAACGCGGGCATCAAGCATCCCAATCCTGGAGAGAACTTCGTACAGCTGCGTTATGCGCGGCGGTTCTGAGGGCGGTGGAGCATCTCGACTATGCCGCAGGTCTCCGCGCCCACCCCGCCTGGCGCTTTCAAGCGCCTACCCGCGCCGCCGCGTCTGGGCAGACGAGCCCGCTCCACCACGCCTACGGTGCACACGAGACCCAACTACCTGGGCCGGCTGCTTTGGCTCTTTGACGTAATCAATCACGGTAACTGATCGTTGGGGAGGAGCAACCGGTGTCCATGCTCAAAATCGCTCGCACGAATATGTATGACGAAAGTCGCTGCACATTGGTTCGTCGCCTCCAATGCATGGCTTCAGGAGTGCATGCCGATCGAACTGTTGAACTCAGACCTCTACGCGGTGCTCGGTGCGGCGCGCGCGCATCGGTTCACCGCGAACGGCTGAATTCTCATTGCGCTGGTGCCTGCGAGGAAACACCGAAGTGAGCGAGGGGTGCCTTCCGGCAACGAGTTCATCTGTCTAGCATTTGCTTCAATGCGTCGCACCACGAAGACGTCCGATTTCGAAAGCAGGCCACAGTCCCACATTGACCACGAGGTGAGCACATGAATCAGTTGATCCTTCAGCAAGAGAATGTTGCCCATCAGGGAGGCGGCGGTGTCAGCGCTGACAACAGATGCTTGGGATTCCTCCCGGCCTTTCGGAATGCCGAGACGGGCGACGTTTATCCCTCACGGTTTGCCGACGGCCGATTGGCCCCGATTCACCTGATCGACGGATTGCCCGATGACCTGGTCGTTGCGAGGGCGGCAACAGGCAAGGTCATCTCGGTAAAGGATTCGGTGCAGTCCGGCTTCATTTTGTACGGCCGCTTCTATGACCGTGAGCAGGCCGCAAGCTATTCGCGCGTGGGCCGGCGATCGATCACGTCGATCGACCGTTCGTGACCGCGCCAGCGCCATCCATTCTTGTCCCCATTACTAGGAGCTATTCATGCGTCTTCCTGTCATTGCCCTGGCCTGTTGCCTGGGCACCTCCGTCAGTGCCACTGCGGCAGACGTCAGATCGATATCACGCCTCGCTGCGGGACCCGACAACGTACTCTTCGTCGCCGACTGGAAGAGTGCACGCGTCCACGCGATCACCCTTCCTTCGGTTGCGAAAAAGCCGGCGGGAACGGCGTTCAATATCCTCGATCTCGAGACGCTTCTATCGCGTCAGGTCGGCGGCGCCAAAGTCACGGTCGAGGACATGGTCGTCCGTCCGGGAACGGCTGAGGTGTATGTCGCGGTCAGCTACGGCGCTGCAAAGACGCCGGCACTGATCTTGGTTACCGGCGACAAGAAGGCCCGTCGGGTTGACTTGAGGGCGGCGACTTCGACTTCGATTGCACTTGGCGATGCGCCCGCACCGAATGACAAGTTCTGGAAAGAAACGCCCGAGCGAAGCTTCACGGTCACCGACATGAAGTGGCGCAACGGGGAGCTCTTCGTGGCCGGTCTTTCCAACCAGGACTTCGCCTCGACCCTTCGCCGTATCAACTACCCATTCGGCGCCAAGCCGTCGACGACCTCAGTGGAGATCTATCACGGCGGCCACAACCTGATCGAGACGCGCGCTCCCATTCGGGCAATGAGCTTCGCGAGCTGGGGGGGCAAGCCATACCTCGTAGCCGCCTACACGTGCACGCCTTTAGTGATCATTCCGCTCGACGAGCTGAAGAATGGTGCCCATGTCCGTGGCAAGACAGTCGCCGAGCTCGGCTATGGGAACACCCCCGCCGACATGATCGCCTACACGAAGACCGAGCAGGGCAAGTCGGAAGAATATCTGTTGCTGGTGAACTTCGAGCGCGTGTCGAACGTCATCCCGGTGTCGCAGCTGGAGGCAGCGGGCGCCCGGCCGGGCATCGAGAAGGTCGTGCCATTCGGACAGATTGTGGGTCTGGACGTGATGACAGCCCCTCTGGCAGGCACGCTGCGGGTCGACAATCTCGACGAGAAGTCGTTCGTCGTCGTGCGGCGGCAGCTCGAGAAGGACACACTGCAGCTTGTCACTATCGGAAAGGACCTCAGCTTCCGGCTGTCAGACCACATCTCGGAGTACGCCTTCTCCCAGTACAGCTTCAAAGGCGATGACTTCCAGCTGAAGAACATCAAGCCCCGGCAGGACATGCTCCTGGAACACGAAGGTCTCGCCGACTTGATCAAGCCATCGGAGTAGTTCGTGCAACTCTTTCGATGGATAGCCGGCGCGGCTCTCTTGGTGGTCTTGAGCAGTTCCTATGCAGACCAACAACCCCCGCGCGTCGTATTTGTTCGGCCGTCGGCCAGCGAGGTCCCGGCCAATCTCCTTCGTATTTCTATCGAGTTCGCAGGGCCGCCCGAAGGCCCGGTCCTTCCGAGGCTCGCCTTGATCGGCCCCGACGGAAGGCGAGTCCGGGAACCGTTCCTTCAGCAGGAGCTTTGGTCTCCAAGCGGCAAGATCTTGACCGTCATGATGCATCCCGGACGCGTCAAGACCGGCCTGATTGCGCGAGAAGAATTGGGGCCGATCCTGGTCGTCGGGGATGCCGTGACGCTCGCGCTGGATGGACGTCCCATCAAGCATTGGATCGTTGGACCGACGGATGTGAACGGGCCGGACGTATCGGCCTGGAAGCTGTCGCCCGTACGCGTCGCGTCGAAGCAGGCGCTCGTCGTTACGCTGGATGCCGCAATCGACGGGCGGGACGTTGACTATTTGGTGATTGCGGACGACCGCGACCGTCGCGTGGAGGGACGCGCCGAGCTGACGAACGGCGAAAGCACTTGGACATTCACTCCGAAAGCGCCATGGCGCACAGGCCAGCACAAACTCATCGTCCGCAGTACTCTGGAAGACTCGGCCGGCAATCGGATGGGCGGCCACTTCGAGTCACCGATCGATTCGCCGCCGGGATCAGTGGCCGACGCGGCCCTCGTCTTCTCGGCAGCCAAAGGGGATTGAGTCCACCGGCACGACGCCTGAGCGTGGATGCCTGGATAGCCGCCGACCCGGTCGTCTGTTGGTTGGGAGCGACGGGTTTCCTCGAAGATTCCGCATCTTTCGCCGGGGTTAGTCGAAAATTCCCACAACTTTAGTAACCCAATGTCTTCTTTCATTCGGCCACTCAGGCCAACTCTGGTGATCACGCCCTCGCACTCACCGGATCGGCGTGCGCCCTGCGCTGTCGCTCGCGGCTATTGACCAGGTGGATACGCATGGCGGCGCGCGCCGCTTCAGGATCGCGGCGCTCGATGGCCGCGTAGATATCCTGATGCTCCTGATTGACTTTTTGCAGGTGCTGGGCGCGTTGCTCGACATTCAGCCAGGCGGATGAGACCCGCGTGCGCGGTATGACTTCCAAGCCCAGATGTCCCATTAGCTCGCTGAAATAGTGGTTGCCCGTCGCCTGCGCGATGGCCAGATGGAATCGGAAATCAGGCGCGACGGTTTCGCCGACGGCCGTCAGGTGCTGTTCGAAATCGAGGAGCGCACTGCGCATCTCCCGAAGGTGCTCGTCGGTGCGACGCAGCGCCGCAAGGCCGGCCGCCTCTGCTTCGACACTGGTCCGAAGCTCCAGCATTTCCAGCATGTCCTCGATGTCGCCGGGCGACGAATGGTCGAACTGGAATCGGCCTTGCGCAGCGGGCTCCAGCGCGAAGGTGCCCACCCCGTGGTGCGTCTGCACGAGGCCCGCCGCTTGCAGCCGAGAGAGCGCCTCGCGGACGACGCCTCGGCTGACGCCGAACGTTTGCATGATGACCGATTCGGCCGGCAGCTTGTCGCCTGGCTTGATCGTCCGGCGTCGCAGTTGCATGCCCAGGGCTTCGACCAACTCGTGCGTAAGTCCCTTCCCTTGCCTCCGATGGGCTCCTGACGCGCCTCCCACTTCAGCGTCTATCTGAGCGGCCGGAGGGGTCAGCGGAGGGTCTTGCATGTCCCGAATGATAGGACGCGCGACGGAGGACTGTTTCATCTCGCGGATCGCCTGGGCCTTTCGAAACAGTGTCTTGGCGTGGAAAGCGCAAACGCTATGTTGTCCGACATCCTATGAATACTTTGGTGTATCGCGAGCAAATAGCAACATTTCTTCGGGCAAACCCTGTGCGTTCCTCCACTCGAATCATAGATATTCACCTCTTGTCATAGGACATCAGACAACTACGACGGTAACTTGCGCCATGCGCCCAGTCCCAGTTCGAACCACGCGATCGGCATGTACCCGGTCACTGATCGATCGCTCCAGGTTCGTACTAGCCATCGCTTTTTCACCTTGCCTCGACCGGTCGCTGTCCCATGGCGGCTGTGCAACCTCCACGCCGACGGCCTTGTCACGCCAGCAATTTTTGGCCTTTCATCCACGGAGCAAAACCAATGAAAACACCTAGCAATGAAATCACCGAACCGGGCCGCGCTGCACTTTCGGCACAGGACACGAACCCGCTTGGACGTCGCGCGTTCATGGCCCTGGTCGGCGCGTCCACCGGTGCCACACTGATCACCGCGTGCGGCGGCGGAGGCGGCGGGTTTCCGATCATTCCATCCGCGCCTGCACCGGCACCCGCCCCACCCCCTGCGCCGGCACCAGCGCCCGTGGCAGCCCCTGATCCGATCTGGGGACCCACCGGCCTCGGAACGCAGATCATTGCTTCCCTTCAAGGCATCAATCAGTCGATGTTTGCCGCCAAGGATTTCATCGTCACCCAATATGGCGCGCAGACCTGCCTGACCGTGGCATCGCCCAATCCGTACACCGACCTGACCAAGTCGCCGCTGAGCGTGGGTGCCGATACGACGCACGCGCCGGGATCGTTCGATTCGCGCCCGGCCTTCCTCGCTGCCATCGCCGCGTGCAATGCTGCTGGCGGCGGCCGCGTTGTGGTGCCGGCCGGGGATTGGTATTGCGCCGGCCCGATCGTCCTGCTCAGCAACGTCAACTTCCACCTGAGCCAGAACTGCACGATCTATTTCAGCCCCAACCCTGCCGACTACGCGAAGGATGGCCCGATCGATTGCGGGGCAAACGGCAAGCTCTATTACGGCCGCTGGCAATCCAACGACTGCCTCAACTACGGTGCTCCCATCTACGCACGCAACCAGACGAACATTGCCGTCACTGGCGAAGGCGATACTTCGATCTTCAACGGCCAGGCCATGACGCCCTTCGCAGGCACCGGCAACACCAGCACCTGCTGGTGGACATGGAAGGGCAATGCCGGCGTCTATGGCGTGGTGAACTCAAGCACACCTTCCCAGGCCAGCGTCAACGCACTCAACATTGACCTGAAGACCTTCGTGCCGGGGATCTCGGACGCCCTGTACACGCTGCTTACCAACCCGGTCACTCCTTGGCAACAAGATCAGAACTACCTTCCAGCACTGTCGGAAGCGGGCGTTCCGATTGAAAAGCGCATCTTCGGCCTCGGGCATTTCCTGCGGCCGTGCATGGTCGAATTCCTGGGTTGTACCAATGTCTTGATGGAGGGTTATCAGACTCGCAACACGCCGTTCTGGCAGCACCATCCAACCGACTGCAAGAACGTGGTGATCCGCAAGGTCACGGTCAACAGCATCGGACCGAACAACGACGGTTTCGACCCGGACGCCTGCGACAACGTGCTCTGCGAGGACGTGGTTTTCAACACTGGCGACGACTGCATCGCCATCAAGTCGGGCAAGAACCTCGACAACGAATACGGCCCGTCCATTCGTCATGTAGTTCAGAACTGCACAATGAACAGCGGGCACGGCGGCATCACCCTGGGCAGCGAGATGGGCGGCGGGGTCGAGAAAATCTATTGCCGCAACCTCGCGATGCTCAATCAGTTCTGGGCCACGAACTCGCTGAACATCGCGATCCGGATCAAGACCAACATGAACCGTGGCGGCTACGTCAAGGACTTCTATGTCGATGGCGTCACGCTGCCCAATGGTGTCAGCCTGACGGGCGCCGGCTATGGCACGAGCCTGCTGGCTGGCAGCCCGATCAACGCCAACGTACCGATTGGCGTGAGCACCGCGGCAAGCAGCAACCCGTCGGCATCGCAAGGGGGAATTGTCACTTTCGATTGCGACTACCAGCCAGCGAAGGACGCCATCCGAACCCGCCCGGCCTTGTTGCAGAACATCAATATCTCCAACCTCGTGGCCAAAAACGTCACGCTCGGCGGTGTGACCGGCTCATGCTTCCAGGCCATCGTGGCGCAAGGCCCCGTCGCCTTCGACTACAACGGCCCCGCACCGACACCGCCAGTGCCTGCGATCGAGGGCGTCAACATCATCAATTGTGATTTCGGCAACCCCACTGCGTTAGGACCTGCCAGTGCAACGGTGGCGGGTCCGATCTACGCGTATAACGTGCATGACATCACGCTCGCAAACACGTTGATTGCGGGAAAGATCATGGATACGACGGTCGCAGACCTTCGCTGATAGAGAGCGCTGGAGTCAGTGAATCAACTCGAACGATCTCGATCACACTGAGTCTGGGGCGTGATTGCGAAGAGGCGTTGGACAGTCCTTCGCCAGGTCGCGGCACCTGCTGCCACGCACTGGAGCACGCGCACGCTGGCCGCGCAGCTCGGTGTGGGGCCCACAACCATCCGCCGCGTGTGGCAGCGCAACGGCCTGAAGCCGCATCGCCAGGGCAGCTTCAGGCTCTCGCGCGACCCGCGCTTGTCAACGCCGATTTAAATCTGACCCACCGGGGGTGCGGCAGAAATCTTGGACTGGTTATGCCGCGAGCCCCAGGCTTTTCCGATATTCAACAGGACTGAGAGCGCCGAGGGAGAGCTTGATCCGCTTCTCGTTGTACCAGCGGATGTAGGAGTCCAAGGCCAGGGTGAACTGCTCG
>NZ_JBFUKW010000037.1:0-49247 GCF_056400665.1 Variovorax sp. P5_A3 | reverse complement strand
CCGCTGCTGACGCTGGGCATTCCGCCCAACGCCGTGATGGCGCTGATGGTGGGTGCGATGACCATCCACAACATCCAGCCCGGCCCGCAGGTGATGACCAGCAACCCCGAACTCTTCTGGGGCCTGATCGCCTCGATGTGGATCGGCAACGCGATGCTCATCATCCTGAACCTGCCGCTGATCGGCATGTGGATCAAGCTGCTGTCGGTGCCCTACAAGTACCTCTTCCCGGCCATCGTGCTGTTCTGTGCGATCGGCGTGTACTCGACCAACAACAACACCTTCGACATCTGGATGGTGGCGATCTTCGGTTTCATCGGCTACAGCTTCTTCAAGCTCGGCTGCGAACCGGCGCCATTGCTGCTGGGCTTCATCCTGGGGCCGATGATGGAAGAGAACCTGCGCCGCGCGCTGCTGCTGTCGCGTGGCGACTGGATCGTCTTCGTCACCCGTCCGATCTCGGCCGGCCTGCTCGCCGCGGCACTGCTGCTACTGGTGATCGTGCTGCTGCCGGCGGTGAAGTCCAAACGCGAGGAAGCCTTCCACGAGGAAGAAGCCTGATCGCGGGCCTATAGCTTTCCTCATCAGCGGCACCTTCGGGTGCCGTTTCTTATTGGGGAAGGCAGTGGGGGCGAGTCAACCCCTCATATGCTGGCGCGCCATCGCCAGGAAGGCCATGGCCGCCGGGCTGAGTGGATGCTTGGCCAAGCGCACGGCGACGACCGGGTATTCGAGCGTGGGGCGCGTCACGGCCACCGCGCGCAGATTTGCTGGCATGAGCACCTCTACGTAGCGCGGCAGCAGGGCGACTCCCGCACCCGACTGGATCAGTCCGAAGGCCGTCGACAGCATCGACACGTGGTGCACCACCCGCGGATACACATTGGCCACGCTCGACAACTGACGGCTGACGGAACGCCATACGTTGGCGTCCGGATTGACGTGGATGAAGGGCAGCGCGTCCAGGTGCCTGGCATCGATCACCACCCGCCGCGCCAGCGGATGGTCGTCGCGCACGAAGAGGCTCATGCGCTCGCTGAACAGCGGCTCGGTCGCGAGTTCCGAATGCTTCTGCCCGATGTCCGAGCCGAAGCCCAGGTCGGCCTCCTGCGAGAGGATCCGCGAGATCATCTGTTCCGCCGTGCTATCGAGCAGTTCAGTCGCCAGCGAGGGATGGTGCTGCGAGAAGCGGCTCAGCAAGGGCGGCAGCAGCGCACCGGCAGTGAGGTGGCCCACCGCCAGCACCACGCGGCCCTCGCGAAGCTGCGACTGCGAACGGCAGGCATCGACGGATTCATCGATCAGCCGGAGCGCACGCACCGCGGTGTCCACCATCATCTCGCCCGCATTGGTCATTCGGATGCGGCGCCCGCGCACGACAAGCGGCTGGCCGAGATCGTGCTCCATGCGCTTGATGAGGTGGCTGATCGCAGGCTGCGTGAGCTGCAGGGTCTCCGCCGCCAGGGTGAAACTGCCCGATTCGGCGACCGCTGCCAGGGCACGGAGCTGCTGCAGCGAGATCTCTTCCGTGCCGCTCTTTGGCATAAGAAATGCTCATAGTTGGATAAGCTGGATTATCTGGCTTGATGCGCCGCTGCTGCATAGCATTCGAATTCCTCCACGGGGACAATCCAGCTCCATGAATCGAATCCAGTTTCTTCAAGCCATCGCCGCCACGCTGTGCATGGCTGCGACCTCCGCAACCCTGGCGCAGGGCGGCGCCTATCCGACCAAGCCGATCCGGCTCATCGTGCCGTTTCCGGCCGGCGGCGCGACGGACCTGTTCGCGCGCACCCTGTCCCAGAAGATGGGCGAGAAGCTCGGCACCACGCTGGTCATCGACAACAAGCCCGGCGCCGGCGGCGCGATCGGCTCCGACATGGCGGCCAAGGCACCGCCTGACGGCTACACGCTGCTGTTGGCCACGACCAGCACCCACTCGATCGGTCCCGCGATCACCGCCAAGCTGCCTTACGACACGGTCCGCGACTTCACGCCGATCGCCCACGTCGGCGATGCGCCTAGCATCATGCTCGTGCCCAACAGCTCGCCCGCCAAGACAGTGCGTGAGTGGATCGAGTACGCGAAGAAGAACCCGGGCAAGCTCAACTATGCGTCGAGCGGCAACGGCACGATCGTCCAACTCACGGCGGAGCTCTTCAAGTCGCAGGCCGACATCTTCGTCACGCACATCCCGTACAAGGGCACGGCGCTCGCGATTCCGGACCTGATCAGCGGCAAGGTCGACGTGCTGTTCGACTCGCTGCCCACCGGCATGCCGCACGTGCGCGACGGCCGCCTGCGTGCGTTGGGCGTGACGACGCTCAAGCGCAGCCCGCTGGCGCCCGAATTGCCGCCCATCGCCGATACGCTGCCGGGCTTCGAATCCAACACCTGGTTCGGGCTGTATGGTCCGAAGGGCCTTCCGGCGGACATGGTGACGCGCATCAACATGGCCGCCAACCAGGCGCTGGCCGATCCGGAAGTGATGGACAAGCTGGCACGACTGGGAATCTTGCCGACGACAAGTACGCCTGCGCAACTCGCAAGCATGGTGGCCGAGGATGCCGCCAAGTGGAAAAAGATCATCACCGAACGAAAAATCACGGGTGACTGAACATGAAATTTGACTACGCGAACCCCTATACCTCGACCCGCATTCCGGTCTTTGCGCGCAACGTCGTTTCGACTTCGCACCCGCAAGCTGCGCAGGCTGGTCTGCGCATCCTCTACCAGGGCGGCAATGCCGTCGACGCCGCGATCGCCACTGCGGCCGCGATGACCGTGTTGGAGCCCGTCAGCAACGGCTTGGGAAGTGATGCCTTCTGCATCCTGTGGGATGGGGAGAAGCTGCACGGCCTGAATGGATCGGGCTGCGCGCCGGAGGCCTGGTCGCCGGAGTACTTCCGCCGCAAGTACGGCGACGACGCCCGCACGCCGCCGCAGCGCGGCATCGATTCGGTCACGGTGCCCGGCGCCGTCGGAACCTGGGTCGCGTTGTCCGAGCATTTCGGCAAACTCCCCTTCGAGGACCTCATGGCCCCGGCCATCGAGATCGCCGAGCGCGGCTACCTGATGCCGCCGGTGGTGCAGCAGAAGTGGGCCGCCGCCACGCCCATCCTGCAATCGCAGCCGGGCTTCGCGCAGAGCTTCCTTCCGTGGGGCCGTGCACCCGAGGTCGGTGAACTCTTCCGCTTCCAGGCCGCGGCGCGCGCGCTGAAGGCCATTGCCGCGACCAAGGGCGACGCGTTCTACAGCGGCGAGGTCGCCGAGGCGCTCGAGAAGTTCTCCAACGCCAACGGCGGCAGCCTCAAGGTGCGCGACCTCGCCAACTGGCGGCCCGAATGGGTCGAGCCCATCGCGCAGAACTACCGGGATCACACGCTGCACGAGATCCCGCCCAACGGCCAGGGCATCGCCGCGCTGATCGCGCTGGGCATCCTTGAGCACTTCGACATCGGCTCCATTCCGGTCGATTCGGTCGCTTCGCAGCATCTGCAGATCGAGGCCATGAAGCTCGCGTTCGCCGACACCTACCGCTATGTGTCGGACCCATCGTCGATGGAGGTGACGCCCTTGCAAATGCTCGATGGGGCGTACCTCGCCTCGCGTGCCAAACTCATCGATGTGAAAAAGGCGCAGGACTTCAAGGCGGGCAACCCGGTCAAGGGCGGCACCATCTATCTCACCGCCGCCGACGAGAGCGGCATGATGGTGAGCTTCATTCAGAGCAACTACATGGGCTTCGGCTCGGGTTGCGTGGAGCCCGACTTCGGCATCAGCCTGCAGAACCGCGGCCACGGCTTCAGCCTCGACGCAAAGAGCCCGAACGTGGTCGAGGCGCGCAAGCGCCCCTTCCACACCATCATCCCGGCCTTCCTCACGAGGGACGGCAAGCCGGTGATGAGCTTCGGCGTGATGGGCGGCAACATGCAGCCGCAGGGCCACATGCAGACGCTGGTGCGCATGCTCGACTACAAGCAGAACCCGCAGGCGGCGTGCGACGCGCCGCGCTGGCGCTTCAACTCCGGCCTCGAGATCAACGTCGAGGCGGCCATGGATCCGAAAACGGTCCAAGGGCTGACCGAGCTCGGCCACAAGGTCGATGTCATCAACGACTCCTACCAGGACTTCGGCGCGGGCCAGTTCATCTGGCGCGCGGGCGATCCGGCAGTCGAAGGCTATGTGGCGGCAAGCGATGCGCGCCGCGACGGCCTCGCTGCCGGGTTCTGATCCCCTGGATGCAGTTGCAGGCCACGTCGGAGCACTCCGCTCACAAGAGTCTCGCGCCGGGCCTCGTCCTTGCCACGCTGGGCGCCATCGCGTTCAGCGGCAAGGCGATCATCGTCAAGCTGGCCTACCGGCATGGCGTGGACGCGGTCACGCTCATCATGCTGCGCATGCTGTTCGCGCTGCCGCTGTTCGCGGGCATGGCCTGGTGGGCCGGGCGCGGGAAGCCGGCGCTCACGCGGCGCGACTGGATCGGCGTCTTCGGGCTGGGGTTCTCGGGCTACTACCTGTCGAGCTTTCTCGACTTCGCCGGGCTGGCCTACATCACGGCCGGCCTGGAGCGGCTCATCCTGTATCTCAACCCGACGCTGGTGCTGCTGTTCGGCTGGATCGTCTACCGGCGGCGGATCACGCGCTGGCAATTCATCGGCATGAGCATCAGCTACGCCGGCGTGCTGCTGGTGTTCGGCCATGAAGTGCAACTGGGCCAGAGCGCATCCGCCGTCTGGGGCACCTTCCTGGTCTTCCTGAGCGCGGTGAGCTATGCCGTTTATCTGCTCGCCAGCGGCGAGTTCGTCAAGCGGCTCGGATCGCTGCGACTGGTGGGGCTGGCGACCAGCGTGGCCTGCGTACTTTGCATCGTGCAGTTCCTGCTGGTGCGACCGATGAGCAGCGCCTTCGACGTGGCGCCGCAGGTCATCTGGCTGTCGGTCCTCAATGCCACGCTGTGCACTGCGCTGCCCGTCCTTGCCGTGATGATGGCGATTGAACGCATTGGCCCCGCGATGGCGGCGCAAACGGGTATGGTCGGGCCGATGTCGACCATCCTGATGGGTGTGGTGATCCTCGGCGAACCCTTCACCGCGTGGATCGCGGCCGGGACGGCGCTGGTCATCACCGGCATCTTCGTATTCACACGCATGGGGCGCTGAGGCCCTGGGGAACAAGCATGGATCTGGGAATTTCGGGCAAGACGGCCCTGGTATGCGGCGCGAGCAAGGGCCTGGGCTACGGCTGTGCGGAAGCGCTGGTGCGCGAGGGCGTGAACGTGGTGGTCGTCGCGCGCGGCGCCGAGGCCCTGGAAGCCGCGGCGAAGACGCTGCAGGCTGCCGCGGCCGGTGCGGGTGCTGCCAGGCCTTTCGTGAAGCACGTGGCGGCCGACATCACGACCCCTGAAGGGCGCGCCGCCGCCTTCGCGTTGCACAAGGACTTCGACATCGTCGTCACCAACGCGGGCGGACCGCCCCCCGGTGATTTCCGCGAGTGGGACCGCGAGGCGTGGATCAAGGCGCTCGACGCCAACATGCTGACGCCGATCGAGCTGATCAAGGCCACGGTCGACGGCATGGCCGCCCGTGGCTTCGGCCGTATCGTGAACATCACGTCGAGCTCGGTCAAGGCGCCGATCGACATCCTGGGCCTGAGCAATGGCGCGCGCAGCGGGTTGACCGGCTTCGTCGCCGGCGTGGCCCGTTCGGGCATCGCGGGCAAGGGCGTGACGATCAACAACCTGCTGCCCGGCGCCTTCGACACCGACCGGCTCAAGGGCACGCTGGCGGGCGCGGCGAAGAAGTCGGGGCAGGACATCGATGCAATCCGCGCCGTGCGCCAGAAGAGCATTCCCGCAGGCCGCTTCGGCACGCCGGCCGAGTTCGGCGCCATCTGCGCCTTCCTCTGTAGCGTGCATGCCGCCTACCTGACGGGGCAGAACGTGCTCGCCGATGGCGGGGCCTACCCGGGGACCTACTGAAACCGGTCCGGTGCTGATTCGAGAGGCGACTCCCGCCGATTTCCCTCGCATCCTCGAACTCAACGAAGCTTGGGTGCACTTCCTGGCGCCGCTCACGCGGGACCGGCTGGTGCATCTGCATGCAGAGGCCGCGTACCGCCGCGTCGTGGAATGCGATGGCGCGGTCGCTGCCTTCCTGCTGGCATTCGCGGAGGGTGCGGACTACGACAGCCCCAACTACCGCTGGTTTGCGGCGAACTGCGAGCGCTTTGTCTACATCGACCGGGTCGTGGTTGCGGCGGAAAACCGGGGCAGGGGCATCGGGGAGTTGCTCTACAAGGATCTGTTCGACTTCGCGGCGAAGATCGGTGCCGTGCAGGTGACCTGCGAATTCGATGTCGATCCGCCCAACGATGCTTCACGCCGCTTTCACGAGCGCTTCGGATTCCGGGAGATCGGCGCCCAGCGCGTCGGCGCCAGCGAAAAGCTGGTGTCCTTGCAGGCCGTGGCGCTTTCGGGCTCCTGAGCCTACTGCCGCGAGGAAACCCAGATCCCTCCGACGATCAGGACGAACGCCGCGCCGTGGTACCACTGAGGAAGGTCGCCGAGGAATGCGGCTGAGAGCAGCGCGGCGAACAAGGGCGTGAGATTGGTGAAGAAGCCGGCGATTTGCGGCCCGGCTCGCTGCACCCCCGCCCCCCAGCACCGGTAAGCGACCAGCGCCGGACCGACCGTGATGAACGCCAGTGCAGCCGCGAGCGGCCAGCCCCAATCCACATGCGCGTCGGTCAGCGCCCATTCGCCCGCGGCAAACACGCCGGACCACGCGAGCCCGAACACCATCTGCGCCATCAACAACGACGACCAGTCGCGCCGCACTTCGGAAGGCTCGTGGGTGCGCGACAACATCCAGCTGTAGAACGCCCAGGAGATCGTGGCGAGCATCATGTAGATGTCGCCGACCACGAGTCGCAGCGCCAGCAACTGAGCCCATTGGCCGCGGCTGAGCACCAGCAGCACGCCGACCATCGAGAGGGCCGCGCCCGCGAGTTCGCGACCCGTCACCTTCGCGCCGAAGAAGAGGGTGCCGGTCGCCAGCATCCACAGCGGCATGCTCGAACCCACCAGCGTGACGTTGATGGGGGTCGAAGTCTGCAGGGCCAGGTACTGGAACGCGTTGTAGCAGCCGATGCCGAGCAGCCCGAGCACGGCGAATCGCTTCCAGTAGAGCCACAACGGGCTCTCGCGGCGCAGCACGGTCACCGCGAAGGGAAGCAGCACGATGAAGGCCAGCAGCCAGCGGATGAAGTTCAGCGACATCGGCGAGACCAGATCCCGCACGACACGGCCGACGACGGCATTGCCTGCCCACAGCAGCGGAGGCACCGTCAGAAGTAGGGCTGTGCCCGGTGTGAGTCGCTGCTGCATGGGGCTGAACTGTACCGGGCGGCGCGGCGCATTTCGCGGCGTGCGGATCATGAAGCGGCAGTCCGTGGCAGCATAGGCGCCGCGATTCGATCCAGTCGAATCTCCCGATCAACACCAGGAGCAACAACTCATGATGAGCAAAGCCGTCCGCATCGACCGCCATGGCGGTCCCGAGGAATTGAAGATCGTCGACGTCGAAGTCGGCGATCCGGGGGCCGGCGAGATCCGTATTCGCCACAAGGCGGTCGGCCTCAACTTCATCGACACCTACCAGCGCAGCGGCCTGTACCCGTTTCCGATGCCGCTCCAGCTCGGCATGGAAGCCTCCGGCATCGTCGAGGCGGTGGGCGAGGGCGTCACTCATCTGAAGGTCGGCGATCGCGCGGCGTACGCAAGCCAGCCGCCCGGCGCGTACGCCGAAGCGCGGGTGATGCCGGCCAAGTTCGTCTGCAAGCTGCCAGATGCGATTTCCTTTGAATCCGGCGCCGCGATGATGCTGAAGGGCCTGACTGCGCAATACCTCCTGAAGAAAACGCTGCCTGCCGAGGGCCTACAGCCCGGCGACTTCGTGCTCTTTCATGCTGCGGCGGGTGGCGTCGGGCTGATCGCGTGCCAGTGGGCCAAGGCGCTGGGATTGCAACTCATCGGCACCGCCGGAACCGATGCCAAGTGCCAGATGGCCCTTGCGCACGGCGCCGCGCATGCCATCAACTACAGCACCGAGAACTTCGCCGAGCGTGTGAAGGAGATCACTGGTGGCAAGGGCGTGAAAGTGGCGTACGACTCCGTCGGCAAGGACACTTTCGAAGGCTCGCTGGCCTGCCTACGGCCTTTCGGCCTTCTCGCTGTCTTCGGCAACGGCTCCGGTCCGGTGCCGGCCTTCAATCTCGGCATGCTGGCCAAGGGCTCGTACTACGTGACGCGGCCGACCTTGTTCACCCACATCTCGAGCCGCGAAAGCACGCAAGCGATGGCAGACGACCTGTTCTCGGTGGTGCTGAACGGAGCGGTGAAGATTCCGATCGACCAACGGTACGCATTGGCCGACGTGCAACAGGCTCACCGTGATCTCGAAGCGAGACAGACCACGGGCTGCACCATCCTGACCGTGTGAACGGTTTGCGCGCCTATTCTCTGTATTTCTCGACCAGGGCGAGGGCCAACGACTCGGTCAGCGCGTCGGGTTTGCCGGTTACGCCGCCCGGGTTGAAATGCAATTGAAAGGCGCGAAAAACCTGGCTTGTCTCGACATCGAGCGCCCCGTGTTGAGGGACTTGATATCCGTATTTCGCGAGTGTCACCTGCAATTTCAAGGTTGAAGTCGAATCCGTCGCGCGTCTGCCGGCAAGGAATTTTTCGACCGCTGTTTCGTTTGGCCATGCGCCAATTCCCTGCGCAGCCAGCTCCTTCCACGGGAAAAGGAGCCCGGGATCTGATTTTCTGGTGGGCGCTATGTCGCTGTGTCCCAAAACGCTGTCGGGTGTGATGTCGTAGCGTTGAATGATGTCTTGTGCCATGCGTGCGAGCAGATCAATTTGTTCTTTTGCGTAGGGGTACCAGCGCAGCCCGCCCGGCTCTTCGGTGAAGCCAGGATTCACGATTTCGATGCCGATCGACGTGTCGTTGATGTTGGTTCTGCCGTTCCACGTACTTACTCCCGCATGCCACGCTCGCTTCTCCTCGGGCACGAGCTGCAGGGCAACGGGCTTGCCATTCACCACGGGAGGCAAGGACGAAACCAAATAGTGGGAGCTCGTTTCGGCTTGAGTCAGGAATCTGAGCGAATCGACGTCGTTGGAGACGGTGTAGTGGAGAACGAGAAATCGAACTCTCTCATTCTGACTCACCGCCTTGTAAGTCGTCTCGACGGCATATTCACCTCTATCGACAATCGTTGACGAGGCGGCCGGCTCGCTCACCTTTTCCTGTGGCTTGTCATTCAATGGTGCGACAGAACAGCCAGTCAGTAAAAATCCGGTGACAAGGGAGGCGATGGATTTCATTGAATTTCACGAATAAATTATTGGAAATTCATGCTACGAATCGAATCTTCCCCTTTCTATAGGAATTTTCCTAAAGCCGAATGGAATTGATCCAAGACGAAAATCAAAGGGTGCCAAGACGCGATTCGCGCATTCGCGTGGGAGCCAAAGCGCCCGCCGATTCGAGAATCGGATAGGCAATCGAACAGATGTGCGAGTTGATGCGCTTCAATTCGCTGATCAGGTCGATGTGCAGCGAACTCGTCTCGATGCTCAACGTGGTCTGCTCGGTCAGCCGTTCCAGATGGGTGTTCGCGTAGGCGTGCTCGAGGTCGCGAAAGCGCGCCTTTTCCTGAAGCAGCTTCTGGGCGTCGCGCACATTGCCGTTGAGAAACACGCTCATGCTGAGCCTCAGGTTTGCCACCAGCCGCTCATGGAGTTCGACGATCTCGCGCATGCCCGCATCCGAGAAGTTGCGCTGCGGCCTGATCTTCTTGTCCTCGATGTCGATGATCACGCGCTCGATGATGTCGCCGATCTGCTCCATGTTGATGGTGAAGCTGATGATGTCGGTCCAGCGACGGCTCTCTTCTTCGCCCAGGGCCTCGCGCGAGATCTTCGTGAGGTAGTACTTGATGGCTGAATACAACTCGTCGACCGTGTCGTCGAGGTTTCGCAGTTCCTGCGCGAGACGAAGGTCGTTGTTGCGGATCACGTTGAGCATGCCGATCAGCATCGTCTCGACGATATCCGCCTGGTGCAGTGCCTCGCGCGCGGCGTTGGAGATGGCGAGCGTGGGCGTCGACAGGGCCGATGGATCCAGGTGGTGCGGCCTGCGGGTCGCTGTCGGTTCCTGAGGCACGGGCAGCAGTCGCGTGACCATGCGGGCCACCGTATTGGTAAGGCCGATGAAGCCGACGCTCACGATCACGTTGAAGGCCAGGTGATAAAGAACGACCAGCTGCGTGGCGTCCGAAATGTAGGGCCTGACCTCGCGCAGATACAGCCCGATGAAGGGCGCCGCGATGGCGACGCCGAGAAGCTTGAAGACGAGGTTGCCGACGGTCACCTGCCGCACCGGGACCGGCGACTTCGCCGTGGTCAGCACCGCGAGCAGCCCGCTGCCGAGGTTGGCACCGAGCACCAAACCCAGCGCGACGTCAAGCGGCACGACGTTGGAGCTCGCCATGGCGGCGACCAGGAGTACGACGGCGAGACTCGAATACGCCAGGATCGCGAGCCCGGCCCCGATGGTGATTTCAAGCAGGACGTCGCTGTTGATCGATGCAAGCACCGCGCGCATGGCCGGGCTTTCGAACAAGGGGCCGGTGGCCGCGACCACGAGCTGGAGCGCGAGGAGCATCAGGCCCAGGCCGATCAGCACCCGGCCGACGCGACCGGCCGCACTGGACGGCCGCGTGATGAACAGCACCACGCCGACGAAGATGAAGAGGGGCGAAAGCCACGACAGGTCCGCGGAAAAGAGCACCGACATGAGCGCGGTGCCGATGTCCGCGCCGCGCATCACCGCGAGCGCGGCAGGCAGGGTCACCAGGCCCTGGCCGACGAAGGACGAAGTCATCAGCGACGTGGCCGTGCTGGACTGCACCAGGGCCGTCACGCCAATCCCCGACAGGGCCGACGTGAACCGGTTGCGCATGCTGTGCACGAGGATCCTGCGCAGGTTGGCACCGAAGACGCGCAGCACGCCGGTACGAACGAGATGGGTACCCCACACCAGCAGCGCGACGGCCGCCAGCAGATTCAACAAGTGCTTCATGGATCAGAGGCACTATAGAGCACGTGAAGGCGCTCCCAACGAGATCGCCTGCGACACCTCGGAACGGCTTCGCAGTGGGTGAGGCTGGGCGAGAGCCTACTTGCCCCGCTTCACCCGTCTCAGCTCGTCGAGGATCAGGCAGATTGCCCCGATGGTGATCGCGCTGTCCGCCACGTTGAAGGCCGGGAAGTGCCTCCCGGCCAGGTGGAAGTCGAGAAAGTCGACCACGTAGCCATGCATCATCCGGTCGATCACGTTGCCGATGGCGCCGCCGAGGATCGCCGCCATCGAGAAGCAGAACAGCTTCTGCCCCGCATGGGACTTGAGCATCCAGATGATGAACACCGCCGCGGCGATCCCGATGGCCATGAAGAACCAGCGCTGCCATCCCGCCGCATCGGCCAGGAAGGAGAAGGCCGCACCGGTGTTGTGAGCGCGAACGACATTGAAGAAGCTCGTCACGTAGGTCGCATCGCCGAGCTTGTAATAGCCGAGGATCAGCGTCTTGGTGAACTGGTCGATGATGACAATCACGAGCGCGAGGCCAAGCCAGGGCCAGATGCCGAGGCCCGAGGCGGAAGCACGGCGGGCCATCAGGCGACAGTCCTTGCTTCGCCCGCACCGTAGAGGTTGCTGGTGCAACGGCCGCAGATGGCCGGATGCGCCGGGTCGTGGCCCACGTCGTCGCGCCAGTGCCAGCAACGCTCGCATTTCTGCGCGGTGCTTGCCGTGACGCTCGCCTTCAGGTCATCGCCGACGACCAGGCCGACCGCCGAGGTGATGAAGACGAACTTGAGGTCGTCGCCGAGCGACGCCAGCAGCGCGTGATCTTCGGCGGGGGCGGCGAGGGTCACGTTGGCCTGCAACGATGAGCCGACCTGGCCAGCGGTGCGAACGGTCTCGATCTCCTTGTTGACGGCATCGCGGATCTCGCGGATGCGGGTCCACTTGCCGAGTAGTGCCTCGTCGGGGGTGCCCAGATCGCTGTAGGTCTGCACGAAGATCGACTGGCCGTCGCCGCAGAACTTCCAGGCCTCTTCCGCCGTGAAGCTCAGGAATGGCGCCATCCAGCGCAGCATCGCCTGCGTGATGTGCCAGAGGGCCGTCTGGGCGCTGCGTCGCGCATACGAGCCGGGCGCGGTCGTGTAGAGGCGGTCCTTCAGCACGTCGAGGTAGAAGGCGCCCAGGTCTTCGGAGCAGTACACCTGAAGCTTGGCCACCACCGGATGGAATTCGTAGACCTTGTAGTGCGCAAGCACCTCGGCCTGGAATTGCGCGGCGCGGCTCAGCGCGTAGCGGTCGATCTCGAGGAGTTGATCGAGCGGCACCGCGTCCTTCGCGATGTCGAAGTCGCTGGTGTTGGCGAGCAGGAAGCGCAGCGTGTTGCGGATGCGCCGATAGGCATCCACCACGCGGGCGAGGATCTTGTCGTCGCCCGCGATGTCGCCGGAGTAGTCGCTCGCGGCCACCCAAAGGCGGGTGATCTCGGCGCCGAGCTTCTTGTTGACGTCCTGCGGATCGATGCCGTTGCCGAGCGACTTGCTCATCTTGCGGCCCTGGCTGTCGACGGTGAAGCCGTGCGTGAGCAGGCCGCGGTAGGGCGCCCGGCCTTCGAGCGCTGCGGCGATCAGCAGCGACGAATGGAACCATCCGCGATGCTGGTCGTGGCCTTCGAGGTAGAGGTCGGCCTCGGGACCGGTCTCGTGGTGCACGTTGGGATGCGTACCGCGCAGCACGTGGAAGAAGGTCGAGCCGGAGTCGAACCACACTTCGAGGATGTCGGTGCTCTTCGTGTAGTGCGGCGCGTCGGCGTCGCCGAGGATTTCCTCGGTGGTGACGCGGCTCCAGGCCTCGATGCCGCCCTTCTCGACGATGTCGGCGGCCAGGTCGAGGATCTCCATCGTGCGCGGATGCAACTCGCCCGAATCCCTGTGCAGGAAGAAGGGGATCGGCACGCCCCAGCTGCGCTGGCGGCTGATGCACCAGTCGGGCCGGTTGGCGATCATGTCGTGCAGGCGCGCCTTGCCGTTCTCCGGGTAGAAGCTCGTCTGATCGATGGCTTGCAGCGCGGTCTGGCGCAGGGTCTGGGGCGCCTTGTCCTTGGTGAACACGCCCTCGCCTTCGTCCATGCGGATGAACCACTGGGCCGCGGCGCGGTAGATCACCGGCGTCTTGTGGCGCCAGCAGTGCGGGTAGCTGTGCGTGATGGTCTCGGTCGTCATCAGCCGACCGGCATCGCGCAGCGCCTGGATGATGACCGGCACGGCCTTCCAGATGTTCTGCCCGCCGAAGAGCGGGAAGTCGGGCGCGTACGAGCCGTTGCCCTGCACCGGGTTCAGGATGTCGTCGTAGGACAGGCCGTGCGCCACGCAGGAGTTGAAGTCGTCCACGCCGTAGGCGGGCGAGGAATGGACCAGGCCGGTGCCGTCGTCGGCTGTCGCGTAGTCGGCGAGGTAGATCGGCGACAGGCGGCGGTAGCCCGCATCCACGTCGTACAGCGGGTGCTCGAACTCCAGACCGCCCAGCTTCTCGCCCTTGACGGTGGCCAGCACCTTGCCGTCGAGCGCGTAGCGGTTCATGCACATTTCGACCAGCGAGGCGGCGAGCACCAGCAGGCCCCGGTCGGTATCTACGAGGGCGTAGTCCAGCTCGGGGTTCAGGTTGATCGCCTGGTTCGCCGGGATGGTCCAAGCGGTGGTGGTCCAGATGACCGCGAACGCGTCCTTGGTGAGTGCGGGCAGGCCGAAGGCGGCCGCGAGCTTTGCCGGGTCGTGCGCCTTGAACGCGACGTCGAGCGTCTGCGACTTCTTGTCGGCGTACTCGATCTCGAATTCGGCGAGCGAGGAGCCGCAGTCGAAGCACCAGTACACCGGCTTCAGGCCCCGATAGACGAAGCCACGTTCGATCACGCGCTTGAAGGCGCGGATCTCGCCAGCCTCGTTGGCGAAGTCCATCGTCTTGTAGGGATGGTCCCATTCGCCCAGCACGCCGAGGCGCTGGAAGTCGACCATTTGCTGTGCGATCTGCTCGGTCGCGTAGGCGCGGCTCTTGGCCTGCATCTCGTCGCGGCTGAGGTTGCGGCCATACTTCTTTTCGATCGCGTTCTCGATCGGCAGGCCGTGGCAATCCCAGCCGGGCACATAGAGCGCGTCGAAGCCCTCGAGCTGGCGCGCCTTGGTGATCATGTCCTTCAGGATCTTGTTGACGGCGTGACCCATGTGGATCTGCCCGTTGGCATAGGGCGGGCCGTCGTGCAGGATGAACTTGGGTGCGCCGTGGCGTGCGTCGCGAAGACGGTGGTAGAGGCCTTCGTCGTTCCATTCCTTGACCCAGCCGGGCTCGCGCTTGGGCAGGTCGCCGCGCATCGGGAAGGGGGTGTCGGGCAGGTTCAGCGTGGCGCGGTAGTCGGTGCCGCCGTCAGTCTTGTTGTCAGCCATGGAGGTTCCAGAAATCTGCGCTGCCTTGCAACGCTCGAGGGATCGATGGGGCGTGCGGCCCTTGCAGGCAAGGTGCGGCCGGACGCGGCGGAAAGCGAAGGTTCCGCTCTAAATTCGGTCGCGCGTGGTCTGGCGATGGGTCTCGGCGTGGGTGGAGGCAAAGAACGCACGCGCGTCACGGCCATCCTTCGCGATGCCCGCAGTGAGGGCCTCGAGGCTGGTGTAGCGCAATTCGTCGTGCAGTTTGTGCAGCAGTTCCACGCGGACGATTTTACCGTAGGCCCCTTCGGTGCCGAGGTGGGCTGGCCAATCGAGGCAATGGGTCTCCAACAGGACGCGGCCGGCGTTGACGTCGTTGGCGTCGAGCGACGGGCGCACGCCCAGGTTGGCGACGCCTTGCAGCGGGGTGTCGGTCAGGCCATGCACGAGCACCGCGAAGATGCCGCTGGCGGCGGGTTTCCAGTGCTTGAAGCGCAGGTTGAGCGTGCGAAAACCGTCGTCGCGGCCGGGCGACGAGGCGCCCAGGGCGCGGCCCAGCTTGCGCCCGTGCACCACATGGCCGGAGATGGCGTAGGGCCGGCCGAGCAGGGACTGCACGTCGTTCATTCGGCCTTCGGCCAGCGCCTCGCGGACCGCGGAACTCGATACGCGCAGCCCGTGGACCTCGTAGCTGTTCATCCGCGCGACGTCGAATTCGTGCGCGTCGCCGGCGCGGTCGAGCATGGCGTAGTCGCCGGCGCGCTTGGCGCCAAAGCGGAAATCGTCCCCGACCAGCACGTAGCGCGCGCCGAGGCCTTCGATCAGCACGTGCTGGATGAAGTCTTCGGGCGTCTGGGATGCCAGCCGCCCATCGAAAGGCAGGACGATCGTCTGTGCCACTCCGCCGGCTGCGAGCTCGGTGAGCTTGTCGCGCAAGGTGCCGATGCGGGCGGGGGCGAGTTCCGGCCGCTTGGTGAGCGCAGCGAAGTAGTCGCGCGGATGCGGCTCGAAGGTCAGCACGCAACTAGGCAGCCCGCGCAGGCGCGCCTCGGTGTTGAGCAGCCCCAGCATGGCCTGGTGGCCGCGATGGACACCGTCGAAGTTGCCGATGGTCAGGGCGCAGGCCGGAGCCACGCCCGGATGCCGAAATCCCCTAAAGACCTGCATGGGTTGATATCTTTTTGATAGCACTTCGTGCCCACGGAATGGGCATGTCAGGGCGTTTTGTCATAAAGCCGGTATATTGTGACGCAGTGCGTCATGTGCAAGCCCAACGGGCGCGCATCATGTCCTGGTCTTTCCGTGGTTCTCTTTTCTCGAGGAGGCGTGTGGTGAAGGTCTTGAAGCTGTCGGCCCAAGGGCTGCCCCAATCGTGGATTTCGCTTGAACAGGCGGTGATCCACTACGCCTCCGACGAGGTTCGCTGGGAGGTGGGCGCACAGGTCGCGGTGTTCCGGGGTGGGCACAACGCCGTCACCGGGCAGCAGTCGCAGATCGCCATCAACAGCATCATCGGCACCAAGGGCGTGCCACGCATCAATCCCTTCACGCAGCGGCCGGGGCTGACCAACAGCAAGTTGTTTGCGCGCGACCGCAACGTCTGCGCCTATTGCGGCGGCCACTTCCACGAAGAAGAGCTCACGCGCGAACACATCATCCCGTTCGCGCAGAAGGGCGTCGACACGTGGATGAACGTGGTCACGGCCTGCCGGCCCTGCAACCATCGCAAGAGCAGCCGTACGCCGGAGCAGGCCGGCATGCCTCTGCTTTACGCGCCTTACGTGCCCAGCCTGTGGGAAGACTTCATCTTGCGCAATCGCCGCATTCTGGCGGACCAGATGGAGTTCCTGATGGCGCATTTGCCGCAGAGTTCTCGCCTGCACGGCTAGTTGTCCCGTTCCAAGGCGAAACGCCCGCCAGCTTGATGCCGGCGGGCGCCTTGTGCTATCGGAGGCGACAGCGGTGCAAGGTCAGGCGAACACCCCCGCCGTGTCCTGCATGCGCGCCGACACCTCGCCCAGGTGATGGAGGGTGTCGCCGAAGGTCATCTCGAGCTGCGTCAGCTTCTTGAAGTAGTGGCTCACGATGTACTCGTCGGTCACGCCGATGCCACCGTGCAGTTGCACCGCCTGCTGGCTGATGAAGCGCATCGACACACCCAACTGGTATTTCGCGCGGGCCATCGCCTGGCGACGCTCGGCCGCCGGCGCGTTGAGCTTCAAGCTTGCGTAGTAGCTCATGGAGCGTGCGAGTTCGAGCTGCATCTTCATGTCCGCGATGCGGTGGCGAAGTGCCTGGAAGGTGGCGATCGCCACGCCGAACTGCTTGCGCGTGTTCATGTACTCGACGGTGATCGCGAGCGTCTTGTCCATCACGCCCACGGCTTCGGCGCAGGTGGCTGCGATGCCGATGTCGACCGCGTGCTCGAGCGCTGGCAGGCCATCCGTGGTGATGAGGGTGGCGGCCGCCTTGTCGAACACGACCTCGGCTGCGCGGCTGCCGTCCTGGGTGCCGTAGCCTCGTGTGGCGACGCCGTCGGCAGCGCGCTCCACGAGGAAGAGGGCGATCTTGCCGTCGACCTGGGCGGGGACAATGAAGGCGTCCGCCTCATCGCCGGCCGGCACGAGGCTCTTGCTGCCGCTCAGGGCCCAGCCGTCACCCGCCTTGGCGGCCTTCGCTTCGCACGCGTCGAGGCGGTAGCGTGCCTTCTTCTCCTGGTACGCGAGCACCACCAGCGCTTGTCCGCCCGCGATGCGCGGCAGCCAGGAGTCCTTGGTGTCCTCGTCGGCGTGGCCGGCCAGCATCGCTCCCGCGATGAAAGATTGCGCCAGCGGCTCCAGCACGATGCCGCGGCCGAGTTCTTCCATCACGACCATGCCCTCGACCGGGCCCATGCCCAGGCCGCCCTCGTCCTCGGGGATATACAGGCCGCCCAGGCCGAGTTCGGCCAGTTCATCCCACGCTTCGCGGGAGAAGCCGCCCGCTGCCTCGGTCGCCTGGCGGCGCTCGAAGGTGTAGCCCTTTTCGACCCACTTGGCGACCGCGTCGCGAAGTTGTTGCTGGTCGTCGCTGAAATTGAAGTCCATTGCTTGATCCTTGTTTGCCTGCGCTCAGCCCAAGACCGTCTGGGCGACGATGTTGCGTTGGACTTCGTTGCTGCCGCCGTAGATGGTGGTCTTGCGCATGTTGAAGTAGGTCGACGACAGGGGAGCGAGTTGCGGGTTGCCGCCCGGGAAGTTGCCTTGCCAGCCGGCTTCCATCGCCTCGCGGACCAGCGGCAGCGAGAAGGGGCCGCCGGCCAGCATCATCAGTTCGGAATAGCGCTGCTGGATCTCGCTGCCCTTGATCTTCAGCAGGCCCGCGATGTCGAGTGAGTTCTTGCCCGAGGTCGCGGCGGAGAGCACGCGCAGCACGAGCATTTCGAGCGCGACGACGTCGACCTCGAGTTTCGCGATCTCGTCACGGAAGCGCTGGTCTTCCCACACGCCTTCGCTCTTCGCGATGCGCTTGAGGCGTTCCAGTTCGCGCTTGGCGCGGTTCACGTCGGCGATGTTGGTGCGTTCGTGCGAGAGCAGGTGCTTGGCGTAGGTCCAGCCCTTGTTTTCTTCGCCGATGAGGTTCTCAGCCGGTACTTCGACGTTGTCGAACCAGACTTCATTGACCTCATGCCCGCCGTCGAGCAGCTTGATCGGGCGAACCGTGACGCCAGGCGACTTCATGTCGATCAGCAGGAAGCTGATGCCGGTCTGCGGCTTGCCTTCATTGCTGGTGCGCACCAGGCAGAAGATCCATTCGCCGAACTGGCCGAGGGTGGTCCATGTCTTCTGGCCGTTGACGATGTAATGGTCGCCCTTGGCGTCCTTGACAAGTTCGGCCTTGGTCTTGACGGAGGCGAGGTCGGAACCGGAGCCCGGTTCGCTGTAGCCCTGGCTCCACCAGACTTCGCCGCTCGCGATGCCGGGCAGGAAGCGCTTCTGCTGTTCGGGATTGCCGTAGGCCATGATCACCGGAGCGACCATCACCGGGCCGAAGGGAATGATGCGAGGCGCGCCGGCGAGGGCAGCCTCTTCCTCGAACAGATGCTTCTCGACCGCGGTCCAGCCCGGGCCGCCGAATTCCTTGGGCCAGCCGTAGCCCAGCCAGCCTTTCTTGCCGAGGATCTTGGCCCAGCGCTGCAGATCATCGCGCGTGAGTTCGAGTGCGTTGTGCACCTTGTGGGAAATTTCTGCGGGAAGGTTCTCTTTGACCCATGCGCGAATCTCTTCGCGGAACTTCTGTTCTTCGGGCGTGAAGCTCAAATCCATGCGTGCCTCGCTGTGTTGATCGACCGCCGCGGGCGCGGCGTCTCTACGGAACCGGCATTTTTAGCACGGTCGTGCTAGTCCGGGGTGTCCGCGCCGCGACAAACCGGGCCTCGGGGAAACGAGCACAGATAATCCCGCGTCCCATGAAAAACATTGTGATCCTGATCTCGGGCAGTGGCTCGAACATGGCGGCCATCGTCCGGGCTGCCGAGAAAGAGCGATGGGCCGTGCGCTTCGGTGCACGCGTTGCTGCGGTCATCAGCAACAGGGCGGATGCACAGGGGCTGGGCGTCGCGCGCGAGTACGGTATTCCGACGGCCGTGGTTTCGCACAAGGACTTCTCGACGCGCGAGGACTTCGATGCGGCGCTGGCCGAAGCCATCGACGCGCATTCGCCGGCGCTCGTGGTTCTCGCGGGGTTCATGCGCATCCTGACCCCCGGCTTCGTGGCCCGCTACGAGCGCCGGCTATTGAACATCCATCCTTCGCTGTTGCCTGCTTTTCCGGGGCTTCACACACACCGGCGCGCCATCGAGGCGGGCTGCCGCGTGGCCGGCGTTACCGTGCACGAGGTGACAGTCGAACTCGACCATGGTCCTATCCTGGCGCAAGCGGCTGTCCCCGTCATGGCCGACGACACCGAAGAAACCCTCGCCGCGAGGGTTCTGGCACAAGAACATAGGGTTTACCCGCGTGCCATTGCAACATGGTTTATAGAAACAAACTGACACAATCTGCGCTTTGAATCTCTAGTCGAGTTTGACGAAGCGCAACTGTGACGAGCCTCCGATCTCCACGGTCTCCCCGAACATCGCCGCAGGTCGCACCCAAAGGCCGCGCTGACCGTAGAGCGCGCGATAAAGCGTCATCGGCTCCAGGGTTTCGCTGTGTCGCACCGTGCCGAGGACCTCGTACTCGCCACCCTTGTAGTGGCGGTAGCGGCCGGGTGGCGTTTCGATCAGGGGCGGGAGGTGGTTGTCTGTCACGCTGGGTGTTTCCTTCAAAAGGGTGAAAGGTCGGGATGGATCGGGCTGATTTTGTTCATCTCGTTCGCTTGAGCGAGCATGCCAGCGCGGACGACAGTACCGGCTATCGCCGCGGCGTCGCGGCCTTTGCCGCATTGGGCTATCTCTGGGTGTTCGCCTGCCTGGCGCTGGCCATCGGCATCATCTTGTGGATCATTTCCTCCACAGGCCAGGGAACCCGTTTCAGCGTCACCCGGGGATGGCTCCTGCTGTTCGCGCTGGGCCTGCTGTGGGCCACTCTGCGTGCCCTCTGGGTGCGCTTCGACGAACCCGAGGGCGTCGCGCTGGAACGCGAGGATGCGCCGGCCCTGTTCGAGGCCCTCGACCGGATCCGGAACAAAATCGACGGGCCGCCCGTCCATCGCGTCTACCTCGACAGCGATTTCAACGCGAGCATCCGGCAACTTCCGCGCTTCGGGCTCTTTGGTGGGGCTGTGAACTACCTCAGCGTGGGACTGCCGCTCCTGATGGCGCTCGACCGGCGCCGTCTCTTCTCGGTGCTGGCCCACGAGTACGGCCATCTGCGTGGCAACCATGGGAAGCTGAGTGCCTGGATCTACCGGACCCGGCTGTCCTGGCTCAAGCTGGACGCTAGCTTCCAGCGCGACGACGGCGTGATGGCGTTCGCGTCGCAGGCCTTCTTTCGCTGGTACTTTCCGCGTTTTGCCGCCAAGACCTTTGCGCTGGCGCGACAGGACGAGTACGAGGCGGATCGCGTCGCTGCGCGGCTTCTCGGCACGCGTGTCGTTGCGGGCGCCCTGACGGAGATCGCGGTCAAAGGCTCCTGGTATGCGGAGGAATTCTGGCCGTCGCACTGGTCGCGTGCCGTCGACGAGCCGATGCCGGCGGGTCCGTTCTCGGCCATGGCGCCCAAGCTTTGCGCCCCTGTCGACACCGAGTTTGCACGCACGGCCTTGCGCGGTGCGCTCCGCAGCGTCAGCGATGTCGACGACACCCATCCCGTGCTCCGCGATCGACTGGAAGCGTTGGACGAAAAGGCTGCACTGCCATCCTGGTCCGCGAAATCCGCGCTCGCGCTCCTGGGCGACCCCGAGAAATGGACCGCCCATTTCGACGAGGAATGGTGCCGGGCGCATGCCAATGACTGGACTCAGCACCACGCCTACCTCGTGCGTGTGCGCGAGCGGGTCGCTGCGCTGGCGGCCAGCGCCGGGCGCAACAACGCCGACGAGATGGTCGAGTGGGCCGACTGCTCGCGCCGTGTCGAGGCCACCGCAGATGTGCGTGCCATCTACGAACGCGCGCTGCAGATGACCGCGAACCACCCCGGCGCATTGCGCGGACTCGCGCAGATGCTGCCGGCCAATGACCGGCCGGCGCGTCTCGCGGTACTGGAGAAACTGCACGAATCGAGCGCGGCCAGCCGGTGGTGGGCGGCCAAGACCGCAGTGTCGCTGCTCGAGGATCCCGATACCGGCGCACACGACGAGCGGGCACTCAAGCTCTGGCGCGACAGGGCAAAGACAGCGGAAGAGGCGGAGCAACGTGCGTGGGAGGAGATCACCGAGACGCCCTTCTTCAGCCAGATCGCTCGCCACGACCTGAGTGACTTCGAACTGGGTGAACTGCGCGCCGATCTCGTTCGCTGCAGTGCAATCTCCCGGGCATGGGTCGTTCGCAAGAACCTTCGCGAATTCCCGTGGCGACGTGCCTACGTCGTGTTCCTGGAACTGCCAATGCTGGCGGACGAAGAGCGCTGGAATCTTTGCCGGCAACTCGAGCACACCTTGAGCATTCCAGGTGCCGCGCTGGTGCTTTGGGCAGGGCATTCGCCAACGCTTGCGGAGATCGAGCGCCAGGCATTCGGGCCGGTCTGGGCGCGCAGCGCCATCTCGAGTCGGCTGGCGACTGAGACAATGGGGGATGCACCCCAAAGCCCTTCTTGAGGCCAGCGCCGATCTGGTCGGCCTCGTCCTGAAATTCGATCACCCGGCCGATCAGGTCGTTTCACGCTTCTTCCGCGACCATCGCGAACTGGGGCCGCGCGAGCGCGCCACGCTGGCCGAGACGGTCTACACCGTGTTGCGGAAGAAACTGCTGTTCGACCATCTCTCGCCGTCCGGCAGCGGGCCGAAGGAGCGGCGGATGGCGATCCTGGGTTTCCATGGTCCCCGCGACTTCCTGAAAAGCGCGCTCAACGACACGGAAAAGCGCTGGCTCGACAACTGCGACGCCGTCAAGCAGGACGACCTGCTCGAACGGCATCGGCACAACCTGCCTGAATGGTTGGTCGCGCCGCTGAAGGCGCAACTTGGCGACCAGTTCTGGCCGTTGGTCGAGAGCCTGCAGCAGCCGGCACCGCTGGACTTGCGGGTCAATGCAGTCACGGACAAGCGGCCCGAAGTGCAAAAGGAGTTGGCGCTGGCCGCCATCAAGGCAGTCCCCACGCCGTTTTCGCCCTGGGGCCTTCGCATCGACGGAAAGCCAGCGCTCACCAAGCTCGACGCATTCGCGCGCGGCGCGGTCGAGGTGCAGGACGAGGGATCCCAGTTGCTGGCCTTGCTGCTCGATGCCAAGCGGGGTGAGATGGTCGTTGATTTCTGCGCTGGCGCGGGGGGAAAGACTTTGGCCATCGGGGCAACGATGCGGAACACCGGCCGCCTCTACGCGTTCGATACGTCTGCACACCGCCTGGACGCGCTCAAGCCGAGGTTGGCACGCAGCAAACTGTCCAACGTGCATCCGGCGGCGATTGCGCATGAGCGGGATGATCGCATCAAGCGGCTCGCCGGCAAGATCGATCGAGTGCTGGTCGATGCGCCTTGCTCGGGCCTTGGCACGCTGAGGCGCAATCCGGACCTGAAATGGCGCCAGTCGCCCCAATCGGTTCAGGAACTCACGGTCAAGCAGACGGCGATCCTTCAGAGCGCGTCGCGCCTGGTGAAGTCGGGCGGTCGCCTGATCTACGCCACTTGCAGCGTGCTGCCAGCGGAAAACGAAGCCATCGCGGAGGCGTTTGGCGCGGCCAATCCTGATTTTGAGGCGCTCGATGCGTCAGATGTGCTGGACGCCTTGAAGGTCCCCCGTGCTGAATCCCTGTGCGCCGGTGGCGAGAACGGCAAGCACTATCTGCGCCTGTGGCCGCATCGCCATGCCACCGACGGCTTCTTCGCCGCGGTGTGGAGTCGCAAGTAGGTGCAAAGCTCCAAAGAAAGGGATAACTTGCGGTGTATCAAGGATTTAACCCCCTTTTGAGGGCCAAACCTTTAAAATCACGGGTTACCTGAAGGCTGCACCTTCGTGCGGCCATGGAGTACCGAATTCAATGTTGCTTCCTGACTCTGCCGTACTGAGCGCGGCCATCGACTGGCTCGGAAACGGCTTGTGGGACCTCACGTGGTGGCAAGTCGTGCTGTACACGCTCGTCACCACGCACATCACGATCGCGGCCGTCACGATCTTCTTGCACCGGACGCAAACGCACCGGGCCATGGACCTGGGCCCTGTCCCGTCGCATTTCTTCCGCTTCTGGCTCTGGCTCGGCACCGGCATGGTGACCAAGGAGTGGGTGGCCATCCACCGCAAACACCACGCCAAGTGCGAAACCGAGGAAGACCCGCACAGCCCGCAGGTCAAGGGCATCGACGAAGTCATGTGGCGCGGCGCGGAGTTGTACCGCAAGGAATCGAAGAACAAGGAAACGATGGAGCGTTTCGGCCACGGCACCCCCAACGACTGGCTCGAGCGCAACCTGTATTCGCGGTTCAGTTGGCAAGGCGTCGGCCTGATGCTCATCCTGAACGTTGCCTTGTTCGGCGGCTTGGGCCTGACTGTCTGGGCTGTCCAGATGCTGTGGATTCCGTTCTGGGCTGCCGGCGTTGTCAACGGCATCGGCCATTTCTGGGGCTATCGCAATTTCGAGGCAACGGATGCAAGCACGAACCTGATTCCGTGGGGCATCATCATCGGCGGCGAAGAACTGCACAACAACCACCACACCTATCCGACCTCGGCCAAGTTCTCCGTCAAGAAGTACGAGTTCGACATTGGCTGGGTCTACATCAGCATGATGCAGAAGATCGGCTGGGCCAAGGTCAAGAAGGTGCCGCCGAAGATGCAAATGGGAGACGTGGTCCCCGTCGCCAACGAGAAGACGCTCGAGGCCCTGATCGCCAATCGCTACGAAGTGATGGCGGGTTACGCGCGCGAAATGCGCCGCGCGACCCGCGACGAACTCGCGCAACTCAGGGCCAAGGGCGCGGATCTGTCGGTTCTGAAGGCTTCCAAGCGCTGGCTGCATCGTGACGACGACAAGGTGCCCGCTGCCGCACGCTCGCACCTGGTGCAGGCCCGTGCTGCGCATCCTGTTCTCGACAAGATGGTGACGATGCGAGAAGAGCTGCGCCAGCTGTGGCTCAACACTTCCCAGTCGCGCGAGCAGCTTGCCGCTGATCTCGCCGCCTGGTGTCATAGGGCGGAGGCCAGCGGCATCGCAGGTTTGCGCGAGTTCTCGACGCGGCTGCGCGCGGCACGAGCCTGACGCAAGCGATCTGCTCGTTACCTGAGAAGCCGGCTATTTGCCGGCTTTTTTGTGTCCGAAGGGACTCTCTTGATCGCTCACCATCATCTCAATAAGGCAGGCAACAAAAAACCCGCTGGATCTCAGCGGGTTTTTTGTGGCTCTGAGCTGAATTACTTCAGCTTGATTTCCTTGTATTCGACGTGCTTACGCGCCTTCGGGTCGAACTTCATGATCGACATCTTTTCGGGCATCGTCTTCTTGTTCTTGCTGGTCGTGTAGAAATGGCCGGTACCCGCGGTGGATTCCAGCTTGATCTTTTCGCGTCCGCCTTTGCTCGTTGCCATGATTCAGCTCCTTAAGCTTGGCCGCGTGCACGCAGGTCTGCGAGCACGGCGTCGATGCCGTTTTTGTCGATCAGGCGCAGGGCAGCGCTCGAAACACGCAGGCGAACCCAACGGTTTTCCGTTTCGACCCAGAAACGACGGTATTGCAGGTTCGGCAGGAACCGGCGCTTGGTTTTGTTGTTGGCGTGGGAAACGTTGTTTCCGACCATCGGGCCTTTGCCCGTTACGTCGCATACGCGTGCCATGTGGACACTCTTTCTTGAACAGCTGGCACCTGGACGCAATCGAATTGCGAGGTGGTTTGCAGCTTGACCTCGCCAGAAACGGGTGGCGGTACCCCGGCTTGCCGCAAGAACCCGACCCCAAGAGGGGCTGGCCGATTCGGCAAAGCCTGAAATTATAGCCTTTTCGCCCCGACGTCGGTCAGAGCGCGCCGTCTTGCTCCAGAAAGCGCTGCGCATCCAATGCCGCCATGCATCCCGTGCCGGCACTCGTGATCGCCTGGCGATAAACGTGGTCCTGAACATCGCCGGCCGCGAAGACGCCCGGGACGCTCGTCATCGTCGCGAAGCCTTGCAGACCGGAGCGCGTCATGATGTAGCCATCCTTCATTTCCACCTGCCCCTGAAAGATGTCCGTGTTCGGATGGTGTCCGATCGCGATGAAGCAGCCCTTGAGATCCAACTGCTCTGTGGCGCCTGTCTGCGTGTTCTTCAGGCGGATGCCGGTCACGCCGGAGTCGTCGCCGACCACTTCGTCCAGGGTGTTGTGCACCTTGAGTTCGATCTTGCCTTCCTTGACCTTTTCGTGGAGCTTGTCGATCAGGATGGGCTCCGCCCGGAACTTGTCCCGGCGGTGTACAAGGGTGACCTTGCTGGCAATGTTCGAGAGATACAGGGCCTCCTCGACGGCCGTGTTGCCGCCACCGATCACGCAAACTTCCTGGTCGCGGTAGAAGAAGCCGTCGCAAGTCGCGCAGCCCGAAACGCCGCGGCCCATGAAGTGCTGTTCGGAGTCGAGACCGAGGTACTTGGCGGACGCACCGGTGGCGATCACCAATGCGTCGCAGGTGTAGATGCCGCTGTCGCCAGTCAGCGTGAAGGGTCGCTTGCTCAGGTCGACCTTGTTGATGTGATCGAACACGATCTCGGTCTTGAAGCGTTCGGCGTGCTCCAGGAAGCGCTGCATGAGATCGGGTCCCTGCACGCCGTGGACGTCAGCCGGCCAGTTGTCGACTTCGGTCGTGGTCATGAGTTGGCCGCCCTGGGCGATGCCGGTGATCAGCATGGGTTGGAGGTTGGCGCGGGCCGCATAGACTGCGGCTGTATAGCCGGCAGGGCCGGAGCCCAGAATGAGAACCTTGGCGTGGCGTGGGGAGGACATGAGTAGAAAACCTAGGATTGGCGCTGCGGCAGCGTGTACATTTTCAGGGTGATAGATATGGAGTATCACCGTACGGTTCAAGACCGGCCGGGGGCTGTTTTCAATGCGCGCGATTGTATTAATCCATCGATTTGAACGTCGCGCTGAATCCGGGGATTGATGAATGTCGATGCTGTCCAATCTTGAATTGCTTCGCCGCGTGCCGTTGTTCGCTGCGCTGACACCAACGCAGTCCGCGAGCATTGCCGACGCGATCGTCAAGAAGCGCTTCAAGCGCGCCGAGGTCGTGGTCGAACAAGGCAAGAAGTCAGATGCCCTCTACATTATCCTGACCGGGCGCGCCCGGGTCATGAGCACCGACAGCCGGGGCCGCGAGGTCATCCTCGCGACGCTGCAACCCGGCGACTACATCGGTGAGATGAGCATGATCGACGACGAGCCTCACTCTGCGACCGTGCGCACCGAGATCCAGACCGACGTGCTGATGCTTGGCCGCGAAGCATTCGCGCGCTGCCTGCCAGAGAACTCCTCGATGTCCTACAACATCATGCGGGGGCTCGTCGCGCGTCTGCGGCACGCGGACCGCAAGATCGAGTCCCTGGCGCTGATGGACGTCTACGGCCGCGTGGCGCGCTCGCTGCTCGAATTCGCGGTCGATGACGGCCAGGGGAACCTGAGGGTGAAGGACAAGATTTCACGCCAGGATCTGGCCAAGATGGTCGGCGCTTCGCGTGAAATGGTGAGCCGCGTCATGAAGGACCTGGAGGAGCGCGGGTTCGTGCAGACCCAGCCGGACGGCTCGATGATCGTCAAGGAACGACTCTCATCGCTCACCTGATCGTCTGGCCGGGCGCGCAACCGCGCACTGGCCCCCACGTTGCCGGCCCTGACAACGCGGCCGCGATCGTTTTCGTTGTAGTTTCTCTGGGCCACCGGACCGATGCTGCGTATCGGTGGTTGTGCCGTTCATGACTTATTCGCTCAACACCCTCCAATCGTCTTCGTCGAACGAGGCGCAGCCGGCGCGCCTCCGCGCCATGCGATTTGCGCACGAAATCACCCTGATTGCAGGTTTCGTTGCGCTGTTGTTCTGGCTGTTGTCGATGCTGAGCTTCACGCCTTCCGATGCGGCCTGGTCGACATCCGGCACTGGCGGCGAGATCAAGAACTGGGGCGGCCGGATCGGCGCCTGGCTGGCAGATGCGAGCTATTTCCTGGCCGGGTATTCGGTCTGGTGGTGCCTGGCGGCCGGCCTGCGCGTGTGGCTTTCCTCGCTGGCCGGGTGGATGCGAGGCGGAGACGCCGCCTCGGGCGACCAGCCCCCGCGCGGCCCGTTCAATCGCAGCCGGCTGGCTTTCTGGTTCGGTCTGATCCTGCTTCTGTGCGCCAGCGCCATGCTCGAATGGTCGCGTCTCTACCGTCTCGAGTTTCGCTTGCCTGGACATGGCGGCGGAATTCTGGGGTACCTGGTCGGTCCCGCGAGCGTGAAGTGGATGGGGTTCACCGGGTCCGCGCTGATCGCCATTGCCGCCGGCGTTGTTGGCTCGGCGCTCGTGTTCCGGTTTTCGTGGGGCCAGATTGCCGAACGCATTGGCTCGCGTCTTTACTCGCTGTTCGAGTCACGCCGCGAAAAGCGCGAGATCGCCCAGGACATCGCGATGGGCAAGCAGGCGGTGCGCGAACGCGAAGAACTGGCGTCGACGGACCAGGAGCCGGAACTCGACGCACCCGACGAAGAACTGCGCATCGTCCCGCGCGCCAAGCGCAAGGCGCCTTCTCCGCCGGTGCAGATCGAACCCGCCCTCGCCGAAGTGCCTCGCAGCGATCGCGTGGCCAAGGAGCGCCAGAAGCCCCTGTTTCGTGAGTTGCCTGACAGCAAGCTGCCGCAGGTCGACCTGCTCGATGCGGCACAGGCACGGCAGGAAACCGTCTCGGCCGACACGCTCGAGATGACATCGCGCCTGATCGAAAAGAAACTGAAGGATTTCGGCGTCGAAGTGCGCGTCGTGCTGGCCTCTCCGGGACCGGTCATCACCCGCTACGAGATCGAGCCGGCCACGGGTGTGAAGGGTTCGCAGATCGTCAATCTCGCGAAAGACTTGGCGCGCTCGCTGTCGCTGGTCTCGATTCGTGTGGTCGAGACGATTCCCGGCAAGAACTACATGGCGCTCGAATTGCCGAACGCCAAGCGGCAGTCGATCAAGCTCAGCGAAATCCTCGGTTCGCAGGTCTACAACGAAGGCAAGTCGATGCTCACCATGGGCCTCGGCAAGGACATCGTCGGCAATCCCGTCGTGGCCGATCTGGCCAAGATGCCGCACGTGCTGGTGGCGGGTACCACCGGCTCGGGCAAGTCGGTCGGTATCAACGCCATGATCCTCAGCCTGCTCTACAAGGCCGAGGCGCGCGATGTCCGCCTGCTGATGATCGACCCGAAGATGCTCGAAATGTCGGTGTATGAAGGCATCCCGCATCTGCTGGCGCCGGTGGTGACGGACATGCGCCAGGCAGCCCACGGCCTCAATTGGTGTGTCGCCGAGATGGAACGCCGCTACAAGCTCATGAGCAAGCTGGGCGTGCGCAATCTGGCGGGCTACAACACCAAGATCGACGAGGCGAAGGCGCGCGAGGAGTTCATCTACAACCCCTTCAGCCTCACGCCCGACAGTCCCGAGCCGTTGGCGCGCGAACCGCACATCGTCGTGGTGATCGACGAACTCGCTGACCTGATGATGGTCGTCGGCAAGAAGATCGAAGAGCTGATCGCCCGGCTGGCCCAGAAGGCGCGCGCGGCCGGCATTCACCTCATCCTGGCGACGCAGCGGCCCAGCGTGGACGTGATCACAGGCCTGATCAAGGCCAACATCCCGACCCGCATCGCCTTCCAGGTGTCGAGCAAGATCGACTCGCGCACCATACTCGACCAGATGGGCGCCGAGGCGCTGCTGGGCATGGGGGACATGCTCTACATGCCCAGCGGTACCGGCCTGCCGGTTCGTGTCCACGGCGCCTTCGTGAGCGACGAGGAAGTGCATCGCGTGGTGGCTTACCTCAAGTCACAAGGGGAGCCGGACTACATCGAAGGGGTGCTCGAAGGCGGTACCGTCGATGGCGAAGGCGACTTGCTGGGCGAAGGCGGCAGCGAGGGCGGCGAGAAGGATCCGATGTACGACCAGGCGGTCGAAGTCGTGCTCAAGAACCGCAAGGCCAGCATTTCGCTGGTGCAGCGCCATTTGAAGATCGGCTACAACCGCGCCGCGCGTTTGGTCGAGGACATGGAGAACGCGGGTTTGGTTAGTGCCATGAGTGGGAGCGGGCAACGCGAAATCCTGGTTCCCGCAAGGACGGAATGACCCCCAGGCTTGCCCACTTCGTGTGGCCGTCCACCCCCTGAAGGGGGCAACACCGGCGGCCCGGCGGAGCCGGTTCCGCGGTGTTCTACGAAACGGGCCAGGCTTTGCCGGCCTTGGAGATTTGACATGGTTTTGAAGAGACTGTTGGTGGGGGCTTGGCTCATTGCTTGCGCGAGTGGCGTTTGGGCCGGTGGGATGGAGAGCCTGGAAGCCTTCGTCAAGTCGGTGAAGTCCGGCCGTGCCGAGTTCACGCAGACCGTGACCTCGCCGCCCAAGGACGGGCAGGCCTCGCGCGCCAAGGTTTCGACTGGGACCTTCGAGTTCCAGAGACCCGGCAAATTCAGGTTCGACTACAAGAAACCGTTCGTCCAGACCATCGTCGCCGATGGCGAAATGCTTTGGCTCTATGACGCCGACCTGAACCAGGTCACGCAGCGCAAGCAGGCGCAGGCATTGGGGTCGACCCCGGCGGCGCTGATCGCAGCGGCCCCTGACCTGAAGGCGTTGCAGGCCGACTTCGCGTTGGAGGCCGCTCCGGATCGCGATGGCCTGCAATGGGTCAAGGCGAGCCCAAGGAACAAGGATGGCCAGCTGCAGAACGTGCAGATTGGTTTTCAGGGCGAAGCACTCGCAGCGCTCGAAATCCTCGACAGTTTCGGGCAGCGCTCGGTGCTGAAGTTCGACAAGGTCGAAGTCAATCCCGCGCTCCCTGCAAGCACCTTCGTGTTCAAGACGCCGGCGGGCGCGGACGTCATCCGCCAATAGGCTGATCGCGCGGGCGGCTTAGGATGCCGGGCGACACTACCTGCTTCCGATGACGACCACCAATCATCAGCCTCTTGCCGAACGCCTGCGACCCAAGAATCTGGGCGAGGTCATCGGCCAACAACATTTGCTGGGCCCCGGCATGCCGTTGCGCATCGCCTTCGAATCGGGCCAGCCGCACTCGTGCATCCTCTGGGGCCCTCCGGGCGTCGGCAAGACCACCATCGCACGGCTCATGGCCGATGCCTTCGATGCGCAGTTCCTGAGCATCAGTGCCGTGCTCGGCGGCGTGAAGGACATTCGCGATGCGGTCGAGCGTGCCACCGCAGCGCGCGACGGTCTCGAGCAACGTCGCACGATCGTCTTCGTCGACGAGGTTCACCGATTCAACAAGAGCCAGCAGGATGCTTTCCTGCCGCATGTGGAGTCGGGCCTGTTCACTTTCATCGGCGCGACCACCGAGAACCCTTCGTTCGAGGTCAACTCCGCACTGTTGTCCCGGGCTGCGGTCTACGTGTTGCAGCCCCTGGGCGAGGACGATCTCAAGCAGATCGTCGCGCGTGCGCAGGGCATCCAGGCCGTGCCGGCCATCGAGGCGAAGGCCGTGGACCGTCTCGTGGCCTACGCCGACGGCGACGCCCGGCGGCTCCTCAACACCCTGGAAACCCTGTCCGTCGCGGCCGGTGCCGAGAAGCTGGACAACATCACCGACGAGTGGCTCCTGCGTGTGCTGGGCGAGCGCATGCGGCGTTACGACAAGGGAGGAGAGCAGTTCTACGACACGATCTCCGCGCTGCACAAGTCCGTACGCGGCAGCGATCCGGACGCGTCCCTCTACTGGTTCGTACGCATGCTCGACGGTGGCGCCGATCCGCGCTACATGGCGCGTCGCCTGGTTCGCATGGCCAGCGAAGACATCGGACTGGCCGACCCCCGCGCGCTTCGTCTTGCGCTCGACGCCGCCGAGGTCTACGAACGTCTGGGCTCGCCCGAAGGTGAACTCGCATTGGCCGAATGCGTGGTCTATCTCGCGATCGCGCCCAAGTCGAACGCGGTCTACAAGGCCTACAACGAGGTCCGTGCATTGATCAAGTCCGATGGCACCCGTCCGGTGCCGATGCATCTGCGCAATGCACCGACACGGCTCATGAAGCAGCTCGACTACGGAAAGGGCTATCGATACGCCCATGACGAGGAGGGCGGTTTCGCCGCCGGCGAGACGTACATGCCCGAGGGCCTCGACCCACCACCGTTCTACAGGCCGGTGGAGCGTGGACTTGAAATCCGCATCGCGGAAAGGCTGCGCGAGCTACGCAATCGAAACCGCGACGCTTCGCGCTGAAAAACAGGAAACTTCACGCTCGCCTTCCCTTGCACGCCAGCGGGAAAACCCCCGTCGGAAACGCACCGGAATGGGGTCCCTGCGTGACTACAATCCCGCCCACAAACCCGCCGTCGACACATGCTGGCGGGTTTTTTGCTAAGTGAAACCAGGCGTCAATCCGGTACGCCGGGTCAGCTGAGGCACCTCTCAAGGGCGCCGCCACAAAAATAGGGAACTCTCGATATGGACATCTTGCTGCAGCAGATCATCAACGGTCTGGTTCTCGGCAGCATGTACGCCTTGATAGCCTTGGGCTATACCATGGTGTACGGCATCATCAACCTCATCAATTTCGCGCACGGTGAAGTGCTCATGGTCGGAGCGCTCACGAGCTGGACGATCATCGGCCTCATGCAGGAGTCGATGCCGGGCACGCCGGGCTGGATCATCCTGATCATCGCGCTGCTCATTGCCTGCGTCGTCGCCGCTACGCTGAATTTCGTCATCGAAAAGGTGGCCTATCGGCCGCTGCGCAACAGCCCCAAGCTGGCGCCGTTGATCACCGCGATCGGCATGTCGATCCTGCTCCAGACGCTCGCGATGATCATCTGGAAGCCCACCAACAAGGCCTATCCCAACCTGCTGCCGACGACTCCGATCCACGTGGGCGGCGCGGTGATCTCGCCGACGCAGGTCATGATCCTGAGCGTCACGGCGATCTGCCTGGCCATCCTGACCTGGCTGGTCAACTACACGAAGCTCGGCCGCGCGATGCGCGCCACCGCCGAGAATCCGCGGGTCGCTGCGCTGATGGGCATTCGGCCCGACATGGTCATCTCGGCCACCTTCATCATCGGCGCGGTGCTCGCCGCGGTGGCCGGCGTGATGTACGCCTCCAACTACGGCATCGCGCAGCATGCGATGGGCTTCATTCCCGGCCTGAAGGCCTTCACGGCGGCTGTGTTCGGCGGCATCGGCAACCTCGCCGGCGCGGTGGTCGGCGGCATCCTGCTGGGGCTGATCGAAGCCATCGGCTCGGGCTACATCGGCGCGCTCACGGGCGATGTGCTGGGCAGCCACTACAGCGACATCTTCGCGTTCATCGTGCTGATCATCATGCTCACGCTGCGGCCCTCCGGCCTGCTTGGCGAGCGTGTGGCGGACCGGGCTTGAGGAGCGCACCATGAAGAACAGCAAGTCCATTGTCTATTTCGTCCTCGCGGCCGTCGGCCTGCTGGTGCTGCCGCTGCTGCTGCAAAGCCAGGGCAACGCCTGGGTTCGCATCGCGGACATCGCACTGCTCTACGTCATGCTGGCGCTGGGCCTGAACATCGTGGTGGGTTATGCCGGCCTGCTCGACCTCGGCTACGTCGCCTTCTTCGCCATCGGCGCGTACCTGTATGCGCTGTTGGCGTCGCCGCATCTGACCGACACCTTCCCCGCCGTCAAGGCCATGTTCCCGAACGGGCTGCACAGTTCGCTGCTGCTGGTGATTCCGGCGGCGCTGGGACTGGCGGCGCTGTTCGGCGCCTTGCTGGGCGCGCCCACGCTCAAGCTGCGCGGCGACTACCTGGCCATCGTGACGCTCGGCTTCGGTGAAATCATCCGCGTGTTCCTGAACAACCTGGACCACCCGATCAACCTCACCAACGGACCGAAGGGCATCACCGCGATCGACCCGGTCCATTTCTGGGGGCTGAACCTGGGCAAGCCCCTGAAGTTCGATGGCTTCACCATCTCGTCGGTGACGTTGTACTACTACCTTTTCCTGGCGCTCGTGATCTTCACGATCGTCATCTCGCACCGCCTGCAGGTGTCGCGCATCGGTCGCGCCTGGATGGCGATCCGCGAGGACGAGATCGCGGCCAAGGCCATGGGCATCAACACCCGCAACATGAAGCTGCTGGCCTTCGGCATGGGTGCCAGCTTCGGCGGCGTGTCGGGTGCGATGTTCGCGTCGTTCCAGGGCTTCGTGTCGCCCGAGTCCTTCAGCCTGATGGAGTCGGTGATGATCGTGGCGATGGTGGTCCTGGGCGGCATCGGCCACTTGCCCGGCGTGATTCTCGGCGCGGTCCTGCTGGCTGCGCTCCCCGAAGTGCTGCGCTACGTGGCGGGCCCGCTGCAGGCCATGACCGACGGTCGCCTGGACGCCTCGATCCTGCGCCAGCTGTTCATCGCGCTGGCGATGATCATCATCATGCTGGTGCGTCCGCGAGGCCTCTGGCCTTCTCCGGAGCATGGGAAATCGCTGGCGCGCAAGGGAATGGCCCCCGCGTCCGGCATGCCGGCGGCGGCGCCGGGTATCGAGGTCCCGGCCGATGAAGTGCCGGGTGCCGCGTCGCGTCCCATGTCGATCAATCCGTGAGCGAGGGGAGCACGACAATGACTGAAACCATCCTCAACGTTCACGGCATTTCGAAGCGCTTCGGCGGCCTGCAGGCTCTCTCCGATGTCGGCATCAAGATCCAGCGCGGCCAGGTCTACGGCCTGATCGGTCCCAACGGCGCGGGCAAGACCACCTTCTTCAACGTCATCACGGGGCTCTACACGCCCGACAGCGGCACCTTCGAACTGGCCGGCAAGCCCTACCAGCCGACGGCAGTGCACGAAGTCGCCAAGGCGGGCATTGCACGCACCTTCCAGAACATCCGTCTTTTCTCGGAGATGACCGCGCTCGAGAACGTGATGGTCGGACGCCACATCCGCACGCATTCCGGCGTGTTCGGCGCCATCTTCCGCACCGGCGGTTTCAAGGCCGAGGAAGCGGCGATCGCCGATCGCGCGCACCAATTGCTCGACTATGTCGGCATCGGCAAGTTCGCCGACTACAAGGCGCGCACGCTGAGCTACGGCGACCAGCGCCGCCTGGAGATCGCTCGCGCGCTGGCGACCGACCCACAGCTCATCGCGCTCGACGAGCCCGCGGCCGGCATGAATGCCACCGAGAAAGTCCTCCTGCGCGAGCTGATCGACCGCATCCGCAAGGACGACCGCACCATCCTGCTGATCGAGCACGACGTGAAGCTCGTGATGGGCCTGTGCGACCGCGTGACGGTCCTGGACTACGGCAAGCAGATCGCGGAGGGAACGCCCGCCGACGTGCAGAGAAATGAAAAGGTGATCGAGGCCTACCTCGGCACGGGAGGACACTGAAATGGCACAAACTCTTTTGAAAGTCACCGGCCTGAAGGTGGCTTACGGCGGCATCCAGGCGGTCAAGGGTGTCGACTTCGAGGTGCACGAAGGCGAACTCGTGTCGCTGATCGGCTCCAACGGCGCCGGCAAGACCACGACGATGAAGGCCATCACCGGCACGCAGCCGTTCCTCGGCGGCAACATCGAGTTTCTCGGCAAGAGCATCAAGGGCCGGGGTGCCTGGGACCTGGTCGGCGAAGGCCTGGTAATGGTGCCCGAAGGCCGCGGCGTCTTCACGCGCATGACCATCACCGAGAACCTGCAGATCGGCGCCTACATCCGCAAAGACAAGGCCGAGATCGCGAAGGACATCGATCGCGTCTTCGCGACCTTCCCGCGCCTGAAGGAGCGTGCGACGCAGCTTGCTGGCACCATGTCCGGCGGCGAGCAGCAGATGCTCGCCATGGGCCGCGCGCTGATGGCGCGCCCCAAGGTGCTGTTGCTCGACGAGCCGTCGATGGGCCTGTCGCCGATCATGGTCGACAAGATCTTCGAAGTCGTGAAGCAGGTCTACGACCAGGGGGTCACCGTGCTCCTGGTCGAACAGAACGCCAGCCGTGCGCTGCAACTCGCGGATCGCGGCTACGTGATGGAGTCCGGCCTCATCACCATGAGCGGCGACGCCAAGGTGATGCTGAGCGACCCCAAGGTGCGCGCCGCATACCTCGGCGAATGATCGGACCGGGAGACTGAATCCAGGAATGCCACGGAACCGGCTTTGCCGGGCCGTAGGCATTGCCCCCTGGAAGGGGGTGGAGGCTACGCGGAGCGAGCAAGCCTGGGGGTCAGTCCACCCTTGCTCCGGTGGCCTTGACGACCTTTTCGTACTTGGCGAGTTCGCTCTTCATGAAGGCGCCAAACTGCTCCGGCGTGTTGGCGACCGGCTCGGCCAGCAGCGTCGCGAATTTCGTCTTCGTCTCAGGCGCGTTCAGCGCGGCGACGAAGGCGTGATTGAGCTTCGCCACGACGTCGGGAGGCGTGCCGGCCGGCGCCACCAGTCCCCACCAGGTATCGATCGAAAAGCCCTTCAACGTTGCCGCGACGGTCGGTACGTCCGGCAGCGTGCTGCTGCGCTCCGCTGTGGTCACGGCGATCGCCTTCAGCTTGCCTGAGCGGATGTTGGGGGCAGCCGTCGCGAGGTTGTCGAAGTTGAAGTCGACCTGGCCGGACAGCAGTGCGAGTTGCGCGGGATTGCCGCCGTTGTACGGAATGTGCACCGCGAAGATACCCGCTTCCTTCTTGAACAGCTCGCCGGCGAGATGCCCCGCACTGCCATTGCCGCCGCTGCCGTAGTTGAGCTTGGCCGGATTGGCCTTGGCGTAGGCAATGAGATCGGGCAACGTGTTGATCTTCAGACGCTGCGCGGTCTCGGCATTCATCACCAGCACGTTGGGCACGCGGACCATCTGTGTGATCGGCGCGAAGTCTGTCGCGGCATTGAAGGGCATCTTGGCGTAGAGCCACGGGTTGACCGCGTTCGTCGCCGTCGCGGCGATGCCGATCGTGAGCCCGTCCGGCGCCGCCTTGGCCACGGCATCCGCGCCGATGTTGCCGCCCGCGCCGGGCTTGTTGTCGATGATGACCGTACCCAGAGAATCCTTCACGCGTTCGGCCAGGACGCGGGCCGTGACATCGATGGGGCCGCCCGCTGCGTAGGGAACGACGAGGCGAATGGGACGCTGCTGCGCTGCCACTGGCACGGCGACGAGGACCGTGGCAATGGAAAGAATACTGAGGAGGAAATGTCTGGCGTTCATCTTTCCAATTGTGCTGGCTCCGGATCTTCCGCCGGACGATGGCTATCCCTGAGCCCGCGCGACATCAAGGCAGAGCCTTGTCGGCTTCGGTGGTGAACGCATCGGCGAAGAACTCTTCTTCGGGCAGGCCGCGCTCAGCGATGTAGTCCCGCTTGGCGGAATCGACCACGATGGGCGCGCCGCACGCATACACCTGATAGCCAGAGAGGTCGGCGAAGTCCTCCATCACCGCACGGTGAACAAAGCCGGTGCGCCCGCGCCAGTTGTCTTCCGGCACGGCATTCGACACCACGGGCACGTAGCGCAGGTTCGGCATCTCCGCGAGTTGCCCACGTACCCAGTCGTCCATGTAGATGTCTTCGGGACGCCGACCACCCCAGTACAAGGTCGCGGGCCGTTCGATGCCCTTGAGCTTCATGTGCTCCAGCAGGGCCTTGATCGGCGCGAAGCCGGTGCCCGAAGCAAGCAGGATCAATGGCTTGCCGGACTCCTCGCGCAGGAAGAAGCTGCCGTATGGGCCTTCGACGCGGAGGATTTCCTTTTCCTTCATCGCACCGAAGACGTGATCGGTGAACTTGCCGCCAGGGAGGTGCCGGATGTGCAACTCGATGCCCGTGCCGGGCTCCAGCAGCGTGTGTGGGGCGTTCGCCATGGAGTAGCTGCGCCGCGTGCCGTCGCGAAGAATGAACTCGATGTACTGGCCCGCGTGAAACTGCAGCGGCTCGCCCGCCGGGAGTTGCAGGCGCAGCATCACGACGTCGTGCGACTGCCGTGTGAGGGCCTGGACGCGGACCGGCATCTTTCGGATCGGGAATGCGCCGGCCTCGGTGACCTGGCGCGATTCCAGCACCACGTCGCTCTCGGGCCGTGCGCAACAGGTCAGGATGTAGCCCGCCAACTCTTCATCGGCGCTCAACGCCTTGCTCTGGTGCAGGCCGAGCGTCACAGTACCCGACAGCTTCTTGCATTTGCAGGAGCCGCAGGCGCCGTCCTTGCAGCCGTAGGGAAGGCCGATGCCCTGGCGGATGCCCGCCGCGAGAATGGTTTCGTCCGCATGCGCGCTGAAATGGCGCCCACTGGGCTCTACCGTGATGTGAAAGCCCGCTTCGCCCGGCGCTGCGCTCGTCATGGTTATTCTTCAGGTCTGCTTCAAAAGGGAGATGGATTTTGCCCTCAATCAACAGCCCTCTCGGTGCGAGGCCCTCGCGCTTCCGGCGGGAGCGCGTGCTCATCGTCGGCTGTGGTGATGTGGGGCTGCGGGCTGCTCGACTGCTTCGCGGGAATGTGCGCCTGATAGCGCTGACGTCGTCCCCGGCGCGCGCGCCGGTGCTGCGCCAGGCGGGTGCCACGCCGATCATTGCGGACCTCGATGCGCCAGCGACGCTGCGGCGCATTTCCGGCCTCGCGACCCGTGTGCTGCACCTCGCGCCACCGGCTCGCGTGGAAGGGGCGCGATGGTGGCGTGATGCGCGCACGCTGGCCTTGGCGCGTGCGCTCCGCTTGCGCTCCCTGCCTTCAGCGTTCGTCTATGGCTCGACCAGCGGCGTCTATGGCGACTGCGGCGGCGATCTGATCAGTGAAACACGCGCCCTGCGGCCCGACACGCCTCGCGCCCATCGACGCGTCGACGCGGAGCGAACCGTCCGCTGGCTGGGTCGCGCGGGCGTGTCCGTCCGTATCCTGCGAATTCCCGGCATCTACGCGCCGGACCGCGAAGGGGGCACCCCGCGCGAGAGGATCAAGAAGGGGACGCCGGTGCTTCGCGCGGAGGACGACGTCTATACCAATCACATCCACGCCGACGACCTCGCGCGCGCCTGCGTGACCGCACTGTGGCGTGGCGGACCCCAGCGCATATTCCATGCGAGCGACGACAGCGACCTCAAGATGGGCGACTACGTCGACCTTGCTGCCCGCCTGTACGGCCTCCCGCTGCCGCCACGCATCGCGCGGGAGGAAGCGCAGACGCAGCTTCCGCTCTCGCTGCTGAGCTTCATGGGTGAATCGCGGCGGCTCGACAACGCCCGGCTGAAGCGCGAACTGCGCGTGCGCCTGCGCCATCCGACGGTGGAGACGGGGCTTCGGTCGGGTTCCTCAACGCCTGTGGGCTGATGCTTCCTGCGGCTGCAGCGACCAGTCGGCCATTGCCTTCTCCGCATCGCGTTGCGGATTGATCGCGCGACGCAAGAAGGTACGTCGTCATTGCGTGCTTCCGTTGAATCCACGGCATGGGAGCCGTGGTGCCCGGGGCCGGAATCGAACCGGCACGCCTTGCGGCGGGGGATTTTGAGTCCCCTGCGTCTACCAATTTCACCACCCGGGCACGGAAGGAAGGCAGCCCAAAATTATGGCACAGTGGGACCATGCAATACCCGACGATTGAAGACGCGATCGGCAAGACGCCCCTGGTCGCGCTGCAGCGCATCGATGCGGCTGCCAACGCGAAGCGCGGCAACGTGATTCTTGGCAAGCTCGAAGGCAACAACCCTGCCGGCTCAGTCAAGGACCGGCCGGCCCTCTCGATGATCAAGCGTGCCGAGGAGCGCGGCGAGATCAAGCCCGGCGATACCTTGATCGAGGCGACCTCGGGCAACACGGGCATCGCCCTCGCCATGGCCGCGGCCATCAAGGGCTACCGCATGGTGCTGATCATGCCGGAGGACCTTTCCGTCGAGCGTGCCCAGACCATGAAGGCCTTCGGTGCCGAACTGGTGCTCACACCCAAGAGCGGCGGCATGGAATACGCCCGGGACCTGGCCGAGCAGATGGTGCATCAGGGCAAGGGCCGCGTACTCGATCAGTTCGCCAACCCTGACAACCCCCGCATTCACTACGAAACCACCGGTCCCGAGATATGGGCCGATACGCAGGGGCGCATCACGCACTTCGTGAGTGCCATGGGCACCACCGGGACCATCACAGGCGTCTCGCGCTTCCTCAAGGAAAAGAATCCTTCAGTGCGCATCGTCGGCGCGCAGCCGGACGAAGGGTCGCGCATACCGGGCATCCGGAAGTGGCCTGAGGAGTACTTGCCCAAGATCTACGACCCCAGCCGGGTCGACCAGGTCGTGAACGTCAGCCAGGACAACGCCGAAGAAATGTGCCGCAGGCTGGCCCGCGAAGAAGGCATCTTCGCCGGCATCTCCGCTGCGGGCGCGCTGTGGGTGGCGCTGGAGATTGCCAAGACCGTCGAGAACGCGACCATCGTCTTCGTCGTGTGCGACCGTGGCGACCGTTACCTGTCGACCGGCGTGTTTCCCGCCTGATCACCATGAGCAACTACAAGTTCTGCACTGTCTGCGCGACGCCGCTGGCCCATATCGAACTGCAGGAAGACGGCGGTCCGAAGTCGCGCCTGCGCTGCACTTCCTGCGGCTGGACGCACTGGAACAATCCGACGCCCGTGCTGGCCGCGATCATCGAATACCGCGGTCAGGTGCTGCTGGCACGCAATGCCGCCTGGCCGCACAAGATGTACGCCCTGATCACCGGCTTCATGGAGGCCGGAGAAACACCCCAGGAGGGCATCGCGCGCGAGATCAAGGAGGAAACGAACCTCGATGCGAGCGCCTTGAACCTCGTCGGGGTCTACGACTTCCAGCGCATGAACCAGGTGATCATTGCCTACCATGCGGTCGCCGACGGCGAAGTGAAACTCTCGCCCGAACTGGTCGACTATCGGCTCTACGACCTTGAAGCGCTCCGGTGCTGGCCGGCCGGCACGGGCTATGCCCTGGCCGACTGGCTGCGCACGCGCGGCCACGAGCCCCAGTTCATGGAGTGGCCGCGTCCGGCCGCGCCCATGCCCGACGCGGCAGCCACCTAGAATTCCTGCCCGCGAGGAACACGCAATGCACATCCACAAAGAAATCGACACGCGCGGCCTTAATTGCCCGCTGCCCATCCTGAAGGCCAAGAAGTCGCTCAATGAAATGCAGAGCGGCGAATTGCTGAAAGTGGTGTCCACGGATGCAGGGTCGGTCCGCGATTTCCAGGCCTTCGCGCGACAGACCGGCAACGATCTGGTGGAGCAGCAAACCATCGGCACCGATTTCATCCACGTTCTTCGCCGTCGCTGACGATTTGCTGTCATGAAACGACGCAGCCGCACTGCCGCCGTGGCTGTTGTGCTGGCCGCGATGGCCGTGGTTTTCACGTTGACGATCTGGAGCGATGGAATGGGTTCGACCCCGAAGAATCCCAACCCGCCTTCGGCTTCGATTCCGCTCGCGGTATTGGGGGACTCCAACAGCCAGTCATACCAGGACTACGACTGGTTCCCGGCAACCTCGAACGAGCGCGGTGGCCCTCGGCGTGCACGCACCTTCCAATGGACGGAGGTGCTGGCCCGCCTGAGAGGCCAGGAGTTGGATTTGGGGCCTTGGGTTCGCTGGGGCCGCGCGGGCGTCGTAGCGCGCGCGCGCGAATGGCTGGGCCTGAATGGCGGTCGAGCGCCACGGAAAGAGGACTACCTCTACAACTTTGCGAACTCAGGTGCCGCCTGCAAGAACCTCATGGGCGGTCGATTCCGCCAAGCCCCCCGTCTCGTCGAACTGATGAATGAGGATCCTGAGCGATGGACACGCGGCGTCGTGGTGATTCGAATCGGCGTCAACAACTGGGCCGGCCAGTTGGATACGCAGGCGAAAGATCCGTTGGCCCCTGAAGTGCTCGAGACTCTCACCTATTGCACGGGCGAGATTCGCAAGGCTGTCGAACTGATCCACGCCTCACATCCGTCGACGCGCATCCTGCTGGTGGGCATCCCGAACGAAGCGGACGACCCGGCCAATTTCAACCGCTGGCGGTCCGCAAAGGACACGGCCAACATCCGGGCCGCCCTTTTGAGGTTCAACTCGGCGATTCGCGAAATTGCCGCGGGCAACCCGCGCTTGGCGTTTTTCGATGACCTGGCTTGGTTCGAGAGGCGATGGGGCTCACGCGATGCGTCTGGCGCGCCCGCCTACAAGACCTTCGCCGTTGGGCCGAAGCTTCGCATCACGAATACAGCCGGGGACGAGCCCAACAATCTCCTCCTCGGCGATCACCATCTTGGCGTCGTAGTGAACGCCCTGTGGACTCAGGCGCTGATCGCCTCCCTGAAGGATGTGTTCGGCCTGCCGCTCACACCCATCAGCGACGAGGAACTCCTTCGCTTCCTCGATCCGCTGGTCGACTCGCCTACAGCTCCAGGCTCTTGAGGTAGTCGCGGAACTGCCCGCCGACCTCGGGGTGGGCCAGCGCCAGTTCGACGGTGGCCTGCAGGAAGCCTTCCTTGCTTCCGCAGTCATAGCGGATGCCCTTGTAGGAATAGGCGTAGACCGATTCCTTCTTCATCAGCGCGGCGATGCCGTCGGTCAGCTGGATTTCGCCGCCGGCGCCCTTGGGCTGATTCCGGATTTCGTTGAACACACCGGGTGTGAGGATGTAGCGGCCGGCGACCCCGAGGCGGGAGGGCGCGTCTTCCGGCTTCGGCTTCTCGACCATGCGATTGACCTTCACCAGGCCGTCCTCGACGACATCGCCGGCCACGATGCCGTAGCGCTTGACCTGCTCCAGCGGAACCTCCTGCACCGCCAGCACGGAACTGCCCAGCTTGGCGAAGGCGCGCGTCATTTGCGCGAGGATCGGCTCGCCGCCGTCCGGGCCGACCATCAAGTCGTCGGCCAGCAGCACCGCAAAGGGTTCGTTGCCGACGAGATGCTCCGCACACAGAACGGCATGGCCCAGGCCGAGCATGCGGGGCTGACGCACGTAGGAGCAGGTCATGTCGTCGGGCATGACCGAGCGGGCGATGTTGAGCAGTTCGCGCTTGCCGCTGGCTTCGAGCTGCATTTCGAGCTCATAGGCGGTGTCGTAGTGGTCCTCGATCGCGCGTTTGTTGCGCCCGGTCACGAAGATCATGTCGCGGATGCCCGCGGCATAGGCTTCCTCGACCGCGTACTGGATCAGGGGCTTGTCCACCACCGGGAGCATTTCCTTGGGCTGCGCCTTGGTGGCGGGCAGGAAACGGGTACCAAAGCCGGCTACGGGGAACACGGCCTTGCGAATGCGCGTCGGGGAAGTGGACATGGGCTTTTCGTCAGATCAAGGGAGGTGAATCGGAAGAGTGCGGCGTACCGAACGCCGGACTCCGCATACTAAAGGCCACCGGGTTCGCCGTCTGTCAGCCGAGCCTCACAAGCTGGTCGCGCAACCGCTCGACGGTGGCGCTGAAGTCTGCCAGGCGCTTGCGTTCCTGCTCGATCACTGCCGGCGGCGCCTTGGCGACGAAGGCATCGTTGCCGAGCTTGCCGTTGACCTTGACGATCTCCCCTTCGACGCGCGCGAGCTCCTTGCCGATGCGGACCTTTTCCGCGGCCTTGTCGATTTCCATGTGCAGGCAGACGCGGACGTCGCCGACCACGGCCACCGGTGCAGCTTCGGCGGCCGCAGACCATGCGGCTTCATCGTCAAAGACCTTCACTTCCTTGAGCTTCGCCAGCGCCTGGAGCACAGGGGCCGCATCGCGAAGGAAGGCGCCGCTCGCCGCATCGTCGGCGACTGCGTAAAGCGGCAGACGCGTCGCGGGCGAGACGTTCATCTCGCCGCGCAACGTGCGGCAGGCGTCGACCAGCGACTTGAGCCGCGCGACCTGCGTTTCGGCGGCCTCGTCGATCTTGTCCGGTTGACTCTTCGGGTAGGCCGCAACCATCACCGACTCGCCAGCGCGGCCGGCGACTGGCGCGACCTTCTGCCAGAGCTCCTCGGTGATGAACGGAATGACCGGATGCGCCAGTCGCAGCAGGGTTTCGAGCGTGCGGATCAGCGTACGGCGCGTGGCGCGCTTCTGCGCGTCGTCGCCTTGCTGGATCTGGACCTTGGCGATCTCGAGGTACCAATCGCAGAACTCGTCCCAGGCGAACTGATAGATGGCATTGGCGACGTTGTCGAGGCGGTATTCCTCGAAGCCCTTCGTCACCTCGGCCTCGACGCGCTGCAGTTGCGAGACGATCCACCGGTCGGCCTGGCTGAACCTCAGATAGCCATGGGCCGGCCCGCCGACGGCGCATTCTTCCTTCGTGTGTTCCCGCACGCCACAGTCCTGGCCTTCGCAGTTCATCAGCACGAACCGGGTGGCGTTCCAGAGCTTGTTGCAGAAGTTGCGGTAGCCCTCGCAGCGCTTGGGGTCGAAGTTGATGCTGCGGCCCAGCGAAGCGAGCGACGCGAAGGTGAAGCGCAATGCATCCGCACCAAAGGCGGGAATGCCCTCGGGAAACTCCTTCTGCGTGTTCTTGCGCACGGCATGCGCCGTCTCGGGGCGACGCAAGCCCTGGGTGCGCTTCTCGAGCAGTTCGGGCAGCGCGATGCCGTCGATCAGGTCGACCGGGTCGAGCACGTTGCCTTCGGATTTGCTCATCTTCTTGCCATGCGAATCCCGTACCAGGCCGTGGATGTAGACATGCCTGAAGGGCACCTTGCCGGTGAAATGCCTGGTCATCATGATCATCCGGGCGACCCAGAAGAAGATGATGTCGTAGCCCGTGACAAGCACGCTCGAAGGCAGGTAGAGGTCGAGTTCCTGCGTCTTCTCGGGCCAGCCCAGGGAAGAGAAGGGCACCAGCGCCGACGAATACCAGGTGTCCAGCACGTCCTCGTCACGCCGGAGCGACTTGCCCGGCGCCTGTGCCTGGGCCTCCGCTTCGCTCTGCGCGACGTAGACCTTGCCGTCCTCGTCGTACCAGGCCGGAATCTGGTGGCCCCACCAGAGCTGCCGGGAGATCGTCCAGTCCTGGATGTTTTCCATCCAGTGGTTGTAGGTGTTGACCCAGTTCTCGGGGACGAAGCTCACTTCGCCGGAGCGGACCGCATCGATGGCCTTCTGCGCGATGGACTGGCCGTTGGCATCGGGTTTGGTCATGGCGACGAACCATTGATCGGTCAGCATCGGTTCGACCACGGCACCAGTGCGCGCGCAGCGCGGCACCATGAGCTTGTGCTTCTTGGTTTCAGTCAGCAGGCCGAGCGCTTCGAGGTCGGCCACCACCGCCTTGCGCGCAACGAAGCGGTCGAGACCGCGGTACTTTTCGGGGGCGTTGTCGTTGATGGTGGCGTCGAGCGTCAGCACACCGATCACCTGGAGGGCGTGGCGAAGGCCCACGGCATAGTCGTTGTGGTCGTGCGCCGGCGTGACCTTGACCACGCCGGTGCCGAATTCCTTGTCGACATAGTCGTCGGCGATCACGGGGATCAACCGGTCGACCAGCGGCAGTTTCACGCGGTGGCCGACCAGGTGCTTGTAGCGCTCGTCTTCCGGATGCACCATCACGGCGACGTCGCCGAGCATCGTCTCGGGCCGGGTGGTGGCAACCGTCAGCGAACCCGAGCCGTCTTCGAGCGGATAGGCGATGTGCCAGAGGAAGCCGTCTTCCTCCTCGCTCTCGACTTCGAGGTCGCTCACTGCGGTCTTGAGCACCGGGTCCCAGTTCACCAGGCGCTTGCCGCGATAGATCAGGCCCTCTTCATAGAGCTGCACGAAGGTCTGGGTGACGACCTTCGAGAGCTTGTCGTCCATGGTGAAGTATTCGCGGCTCCAATCCACCGTATCGCCCATGCGACGCATCTGGTTGGTGATGGTGTTGCCCGACTTTTCCTTCCACTCCCAGACGCGGGCGACGAAATTCTTGCGGCCCAGGTCGTGGCGGCTGGTCTTCTGTTCCTGCAGCTGGCGCTCGACGACGATCTGCGTCGCGATCCCGGCGTGGTCGGTGCCCGGCACCCAGAGGGTGTTGTCGCCCGCCATCCGGTGGTAGCGCGTGAGGCTGTCCATGATGGTCTGGTTGAACGCGTGTCCCATGTGCAGCGTGCCGGTCACGTTCGGTGGCGGCAACTGGATCGCGAAGGAGGGCGCGCCGTCCTTGGCCTCCTGCGTTCCGCGGAAACCGGCGGCCGAATAGCCGCGCCGCTCCCACTCGGGCCCCCAGTGCGCCTCGATGGCAACGGGTTCGAAGGATTTGGAAAGGCTTTCGAGGCCGGGTTGGGGCAGGGTGTCGCTCATGGCGGTACAAAGACGAACGGCATCCCGCAGGATGCCGCTTGGGGGGTGGAGGTGGCAATGATTTTATTCGACTGTGGAAGGCCACGCCCGGCTCGCTGGGGCGGACGCCTTGCCGCAGATAATTCAACGATGCTCTTTCTGCTTTCACCTGCCAAGTCACTGGACTACGACACCGCGGTGCCCGAAACGGTGCCTGCCACACGTCCCCACTTCGAGGGCCCGAGGGGTCCGTCTGTCGAATTGATCAAGATCCTGCGCGAGAAGTCGCCCCAGCAGATCGCCGAACTCATGCACCTTTCGGACAAGCTGGCGTCACTCAATGTGGCGCGCTATGCCGTCTGGGCCTCCAAAGGCACGGCGAAGAACGCCAGGCAGGCAGTCCTGGCCTTCGACGGTGACGTCTACGGAGGTCTCGACGCCAAGACGCTGAGCGCGGCGCAATTGGCGTGGGCGCAGGACCACATCTGCATCCTGAGTGGGCTTTACGGTCTGTTGCGACCGCTCGACCTCCTGCAGCCTTATCGTCTGGAGATGGGGACGCAACTCGCCAATCGACATGGCAAGGACCTTTATGCATTCTGGGGCCCGCGCATTGCGGGGCACCTCAACGATCGGCTGGCCGCCGACCGCACGCCCGTGGTCATCAACCTGGCCTCGCAGGAATACTTCAAATCCGTCGACCAGTCGGTGCTCAAGGCGCGCGTGGTCGAATGCGTGTTTCAGGAATGGAAGGGCGGCACAGGCGTCAAGGGCGATGCGAGCGGCTACAAGATCGTGAGCTTCTTTGCCAAGCGGGCGCGCGGTCTGATGGCGCGCTGGGCTGTTCTGCACAAGGCCGTCACGCCCAAGGCGCTGGAGAAGTTTGACCTTGAGGGCTACAGGTTCGATGCGAGTGCGTCGAAGCCCGAGCGCCTCGTATTTCGACGGAGATCCGCATGAGTCTGGGTCAGGAAATCAGTCCCGAATTGCGCGAGTGGGTCGTGGCCCAGCTCGCGGCCGGCCATTCGGTGCCGAGCCTTCGCGCATCGATGCGCGCAGCGGGTTGGCACGACAACGTGGCGGATGCTGCCCTGGCCGAGATCGAGGCAAGGGCGGCAGGCATTGCCGCTGTCGCAGAGCCGCAAAAGACCATGCCTGGCCCGGACCTGTCGGGCTCGCCGCTCTACATCGATGTCGGCGATCGCCGGGTCCAGGTGCTTCAGACGATGCGGCACCCGCGTGTGATCGTTTTCGGTGATCTTGTCTCCGACGAGGAATGCGAGGCGCTGATCGCCGCCGCGCGCCTGCGACTTGCACGCTCGCTTACGGTCGAAACGCAGACGGGCGGAGAAGCGCTCAACGTCGACCGGACCAGCGACGGCATGTTCTTCGAGCGCGGCGAAAACCCGATCGTCGCGCGGCTGGAGCAGCGCCTGGCCACCCTTCTGCAATGGCCACTCGAGTTCGGCGAAGGATTGCAGATATTGCGCTATTCGCCAGGCGCCCAATATCGCCCGCACTACGATTACTTCGACCCGGGAGAGCCTGGCACGCCGACCATCCTGCGTCGTGGCGGCCAACGGGTGGCGACGCTCGTCATGTACCTTCAGGAACCCGAGCAAGGCGGAGGGACCACCTTCCCAGACGTCGGGCTCGAAGTCGCCCCCAAGCGAGGAACCGGCGTGTTCTTCAGCTACGACCGGCCCGATCCTGCGACGCGCACGCTGCATGGCGGAGCACCGGTGCTTGTGGGCGAAAAGTGGGTCGCGACGAAGTGGCTCCGCGAGCGCGAGTTCACCTGAATCTCATCAGTCCGGAAGCCCCATGAAGATCACCGCCAACGGTATCCAGATCGAAGTCGAGGACAGCGGCGGCGAAGGCCGGCCGGTGATTCTTCTCATCATGGGCCTCGGCATGCAACTGATCGCCTGGCCTGCCGAGTTCGTGCAGGCGCTGATCGACGCCGGATTCCGCGTGGTGCGTCATGACAACCGGGACATCGGCCTGAGCCAGAGTTTCGACGAAGCGGGCACCGGCAACCTCATCTGGCAGAGCGTGCGGCAGCGCATCGGCTTGCCGGTGCGTTCAGCCTATACCTTGCAAGACATGGCAGACGACGCACTGGGTGTCTTGGACGCATTGGGCATCCGTCGCGCCCACGTGGTCGGCGTCTCGATGGGCGGAATGATCGCGCAGAGGCTTGCCGCCAGTGCGCCCCAACGGATGGCGAGCCTGGTCAGCGTCATGAGTTCGAGCGGCGCGCGCCATCTGCCGGGGCCACGGCCCGACGTGGCGGCGGCCCTCATCCGGCGGCCACCCAGCAGAACCGAGGCGGCGCTCGTGGCGCATGGCCTTGGTTTTGTCCGGTTGATTGCCAGCCCGGCCTATCCTCAGGACGACAAGGTACTGGCCGATCGCATCACCCGCGCGTTGCGCCGTGCGTATCGTCCCGCAGGGGTCGTGCGTCAGATATTGGCCATCGGCGCGGACAGCGGCCGTGCGTCGGTGCTGGAGCGGATCGCCGCTCCAGCATTGGTGGTGCACGGAGAAGCCGATCCACTGGTTCCCATGGCCTGCGGCCAGGACACTGCACGGCGCATCCCAGGTGCACGCTTTGTCGCCGTGCCGGGCATGGGCCACGACTTGCCACCCCAGGTGGTCCAGATCCTTCTTCACCATATGGTCCCCTTCCTGCAGACTGCCGAAAGCGCGCATGAGCCTCGATAACACTCCCGAACAGTCGCAACTGGGACGAGCTTCGGCTTATGTCGACCACTACGACGCCAGCCTGCTGTTTCCCATTCCGCGCTCGACGCAGCGCGCAGCCATGGGCATCACTGGGACCGCGCTGCCATTCTTCGGTGCGGACCTCTGGACAGCCTTCGAGTTGAGCTGGCTCAACGCGCGCGGGAAGCCTCAGTTGGCGATCGCGCACTTCACCGTGCCCTGCGAGACGCCCAACATCGTGGAGAGCAAGTCGTTCAAGCTTTATCTCAACAGCTTCAACAGCACGGTCTTCGCCGATGCGGAGGCCGTGCGCGAGCGCCTCCGCGCGGATTTGAGCGAGGCGGTCTGGCGCGGCAGCGATCGGTCGGCGAGCGTTGGCGTCAAGCTCGTCGCGCCGAGTGATTTCGATCGCGAATCTGTTCACGAACTCGATGGCCTGGATCTGGATCGCCTCGACATCGAGTGCACGCGCTATCAGCCCGCGCCCGAACTGCTCTCGAGCGATGCTACGCAGGCGCCCGTGACGGAGACCCTGACCAGTCGTCTTCTCAAGAGCAATTGCCTGGTGACCGGGCAACCTGACTGGGGGAGCGTGCAGATCCGCTACAGCGGTCCGCAGATTGATCAGGCGGGCCTGCTTGCGTACATCGTCAGCTTCCGCAATCACAACGAGTTTCACGAGCCCTGCGCGGAACGCATGTTCATGGACATCTGGCGCCACTGCCAGCCGACAAAGCTGGCAGTGCATGCGCGTTACACGCGTCGTGGCGGACTTGATATCAATCCGTTCCGTACAAGCTGGCCTCAGGGACTCCCTGCAAACATCCGCACGGCGCGTCAATGAGACTGGTACGAAAAAAAGTTTGCCAGGGTTGATGAAGGCGCCAAAAACGCGTCATAATCCAAGGCTCAGCTGAAAACGACTCGTCGTGCTGCTTCCCTGGTGGGGTGGTGAGGGGGGGTCGGAGGAGGCGGAGAAAAAGGTCTTCGGACTTGGCGGGATTGA